>NZ_CP038440.1:2155844-2478485 GCF_004683885.1 Brevundimonas sp. MF30-B | reverse complement strand
GCGCCTCGCATCGTTTCGCTTCACGATAGCCTGACGGCGAGATGGTCACGCGCGGGGCGGCGTCCTGCGCGGCGACCGCGAGCGCGATTGCGGCCGTGGTCATGAACATTCGAAGTCTCCTGAGGCGTCGCAGCGATCGGCTGAAGCGGTCGCACGCGGCTGAAGATGAAAGAACGCCGTCACCAACGCCAGGCGTCGTGGATGGCCTCGATCACATAGCCGTCGAAACGGTCGACAAGATAGATGCTGTTGTCGACGAAGACCCACATGGTCCCGGCTGGCGGCCAAGGCAGGCCCCAGCGTTCGAAATCCCGGATTTCGTAGCGCCAGAAGATCGAAGGCAGGAACTGGCCTTCGTAAAATCTCTGGCCCCAATAGCTGCGCGGGACGCTGTAGTAGCCGTAGCCCGGCGCGAAGTAGAAGCCGATGCGCACCCCGCTCCAGCCCCGGAACGACCGGTCGTTGCGCCACCAGTCCGCCCGAGCGTGACGGCGGTTCCAATCGCGCTGCCATTGATCGCGGCTGAAGCGCTGGCGGAACTCGCGGTGGTCGCGATCCCGGTCGCGGTTCCAACCGTTGTCCGGCCGGTTGGGCCGGTCAGGGCGATCCGGTCTATCGGGCCGGTTCGGACGATCAGGGCGATTGGGCTGGCCGGGACGGTTCCAGCCGCTGTCCGGCCGACCCGGCCGGTTCCAGCCGTCGGAGCGGTCGGGACGACCGTCCGCTCCCGGCCGGCCCGGGCGTTCGCCGCTGGGGCGGTCGGGGCGCTGCGGGCGCTCGCCGTCGGGACGAGACGGACGGTTGGGGCGCGCGCCTTCAGGCCGGTCCGGCCGGCTGGGGCGCTGGCCGTCGGGCCGGTCCGGGCGGTTGGGACGGTCGCCATCCGGGCGGGACGGCCGCTGCGGCCGCTCGGCTCGGGATTGTTCTGGCCGCGCCTCCGGCCGCTGACGTGACGGGCGTTCCTGAGCGCCGCCGCCGGGTCGCTCCGCGCGCGGACGCTCGGGTCGGGCGGACTGACCGTCGCCGCCGCCACGCCGGCCTTCGCCGCGCGAGCCCCTGTCGGGACGGGCGCTTTCGCCTCGGTCCTGGGCCAGGACGGTCAGGGGCGCGGCAGCCGGAACGGCGAAGGCCGCGAGCGCCGAAAACACCATCAGGGTGCGCTTCATTGGACAAGGTCCCCGCACGCCCGGCATGGGCGGCTCGTGCACCAGACTGACGTTTGCTAGCTGAATGGCCGCTGAACAGTGCTCAACGATCACACAAGAAAAGGCCTCCCAGACCGAAACCTGGGAGGCGGAGTTCAGACGACGACTTGAAGATCAGAAGACGTTGTAGAGCACGCTCGCGATCAACCCGGTGGCCACGGCCATCAGTACGATGTCGCTGCCGGCGTGGACGTAGCGGTAGCCACGCGGCGCGGGCGGCAGATTGTAGAAGTACGGGTCATTGACGTAGTAGCCGCGATATGCGGGCGGCAGATAGGATCCGCGCGTCCAGCGATAACCGTAGTAGCGGGGATCGACCCGGTAATAGCCGCGCCCCGGTGCGTACCAGTAGCCCTGACGCGCGCCGCGATAGTCGCGGAAGTCGGGCCGGCCGCGCCACCAGTTCGGATTGCCGCGGTCCCAGCGGGCGGGCGGGGCGACGTGGCGGGGCGGGGGCGGACCCCGGAAATCGCGGCGGTCGTTGCGACGGTCGTTTCTGTAGTCGCGGCGGTCGTCGCGGCGATCTTGGCGCCATTCGCGACGATCTTCCCGTCGATCCTGGCGGAAGTCGCGGCGGTCGTCGCGCCGGTCCTGGCGCCATTCGCGCTGGTCGTTTCGGCTTTGAGCCTGAGCGATCATGGGGACGGCGGTCGTGGCCATGGCGACAGCGACGATCGCGGCCTGGGTGAGACGTTTCATCGAAGCACTCCATCTGGGCCGATCGGCGGCGGCCCCGTTAAGCATGGGCGCACGATCGGACCGAGCGCATGAACTCGTCCTGAACAGGTCTGTCAGCTTGCGGGACCAGGCTGCACGCCCCAGATCGGGGGCAGGCCTTGCAGGAGACGCGCCCATGCCCCGCCCGATCGAGCTTTGGTACTGGCCCACGCCCAACGGCTGGAAGGTGTCGATCGCGCTGGAGGAGATGGGGCTGTCCTATGAGCTGAAGCCGGTGAACATCGGCGCGGGCGAGCAGTTCGAACCGGCCTTCCAGGCCATCAGCCCTAACGGCCGGATGCCGGCGATCGTCGATCCCGACGGACCGGACGGCCTGCCCCTGTCGATCTTCGAGAGCGGGGCGATCCTGCAGTATCTGGGGCACAAGTCGGGTCGCTTCTATCCCCGCGACGCGCGCGGCAAGGCCGAGGTGGATCAGTGGCTGTTCTGGCAGGTGGGCGGTCTCGGCCCCATGGCCGGCCAGACCCATCATTTCCGCCAGTATGCGCCCGCCCTGATCCAGGACCAGCGCCAGCTCGCCTACGGCGTGCGGCGCTACACCGACGAGACCCATCGGCTCTATGGCGTGCTGGACCGCCGCCTGCGGGACCGGGATTATGTGGCCGGCGACTATTCCATCGCGGACATGGCCATCTGGCCGTGGATCCTGCCCAGCCATCAGGGACAGAACCTGGAAGAGTTTCCGCATCTGGCGGCCTGGCTGAAGCGCGTCGGCGACCGTCCGGGGGTTCAGGCGGGCAGGGTGCTGGGCGACGATCTGCGTCGCGACCTGGGCTCTGCGGGCAAGGACGCCGAGCAGGCGCGCAAGGTGCTGTTCGGTCAGCGCGGACGCTGATTGATATTCCGTCTCCCCGGCGACGGCCAGGGAGACGGTGTTTGGAAGGCTTTGGAAATCAATCTCTCCAAGCCATGAAGCCCCCGCTTCGCCGTTCATCTTTCGTTGGCGAAAAACATTGGGCGGCGCCCGTCGTCGTTAAGACTAACGCAAATAGCGCGGGTCTTTGATCGTCTCATCGCGGCGCCAGAACGGTCGCCGCCTGGAGACTGAGCCGATGACCGCGCACGAAACCGCGCCGCTGACCGCCCAGGCCGACACCGGCCTGCCCCTGCCGACCGCCGACATGGACGGCGACGCCCTGTTCCGCCTGGGCCTGTCCTATTCCACCGGCCAGAACGGATGCCCGATGGATCGGGTGTCCGCCCACATGATCTTCAACCTGGCGGCCCTGAAGGGCTCGGTCGAGGCGCGCGTCTATCGCCGCGAGATGAGCCAGGAGATGGAGCGTGAGGAACTGGCCGAGGCTCAGAAGGCGGCGCGTCGCTACATCGACGCCGGCGTCGTCAACCTCGCGGCCTAAAACGACGCGAAGCCGTTGCCGCCGCCGATGGCGTAGCTGAAGCCGATCGGCAGGGCGCTGCGCACCTGGGTGAAGAAGGCGGCCAGTTCGCCCAGGGTCGAGCGCGGCACGAAGACGATGTCGCCCCGCCGCACCGCCACCGCCTCGCCGCGACGCGGCCGCAGGTCGATGGGGCGGATCATGCGCACGCCGCCCGGACCACGCCGAATGAGCGCCGCCTGGCCCGAGCGCGCGGTGGGCAGGACCCCGCCGGCCATAATGACCGCCTGGGTGGCGTCAATGTCGCCGACCATCTCATAGACGCCGGGCGTGCGGACCTCGCCGTCGACCCAGACGCGGATCGGCCCGGCCTGGCGCAGGGTCACCTCGACAACCGGGCGACGAAGCTGGCTGGCGTAGGCTGTGGAGACGTCATTCTCCAGCTCGGCCAAGGTGCGGTCCGCCGCCATCACTTGGCCGACCAGGGGCAGGGCGACCCGGCCGTCAGGCCCGACGCGCAGGGTGCGGGTCAGCTCGCTGGCGGTCGGCGTGGCGATCTCGATCTCGTCGCCGGGATAGAGCAGATACTCCGGCTCGGCGTCCGTCCAGTTGGCGAACTCTATCTCGGGGAAGCCGGGGTCGTAGGCGATCGGGTCGCGGCGCGCGACGGACGCGGCCCCGCAGCCGGCCAGGGCGGCGGAACCCATCAGGGTCAGAAACAGACGGCGGTCGAGCGACATGGCGATTCCGGATCAGTCGCCCTCAGGCTGACCAATCATGGGTAACGGGCGGTTAACGGCAAGGCCTCAAAGCTGGCGGTCTCGCCCGCCCGAAGGATTCGGCACGCCCCATGCGCAAGACGGCCGCCGTCATAACCCGCCCGCGCTACGGCGTGCTGGACGTGATCGGCCTGCTGTTCCGCGAGCTGCTGCTGATGATCGTGGTCTTCCTGGTCATCGCCGGGATCGGCCTGGCGGTCGTGCTGACCCTGCAGAAGACCTACACCGCCAGCGCCAGCGTCTTCGCAGGCGTTGGCCAGGAATACGTCTATCAGCCGCGCGTCGGCGTGGCGGAGCGCACGGGCCAGACGCCCATGGCCGACGAGGTGGCCCAGGCCGAGGCCGCCATCCTGCGCAGCCAGGAAGTGCGTCAGCGCGTCGTGCGCGCCCTGGGGCCGCGCGTATTCCAGGGCGACCGCCCCTCCACCGCTGCGCCGGCGAAACAGGAGGCTGATGCGCTCAAGGTGCTGACCGACGGCCTCGGCGTGGCGACCACGCCGGGCAGCGCCGTGATCGGGCTGACCTACGAGGCGTCCGATCCCGTTGTCGCGGCGCAGGTGCTGAACGCGGTGGTCGATCAGTATCTGGTCTACCGCCGCGAAGTCTTCCAGGACCGCGCCACCCCCGCCATCGCCAACCAGCGTGAGGTGTTCCAAGACGAGCTGGCGGCGGCGGACCGCACCTATGAAGCCTTTCTGTCGTCAAACCGGATCGGCGACTTCGCCACGGCCAAGGAGACGGCGGCGACGACCTATCAGACGGTCTTCGCGGAGCGGATGAGCCAACAGGCGGCTCTGAACCAGGTCGACCGCCGGCTTCAGACATTGATCGCCCAGCAGGACCGCACTCCGCCTGAGATCGCCCTGCAGCAGGATTTGAACATTTCGGCCCAGGACCAGATCCTGCAGCTGCGCACCGAGCGCGAGCAGTTGCTGGCCCGCTATCAGCCCGATGCTCAGCCGGTGCGCGACATCGAGACCCGCATCGCCCAGCTTCAGGCCTATGTCGCCACGGGGACCGCCGTGGGCCCGCGCGAGGTCCGAACCGGGCCCAATCCGATCTGGGTCGAGCTGGAAACGAACCGCATCAACACTCAGGCCGAGCGGGATTCGATCCGTGCCCGGCTGGCGGTTCTGGACCGTCAGGTCGAGGATCTGCGCCAGCGGCTGGCCACCCTGACCCAGCTGGAATCCGAGAATGCGACCCTGGCCGGCGCCCGCACCGTGCTGAGCGATTCCGTGCGCGAGTTCCAGCAGCGCGAGACCCAGAGCCGCGCCGACAGCGGACTGGTGGCGGCGGGCGCCGACAATGTCACCGTCATCGAGCGCGCCCAGCCGCCGACGCGCGGACGCAGCCTGAAAGTTCCGCTGCTGGCCGCCGCCATCCTGTTCGCCGGCTTCACCGCCCTGTGCGTGGGCCTGGTCCGGGTGTTCTCGCGCCGAGGCTTCGTGACCCCGGCCACGGCCGAGCGGACGCTGGACCTCCCTGTCCTGGCCGTGGCCGATGACAAGCGCGCGCGAACCGCAGGCAAGCGACGCGCCGACGCCGAACCCGCCCCAGCGTGATAGGCTCGTTTCCCGTATCACGCGCGTGACGATTCGATGGTCGATCTGACGAACGAGATGGCGAGCCTGCTGGCCGCCCTGGGGCCGGCGCCGGCCCATCGAGGACGCGTGATCCAATTCGTGTCGGCCCAGGCCGGAGAGGGCGTCTCCACCGTCGCGCGTGAGTTCGCCCGGCTGGCTGCGTTGCGAGCCAGAAAGTCGGTCTGGCTGATCGACGCCGACCTGGCGCAGCAATCTCAGGCGGAGGCGATCGCTGCCGAAGCAGACCGCTTTGGCGGCCTGGGCGCGGCTGCTTTGGCCTCACCTGACGGGTCGGCGTTCTACACGGTCACGCCGGCCTTGCGGGGGCGCGACGGCAAGCCTGTGCGGCCGGCCCGCCTGCTGACGGCCCAGCCCTGCCTGGGTGGACGGCTTTGGGTGTCGCGGTTCCGCATGGAGGCGCTGCGCTCGGGCCAGAAGGTCGAACTGCTGGCCCAGGCCGAATACTGGGAAGCGCTCAAGAGACATGCCGAGACGGTGGTGATCGACTGCCCGGCCGCCGACCGCAGCGACGCGGCCATCGCCTTTGCGCCCTACGTCGATGCGACGGTGATCGTCGTGGCGGCCGAGACGACCGGGGCGGCCGGGCCCGCCGCCCTGCGCGACGAGATCGAGGGCGTGGGCGGCCGCATCGCCGGCGTGGTCATGAACCGCGCCCGCTGGAAGCCGCCGGGCTTTATCCAGCGTCTGGCCGGCTGACCGCTTCGCGCTTTGCGGTGTGTCGGCCGTAAAGCGCCGGCGCGAAAGCGTCCATCCACAGCACCTTGCCCAGACCGCGCACCGCCCGGTCGGTCATGGCGAAGCGCCCAGGCCTGCGCAGCAGCCACATCAGGCCGGCGGCGGCGGCATAGACGGCGGCCTGGCCCGCCCCGATCACCATCCAGCGCACCACCGCCAGCGGCCGCCGCTCGGCCACCGCTGTCTGGCTCGGCCCCTGCCCATAGGCGAAGGCGCGGCGATACGCATAGGCCAGGGTCGCGCGGTGCGCCGGGGCGTATTCCGTCACCCAGGCGTCTGCGGCCCAGGCGAAGCGGCCGTTGCGGGCGCGCAGCTCGCGGAACAGGGCGTCGTCCTCGCCGCCGGTGTGATCGGCGTCGGTATCGAACGGCGCGGCGCCGGGCAGGGCGGTCGCACGAACCATCAGGCTGTTGCCCGAACCATAGACGTGATCGATCGATCCGCTGACGCTCGGCCCCTCGCGGCCGAAGAAGCGATCCAGATAGGCCTGGGCCGGGCCTGACCCGTCCGGCGCCTTGCCGGTGATGGGGCCGAACACGACATCGGCGCCGGTCTTCTCCTGAACCGCGATCAGGGCCTCGAGCCAGCCGGGCTCGGCCGCCTCGTCGTCGTCGAGGAAGGCGATCAGCGGCGCCTCGGTGGCGGACAGGGCGGTGTTGCGGGCGGTGGCGACGCCGGGCACGGGCGCGTGGGCGTAGATGAGGGGAACCGGCGAGAGGTCGCGCAGAGCCTCGATCACCGGCCGCGCCGAGGCCGCAGGGTCGTTGTCGGCCACCACGATCTCGCGCAGCCGATCGGCCACGCCGGTCTGGGCGAAGACCGAGCGCAGCGCCCGCTCCAGCCCCTCGGGCCGGCGCAGCGTGGGGGTGACGACGGCGACGTGGGGCCTCATCGCAGCGCCTCCGCGTACAAGGCGGCGCGATACAGGCGCAGGGCGAAGGCGCGGGCGGGGACCGGCGCGGCCTCGGCGCCGGCGACGGCGCGGCTGGCGCGTCGCAGCAGGCCGCGGCCCGGCAGGCGTCGGATGATGCGCGCGACCTTGTGGCTCGGGTAGGCCGCGACGGCTTGCGGGTGCAGGGCCGCCAGACGGGCGAAATTGCCAGCCGACTGCTCATACTTGGCCGCCAGCGCCGGCACCGTGTCCAGGCCCATGTGGGTCGCCGGAACGTCGGCGTGGCCCATGCCGTAGCGGGCGGTGACGCGCAGCCCCCACTCCACGTCTTCCCAGCCCCATCCGGTGAAGCCGGGGTCGAACGCCTCGGCCTCGAACACGTCGCGGCGGACCAGAAGATTGGAGGTGAAGACGTGCTTGCCGGGATCGCGCGACCGCTCGGCCGCCGAGAGGCAGTCGGTCCGACCCGCCATGGCGCGGTGCACGGCGAAGCGGGCGTCGTCCGGCGCCTGCTCCAGGGTGAAGCCGCCGAAGACTGCGGGCGGATCCTTTGCAGCCACATCGAGCCAGGCGTGTAGGAAGTCGGGCCGGTCGGGCCGCATATCGCTGTCGAGAAACAGGAAATGACGCCCCCGCGCCGCCAGGGTCAGGCGGTTGCGACCTCTGGCGCGACCCTCGTTGGCGGGCAGGGTGATGAGGCGGACCGGAATCGCACCCCCGTCGATCAAGGCCTTGAGGCCGGCCGTGAGCGCAGGGTCGTTGGTCCCGTCGTCCAGCAGGACGATCTCGACCGCGCCGTCGGTCGGCTCGGCCAGCAGCCGACCCAGCAGGTCTCGCGGATCGTCGCGCAGGAAGGGCGTCAGGACCGACAGGCGCGGCGCGGCGCCCGCCCAGGCGGGGCTGTCGTGAATGTCCGCGCTCATGCCGCCGCCTCGCGTCCGCGCCGGATCAGCCGCTGCGCCACATCGCGCACGCCCGCCGCGTTCAGGATCAAGGCCAGGACGGCGTAGACGCTCGCGCCGACCGTGGCGTCCATCATCAGTTCGGCGAACCCGCCGATAGGCGGCAGAATCAGCACGACGGCGGCCATGGCGATCGTGGCGACGCCGCAGCGCATCAGTGCGCTCCAGTCCGTCGGCATGGGCTCCGCCCGGCGGCCAAGGATGAGAGAGGTCGCCAAGCCCAGCGCAAAGCTGGCCGTGGTCGCCCAGGCCGCGCCCATCAGCCCGAAACGCGGGATCAACACCGCGTTGAGCGCCAGATTGGCCAGGGCCGGAACCGCCATGGTGGCGAACAGCAGTTTGGTCTTGCGGCCGAGAATGAAGGCCACGTTGTAATAGTAGGCGCTCAGCCCCCACAGCAGGGCCGACAGGGCGATCCAGGGCGTGATCGAGGCGGCGGCGCCGCGCAGCTCCTCGCCGATCATCACCTCCGCCAGGGGGCGCGCCACCAGGGCAAGCCCCGCCGCCGCCGGCAGGCCGATCAACAGGAAGGTGGCGGACTGCTCGCGCGCCGCCGGGACCAGCGCTTCGCGGCCGCCACGCTCCAACGCCAGGATCAGGGCGGGGCCGCTGGCCGCGCCCAGCCAGATGAAGATCACGTCCAGCGTCCGGTTCGCCAGGCTGTAGCCCGCGTGATAGGCGCCCACCGCCGCCTCGTTCAGGAACAGGGCCAGCAGAAACCGGTCGGTCGAGGCCAGCACCAGCGCCAGGGTCAGGGACGCCGCGATCGGATAGCCGTAGGCGGCGTAGGCCTTGAGCCGCTTCACATCGACGACGCCGTCCCGCGCCCGCTTCAGTTCGCCTGGCAGCAGGAAGGGCAGGGCGGCCAGCGGCGCCAGCGCCAAGCCCCAGAAGGGCGAGGCCGCGCCCGCGCCCCAGACGGCGAAGCCTGCGCCGACCGCAAACCCGGCCAGCGCGACGAAGATGTCCAGGCCGGCGGCGCGGGCGACCTCGCCGGCGGCGCGGTATCGCTCCTGCGCCAGCTTGACCAGGAACCGCACCGGCGCACCGCCCAGGGCAACCGCCAGCGCCAGCCTCAGCGCCCCGTTGATCGGAACCAGCCACAGCAACAGAGCCGCCACGGGAACGAAGACGGCGATCAGCAGGAAGGCGGTCTTGTAGAGGGAGGCGAAATGCGCCTTCAGCCCCGGTCCCTCGACCTCGGACGCCCAGAAGCGGGCCATGGCCGCCTCGACCCAGGAGAAGGCCAGGACGTGCGACAGGGTCATGACCGAAAAGGCCAGGGCGTACTGGCCGAACTGCTCGGGCATCAGCAGACGCGTGAAGACGACGATCGCCAGCACGCCGATCACGCCCTGCACCGCCTGAGCGGGCAGATAGCCCCATACCCCGCGCCAGAACATCAGTCGTTCACCGTTGGGCCGCCCGGTCGCCCAGTAGCACCGGCACGGTCACGGCCATGATCCACAGGTCCAGCCAGAAGGACTGGCGCTCGACATAGTCGATGTCCAGTTGCACGCGGCGGCGCACCTCGGCGGCGGTGTGCAGCGGACCACGCGAACCCTTGATGGCGGCCCAGCCGGTCATGCCCGGCTTGATGCGGTGACGATGGGCGTACTCGGCGACCAGACGCGCGCTCTCGACCTCGCCGGTCTTCATGCCGACGGCATGGGGGCGCGGGCCGACCAGGCTCATTTCACCGCGCAGCACGTTCAGAAGCTGGGGCAGTTCGTCCAGGCTGGTCTTGCGGATGAAGCGGCCGACGCGGGTGACGCGGTCGTCGTCGGCGGTCACCTGGCGGCTAGCGGTGGCGTCGGCAGCCTCGGTTCGCATGGAGCGGAACTTCCACACCACGATCTCTTCCTGGTTGAAGCCGTGACGACGCTGGCGAAACAGCGCCGGGCCGGGGCTGTCCAGCCTTACGGCCAAGGCGACCACAGCCAGGACCGGGGCCAGAAGCACCAGTGCGATCGCGCCGATGACCACGTCTTGCAGGCGCTTGTGGAAGGCACGGCGTTCGCTGTCGACCGCGTCGAGATTGCTGAGCGGCGCCTCGGCCAGTTTTTCGAGCGCGGCGTTGCGCTCGCTGTCGCCCTGGGCGTCGACCAGCACGGTGACTTCGTTGGGCAGGGCCGACAGCCGCTGTGTCAGCTCGCGCACGCGCGTCTCGGCGCGGTGGTCGATGGCCAGCACGATGCGGTCGACATAGGGGGTCATGCGATGGGTCAGAAGGTCGTCGGCGCCCCCCAGCACGGGAACGCCCTCGACGGCGTCCGGATTGCGCGACAGCCGGTCGTCGAACACGCCGAGAACGTTCAGATCGCGGCGCTTCAGAGCCTCGCGGATCAGGCGCTCGGCGTGACGCGTGGCGCCGACCACGACCACATTGGGCGTCAGGGCGCCGGATCGGCGCAAACGGTCGGTCCAGGTCGCCCAGCCGAGATGAAGAATGGTGAGGGTCGCTGCCGCCAGCCCGGTCCATGCCAGCACGGCGCGCGCCAGTTCGGCCTCGAACGCCTCGGCCAGAACCAGGCCGACCAGGCCGGCGCTGAGCGTCGCGCCGCCGATCTGCGCCAGCCGGCGCAGCAGCGGCTCGTCTCGCCTGAACCGGTACAGGCGGAATGACCGCATCAGGCCGATCACCACAAGGCCCGCCCCGACGAAAGGCAGGGCCACCAGCAGCGGGGCCTCGCCCAGCCCAGTCGGCGAGGCGCTCCAGATGGCGCCCACCGTAATGGCGGTGACGGCCGCGGCGTCTATGGCGCGGAAATAGTGGGCCGCCAGCCGGGTCGCGCCGCGCTGGCGGGCGTTCAGCCATACGGCCGGCCGGAAAGGTCCCCGACCGGCGGAAGGCGAGGACGTCGAAGGCCGCGCTGTGCTCGGCGACGGCTCGCGCAGCGCCGCGCCTGTCGTCTTCATTGGGGGCTTGTCGGACTCGCGCAGAGCCTTCGCCGCCAACGCCTTGAGGCGCGCGATGTCCGGTCCGCCTTGCGAGGCGGCGGGATGTGGCGAGGCGTCGGGCATCTTCTTCCGAACGTGAGCGAGGGTCGAACCTGCCAGACCTGGGGTCTATGTCGCGTTAACGAGCGGCCGTGGGGATACTCAGCCTCGGGTGGCGATGCGCCAAGCCTGAACCGGACGAACCGTTGCGCAGGCGGGCGTTCCGTCCTTGCCGCGCCCCGGCAGCACGACCTCTAGAACCGCGCCATTGCGCGCTGTGACCAGAAGGTCCGGCGGGATGTCGTGGATATCGATCTTGGCGCGGCGGGACCATTCGCTGGCGTGATCGCCGGCCGCCTGGCCGATGCGGATGTAGACGAAGCGACGGTCCTTGCCCTCGCGCCGCACGAACGGTCCCAAAAACCGGCCGTCGGCAGTCAGCCGAATCTGAACGTCGAAGCTAAGCGGCGCCGTCGAGGCCGTGACCGGCTCGAAGGGCATGTCGTCCTTCTGTAGGCTGTAGCGCACGCCCGGAACCGGGTCGGCGATGGTCAGGCGCAGGGTCATGGGCGTGTCGGCCATGGGTTCAGTTCCTGTGCTCGACCACATGCCGGCCTCGCACCATGCGCACGAAGGGCAGGGGGCGGTCGGGGTGCTCAAGGCGTTCGGCGATTTCGCCCAGCACGAAGCGGGTGATGGCCGGCAGGTCCAGGGCGCGAGCTTCGGACAGCGGCAGCCAGGCGATCTCGTCCAGCTCGCCTGATCCGGCGGTGGGCTGGGAATGCAGCAGATGGCGCGCCTCGGCCATGAAGAAGCGCGCGTCGAAGCGCCGCGCGCGTCCCGGAGGGGTGACGGCGCGCGCCACGTAGGTCAGCACCGACAGGTCGGGCAGGGCGCCTTGGCCTCGATACTCCCGCCACGGCCCGGCGACGGAGGCGGGCGGGGCCTTGCGCCCCAGGATCAGGCCCGTCTCCTCATAGGTCTCGCGCACGGCGGCCAGGGCCAGGGCGCGGGCGCGGCGAGCGGGCGTCTCGGCTTCCAGCCGGCGAGCCGTGTCGGCGGCCAAGTCCTCGGCGAAGGCGGCGGTGAAATCCGCCCGTTCGGTCCGGCCGCCGGGGAACACCCATTTGGAAGCCATGAAGACGTGGCCCGGCGCGCGCCGGCCCATCAGCACCTCGGGCCGGTCCCCGCCGCGCGTCAGGATCAGGGTGGCGGCGTCCTTGGGCCGCTGCGCGCCGCCGGTCCGCGGCGCATCCTTCAGGTCCTGAGCCGCGTCGAAGGGTTGGATCAACGCCGCTTGCCCTTGCGCACGCCCTTAAGTCCGCCGGACGGCTTGCCGCCGTTGCGCGGTTTCGGACCACCGGGGCGGTTCTTTCCCCGAGAGGGCGGGCCGTCGCCGCCCCGTCCGCGCATGCCGTAGCGGGGCGCGGGCGCATTCGGATCGCGGGCCTCGGGCTCGCTGAGCATCTCCAGGACCAGGCCGCCGGTGACCGGCGTCGCCTCGGCCAGCCGCACCTCGACCTGACGGCCCAGCACGAACCGCTTGCCGCTGCGTTCGCCGACCAGGGCGTGGGCGCGGTCGTCGTGGGTGAAATATTCGTTGCCCAGCGACGAGACGGGGACCAGGCCGTCGGCGCCCGTCTCCTCCAGCCGCACGAACAGGCCGAAGCGCGTCACGCCGGTGATGCGCCCCTTGAAGGTCGCGCCCACGCGGTCCTCCAGGAAGGCGGCGATATAGCGGTCCATGGCGTCGCGCTCGGCGGCCATGGAGCGGCGCTCGGTCATGACGACGTGCTCGGCGATGGCCGGCAACTCCGCGATCTCGCGGTCCGTCAGCCCGTCCTTGCCCAGGCTGAGCGCCCGGATAAGGCCCCGGTGCACGATCAGATCGGAATAGCGCCGGATCGGCGAGGTGAAGTGGGCGTAGCGATCCAGGTTCAGACCGAAGTGGCCGATGTTCTCGGGGCTGTAGATGGCCTGCATCTGGCTGCGCAGAACCACCTCGTTGACGACCTCGGCGTGCGGCGTGTCGCGGGTCTCTTCCAGCAGGGCGTTGAAGCGCGCGGTGGTCGGCGCCTGGCCCTTGTTCCAGGGCTTGCCGATGGTCGACAGGAAGTCGGCCAGGTTGAAGGTCTTTTCCTGGCTGGGCGTCTCGTGGATCCGGTAGAGCAGGGGCGTGCGCTTCTGCTCCAGCGTCTCTGCGGCGCAGACGTTGGCCTGGATCATCATCTCCTCGATCAGCCGGTGCGCCTCCAGAGAAACGCGGGCCTCGATGGAGGCGATCTCGCCCTCGGGCGTCATGCGGATGCGGCGCTCGGCGGACTCGATCTGAAGCGGGCTGCGGCGCTCGCGCCCCTTCAGCATGGCGCGATAGGCGTTCCACAGCGGATAGAGGATCGCCTCCATGATGGGGCCGGTCGCATCGTCCGTCTGGCCGTCGATGGCGGATTGCGCCTGTTCGTAGCTGAGGCTGGCGTGGCTGCGCATCAGGCCGCGAACGAAGCGGTGGCCCAGCTTCTTGCCGTGTTTGTCGAACACCATGCGCACGGCCAGGCAGGCGCGGTTCTCGCCCTGCTTGAGGCTGCACAGGCCGTTGGACAGCACCTCGGGCAGCATCGGCTCGACGCGATCGGGGAAGTAGGTCGAGTTGCCCTTGTCGCGCGCCTCGCGGTCCAGGGCCGAGCCGGGGCGGACGTAGGCGGCGACATCGGCGATGGCCACCCAGACGATCCAGCCGCCCTCGTTCTTGGGATCCTCGTCGCGCGCGGCGTAGACGGCGTCGTCGTGGTCGCGCGCGTCGGCCGGATCGATGGTGATCAGCGGCAGATCACGCAGGTCCTCGCGGCCCTTCAGTGTCGGCAGGGCCTGATCGCCGGCTTCGGCTTCGACGGCCTCGGAAAAGCCGGTGGGCACGCCGTGGGCGTGGATCGCCAGCAGCGAGGCGGCGCGCGGGTCGTCTTCCTTGCCTATGACTTCCAGGATCTTGCCGCGCTTGGACCCGTGGCGGTGGTCGCTCTTCTCAATCGAGGCCACGACCAGGTCGCCGTCGCGCAGGCCCTCGGCCAGGACGGGCGGGATAACCAGAACGTCCTTAGAGCGCTTGTCGACCGGCTCGACGCGGGTTTCGCGGGCCGACTTGCGGATCACGCCCAGAACGCGGCCGGTCTCGGCGTCCAGCTTCTTGACCAGTCGGGCCTCCCAGCCGTCGGGGCCGCGCTGAAACTTGACCAGCAGTCGGTCGCCCATGCCGGGGGCCGGGCCGCGGCCCTCGCGGTCGGGCATCAGGACGGCGCGGGGGGCGTCTGCCGCGCCCTTGACGAGCTCGACGTAAAATTCGCCATCGGCGTCACGCGCCACGACGTCCGCCACGCCGACGGGGGGCAGGGCTCCCGCCTCGGAGAAGCCGCGTCGGCCGCGCTTGCCCAGCCGGCCTTCGGCCTCGAGCTCCTTGAGCATTTCGCGCAAGAGCCGGCGCTCGGCGCCCTTCAGGCCGAAGGCGCGGGCGATGTCGGCCTTTTCGGCCTCGCCGGCCTCGCGCAGGAAGGCGACGAGGGTGTCTTTGTTAGGGAGACCGGCAGGCGGTCTCTTGGGTGTCTTTGTCATTGAGTCTTTCGTAGCGCGGAACGGCGCCTTGGGTGAAATCTTGCGTGGGTTGACCATGTAGGGCCGGGGCTTCAGCTTCCGCCCCCACTGGAATGGAGTTCCCGATGTCGCTGCCCGTCCTGCCTGCGCTGACTGCGCCGGTCGCCTCTCCGCTGGATCTGATCGGCCGCACGCCGATGGTCGAGGCGACGCGCCTGGACACCGGGCCGTGCCGTCTGTTCCTGAAGCTGGAAAGCCAGAACCCAGGGGGCTCCATCAAGGACCGGATCGCCATCTCCATGCTGGATGCGGCGGAACGGGAAGGGTGGTTGAAGCCCGGCGGGACGATCGTCGAAGCGACCGCCGGCAATACGGGCCTGGCGCTGACCCTGGTGGGCCGCGCTCGCGGATATAAGGTGCTGCTGGTCATCCCGGACAAGATGTCCAAGGAAAAAATCCAGCATCTCAGAGCCATGGGCGCCGATGTTCGCCTTACGCGTTCGGACGTGCCGCACGGCCATCCCGAATACTACACCGACATGGCCGAGCGCCTGGCCCAGCAACTGCCCGACGGCTTTTACGTCAACCAGTTCGCCAACGTCGCCAACGCCGAGGCCCATGTGAAGACGACGGGCCCCGAGATCTGGGAGCAGACGGCCGGTTCGGTCGACGCCTTTGTCGCGGGCATCGGCTCGGGCGGGACGATCACGGGCGTGGCTCAATATCTGAAGAGCGTCGGGTCGAAGGCCGAAATCGTTCTGGCCGACCCGGTCGGCTCGACCCTGGCCGGCATCGTCAACGACGGCGTGCCGGGGCCGGAAGGCAGCTATACCGTCGAAGGCATCGGCCAGAATTTCGTGCCGGACACCGCCGACATGAGCCTGATCGACAAGGCCTATTCCATCCCTGACGCCGAGGCGATCGCCACGGTGCGCGAACTGCTGCTGAAGGAAGGCATACTGGCGGGGTCGTCGTCCGGCACCCTGATCGCCGCCGCCCTGCGCTGGTGCCGCGAGCAGACCGAGCCGAAGGTCTGCGTGACCCTAGTCTGCGACACCGGGGCGAAATACCTCTCCAAGGTCTATAACGACGCCTGGCTGGCCGATCAGGGCCTGGGCGAGCGCGACATCCACGGCGACCTGTCCGACCTGATCAGCCGGAAATACGCCAAGGGCGACGTGGTCTCGGCCGGGCCGGGCGACACCCTGGACACCGCCTTCAAGCGGATGCGTTCGGCCGATGTGTCGCAGCTGCCGATCATCGACGACGGCCGCCTGGTCGGCATCATCGACGAGAGCGACATCGTCCATGTCATGAACACCGACGCCATCACCCGCGAGGCGCGCTTCAAGAAGCCCGTCGGCGACGTCATGACGCGCGATCTGGACACGCTTCAGGTCAATGAGCCGCTGGACGCCCTGATCCCCATCTTCGACCGCGACCGGGTCGCCCTGGTGCTGGACGGCGAGCAGTTCGTCGGACTGATCACCCGCACCGACCTGATCAACCACCTCAGCCTGAATCGCTAAGCCCCATGTCGGACCGCAAGAACAGCCAGGGTTTCTCGACCCGCGCCATCCACGCCGGCCAGAAGCCCGACCCGACGACGGGCGCGGTGATGACGCCGATCTACGCCACCTCGACCTACGCTCAGGAAAGCCCGGGCGTGAACAAGGGCTATGAATATGCGCGGGGCAAGAACCCGACGCGCGAAGCCTTCGAGGCCTGCATCGCGGATCTGGAGGGGGGGACGCACGGCTTCGGCTTCGGCTCGGGGATGGCGGCGACCTCGACGGCGCTGGAGCTGCTGGACGCGGGTTCGCACATCGTCACCGGCGACGATCTGTATGGCGGCTCGTGGCGGCTGTTCGAGCGGGTTCGGCGTCGGTCCATGGGGCTCGATTTCGCCTATGTGGACCTCAGCGACCTGAGCGCAGTCGAGGCGGCGATCACGCCCAAGACCCGCATGCTGTGGGTCGAGACGCCGACCAATCCGCTGATGAAGCTGGCCGACATCGCGGCCCTCTCGAAGATCGCCAAGGCGCATGGGCTGATCCTGGTGGTCGACAACACCTTCGCCACGCCCTTCTGTCAGCAGCCGCTGGCGCTGGGGGCCGATGTGGTGATGCACTCGGCGACCAAATATCTGAACGGCCACTCCGACATCATCGGCGGCGTGCTGGTGACCGCGAACGCGGACCTGGCGGGCCAGATCAAGTTTCTGCAGAACTCCGTCGGCGGGATCATGGGGCCGTTCGACGCCTTCCTGGCCAACCGGGGTCTGAAGACGCTGGCGCTGCGCATGAAGGCGCACTGCGAGAACGCGCTGGCTATCGCGCGCTGGCTGGAGACCCGGACCGGCGTCGCCAAGGTCGTCTATCCGGGCCTGGTCGCCCATCCGCAGCACGAGCTTGCGGCGCGCCAGATGACCGGCGGCTTCGGCGGCATGGTCACGGTGGTGCTGGAGGGCGACCTGGAGCGCACCAAGCGGGTGCTGGAGCGGGTGCAGGTCTTCACCCTGGCGGAATCGCTGGGCGGGGTCGAAAGCCTGGTGAACCACCCCGCCATCATGACCCACGCCTCGGTGCCGAAGGATGTCCGCGAGAAGGGCGGCGTCACCGACAGCCTGATTCGCTTGTCCGTCGGCGTCGAAAACGTCGAGGATCTGATCGCGGACCTGGATCAGGCGCTGGGGTAAGCCTCAGCCGGGCAGGGCGGTCTGGTGACCGGTCGCCGGCGGGACCTTCTTCTTGGGCGCGGCGCGCTTGCGGACCGGGGCGGGTTCGCTGGCGGCCTTCTCAGCCAGGACGGCCAGTTGGGTGTCGATCAGCGGCAGGATTTCGCCGGCGCTGGACATCTGGGCGGGCGAGCCGTGCTCCAGAAGACGGGCGGCGTTGGCGCGCAGGGTTTTCAGGTCGGCGGCGTTCATGGTCGTGATCTTGTCGGCCAGCGGCGTCATTCGTGTCTCCAGGACAGCGTTTCAAAAACGTCGGGGCCGACGCATGGCGCCGGCCCCTTCGTCAGTGTTCGGTTCGACAGGTTCAGTCGGCGGACTTCAGTTGTCCGGCCGATTCCTTGCCGCTGCGCGAGTCGCGTTCGATCTCGTAGGAGACCTTCTGGTTCTCGTTCAGCGAGCCCAGCGACGAGGCTTCGACCGCCGAGGCGTGGACGAACACGTCCTTGCCGCCGTCGTCAGGCGCGATGAAGCCGTAGCCTTTGGTGGAGTTGAACCATTTCACGGTGCCGGTAGCCATTTTCAGGACCTCCGTTGGAATTGACCTCAGGAAGGATGTCCTGCGGCCGGTCGGGTCTGAAAGGATCGGCTTGAGACCTCGGTGCGCGATGCAAGGGGCAGCAGCGTTTCGCAGAGAGATCGACGAGATCAAGGTGGGCGCAATGCGGGGCTTTAGCAAGGGCTTGTCCGAAATAGGCGTCCGCGCGGTTCAAAAGCCGGCCGCCACGGCCTAGGTAGGGGCCATGCAAAATCTGAACGCCATGCGGGATCGCCTGGCGGAGTATCCGGCGGCGGAAACGCTGATCGGACTGGCTCTGCTCGTCGCCGCCGCCTTCGCCGTGGACTTCCTGGTCCGCAAGGTTCTGTTCCGCGTTATTCGGCAGGTGCTGCACCGGCTGCGGCTGGACAGCGGCTCGCACTCGCTTCAGCCGGTGACCAAGACCCTGGCCCGCCTGGCGCCGGCGATGGTCGTTCATCAGGGCATTCTGGCCGTTCCGCACATCGCGCCGGCCGCGGCGGTGGTGACGCGCAATGTCGCCAGCGCCTTCATGATCCTGACGGTGGTGATGGCGCTGGCCGCCCTGCTGGACCTGGCCAACCACATCTATTCGCGCCGGCCCAAGGCGGCCGCCCGGCCCATCAAGGGCTATCTGGAGGTGGTCAAGATCCTGCTCTACGCCGTGGCGACCATCCTGATCATCGCCACCCTGATCGAGCGCTCGCCGCTGTTGCTGCTGTCGGGACTGGGCGCCCTGGCCGCAGTGCTGATGCTGGTGTTCAAGGACACCATCCTGTCGCTGGTGGCGTCGGTCCAGCTGAACTCCAACGACATGCTTCGCGTCGGCGACTGGATCGAAATGCCTCAGCTGAACGCCGACGGCGACGTGGTCGACATCGCCCTGCACACCGTCAAGGTTCAGAACTTCGACCGCACCATCACCACCATTCCTACCTGGCGGCTGATCAACGAGAGCTACAAGAACTGGCGCGGGATGCAGGATTCGGGCGGGCGGCGCATCAAGCGCTCGCTGCTGATCGATCAGTCCAGCGTCCGCTTCATGGATGACGAAGACGAGGCGCGGCTGAGCCGCTTCGCCCTGATCGACGATTATTTGGAAGCCAAGGCGGCCGAGCTGAAAATCTGGAATCAGACTCTGACCGACGCCGGCCGCGACGTCGTCAATGCGCGCCGCCAGACCAACCTCGGCGCCTTCCGCGCCTATGTGGAAAGCTATCTGCGCAGCCACGCCCGCATCCATCAGGGCATGACCGTGATGGTGCGCCAGCTGGCCCCGTCGGCCGAGGGCCTGCCGCTGGAAGTCTATTGCTTCACCTCGACCACAGCCTGGGCCGAGTATGAAGGAATTCAGGCCGATATCTTCGATCACCTGCTGGCGATCCTGCCGGAGTTCGGTCTGCGGCAATTCCAGCAGCCCAGCGGAGCGGACTTCGCCGGATTCGGCCGCCAGATGGACACTAACCGCGCAGCGTGATGCGGCGTGGCTAGTGCTTCTGGGCGGCAGGCGTTAAACCCGCAGCGGGGATGCGTCGCGCGGAGTCGGTAGTGAAGATAGCGGAACGCTGGTTGGTCATGGCGGGCGTCGGCTTATTGGGCGCGATCGCCCTGGCTGGCGTGATCGTGGCCGTCTATGCGGCCTGGGTCTTCCATGACCTGCCCGACACCTCCGAGCTGGCGGACTATCGTCCGCCGACGGCGACGCGCGTCTATGCCGGCGACGGCACCCTGATCGGCGAGTTCTCCGACGAGCGCCGCATCTATGTCACCTACGACCAGATTCCCGAGACCGTGGTCCATGCCTTCCTGGCGGCCGAGGACAGCAACTTCTTCGGTCACGGCGGGATCGACGTTTCGGGCCTGGGCCGGGCCATGATCAACAATGTCTTCAACCTCGCCTCGGGCCGAAGGCTCGAGGGTGGATCGACCATCAGCCAGCAGGTCGCCAAGAACGTTCTGCTGACCAACGAGACGAGCCTGAACCGCAAACTCAAGGAAGCTATCCTGACCAGCCGTCTGGAGACGGTTCTGAGCAAGGAGCAGATCCTCGAACTGTATCTGAACGAAATTTTCCTAGGCTACCGCTCCTACGGCGTGGCGTCGGCGGCCTTCAACTATTTCGGCAAGTCGCTGAATCAGCTGACCCCGGACGAGGCGGCGTTCCTGGCGGCCCTGCCTAAGGGCCCGAACAACTATCACCCCAAACGCCACCCGGGGGCGGCCAAGGGCCGGCGCGACTGGGTGCTGAACGAGATGGCGGACAATCGCTGGCTGTCGCGCCCCGATCTTGAAACCGCGCTGGCCCGGCCGCTGCAGACCCTGGATGCGCCGCGACGGGCCGCCTACGCCGACGCGGACTTCTTCGTCGAGGAAGCGCGGCGGCGCGCCATCGGCCTTTTCGGCCGGCCGGAGGTCAACGGCGGCGGCTATTACATGCGCACCACGCTGGACCCGGATCTTCAGTCGGCGGCGCGCGACGCCCTGATGCGGGGCCTTGAGAACTACGACCGTCGTCACGGATGGCGCGGACCCTGGGGCAAGACCGAGTTCGAAGACGGCTGGCAGCAGGCCGCGCTTCGCCGCACCGTCCCGGCCGAACGCCGCACCTGGGAGGCCGCCGCCGTCGAAAGCGTGTCGGGCAACACCGTGCGCATCCGCACGGCGCGCACGGACCGTGAAGGGGCCCTGGTCAGCGCGGACGCCGCCTGGGCCAACGCCCGGCGGAGGCTGGAGCGCGGCGACCTGATCTTCGTCGAGCCCTCCGGCGGCCAGTTCGCGTTGAAACAGGTGCCGGCCGTCAACGGCGCCCTGGTGGCCATCGAGCCTCAGACCGGCCGGGTGCTGGCCATGGTCGGCGGCTATTCCTACGCCATCAGCAGTTTCAACCGCGCCACCCAGGCGCGGCGCCAGCCGGGCTCGGCCTACAAGCCCTTCGTCTACGCCACCGCCCTGGAAGGCGATTTCACGCCGGCCTCGATCGTGCTGGACGCGCCGATCAGCTTCCCCGGCGGGCCGGGCGGGCGTCGGTGGACGCCCGAGAACTACAGCCGGCAATACTATGGCCCGCAGACCCTGCGGCGCGGGCTGGAACTGTCGCGCAACGTCATGACCGTGCGCCTGGCGCAGGCGGTGGGCATGGACAAGATCGTGGCTCAGTCCGAGAAAATGGGCCTGCCCGGCCTGACGCCCAATCTGTCGGTGTCGCTTGGAGCGGGGGAGACCACGCCCTACCAGCTGACCGCCGCCTACGCCGCCTTCGTCAACGGCGGCCGCCGGATCGATCCCTATCTGATCGAGCTGGTACAGGACCGGAATGGCGAGACCATCTATCGCGCGGACCGGCGTCAGTGCCGCGACTGCGGGCGCGGCTTCTCGGGCCAGGAGTCGCCGCGTCTGCCGGATCGCGGCGAGCAGGTTCTGGACCCCATCACCGCCTATCAGCTCAGCTCCATGCTGGAAGGCGTGGTTCAGCGCGGCACCGCCGCCAGCGCGCGCGGCCTGGGCCGCTGGGTCGGCGGCAAGACCGGCACGACCAATGAATATCGGTCAGCCTGGTTCGTGGGCTTCACCACGGACATCGTGGTCGGGGTCTTCGTCGGCTACGACGACAACCGCTCGCTGGGCGGGGGCGAGGCCGGGGCCTCGACGGCTGTGCCGATCTTCAACGAGTTCATGCAGACGGCGCTGAAGGAACGGCCCGCGCGGCCGTTCGTGCGGCCCCGCAACGCCGTGTTCAGGACCGTCAACGGCATCGAGGAAGCCTTCCGCCCCGGCACCGAGCGCCAGGCGCCGCCGCCGCGTCCGGCCGAGCCGGTCGGACCGCAGAACTACTACGACGTCATCCGTCGCGAGGCTGAGGCCGCCGGCCAGACGCCGCCGCCCGCCGCCGCCGGACCCCCGCCTCCGGTGACCCCGCCGCCGCCGCGCAAACAGCCGGCCGAGGATCTGACGGGCCTGTACTAAGGGAGTTTGCCGTCATGCTCGGGCTTGACCCGAGCATCCAGCCGCAGTCACGCTCGAACGGCGGAGGCGGCATGGCGCGACTGACGGACGACAGCTTTATCGCGGCCTACATCGTGGCCAGCGGGCGCAACGGAACACTGTACGTCGGGGTCAGCAGCGACCTGCCCGCGCGCGTCGTTCAGCACAAGCAGAAGACATTTAAGGGCTTCACCAGCGCTTACGGTTGCTCGCGCTTGGTCTGGTACGAACGCCACGCGCACATGGTCGAGGCCATTCGTCGCGAACGGGCGATCAAACGATGGCTGCGGGACTGGAAGCTGAAGCTGATCGAAGACCTGAACCCCGAGTGGCGCGATCTGTCCGAGGGTTGGTACGATTGAGGGCCGTGCGGCTGGATCGTCGGGTCGAGCCCGACGATGACGGCATTCGGGGACGAAGCGGTTGAGCGGCGCGCGGTTAGCCTCTATCTCCCGCCGCTCACATGAATGTCGCCGGAGATTGCGATGAGACCGGATGTCGAGGCCATGAAGGCCGACATCGAGCAGAGCGTCGCTCTGCTCAGGAGGCGTCTTTGACTGGGATGTCGCTGTCAGAAAGCTCGATGAGCTGAACGCCCGGGTCGAGGATCCGACCCTGTGGGACAACCCCGACGAAGCCCAGGCCGTCTCGAGAGATCGCTCGCGCCTGGAAGCCCAGATCAATGCCGTCAAGGCGATGGAGCAGGGCCTCGAGGACGGCGTCATGCTGGCCGAAATGGCTGATGAAGAGGGCGACGAGGATGCGCTGGAAGGCGCGCGCGCCGACCTCAAGGCCATCAAGGAACGCGCCGCCCGCGCCGAACTGGAAGCCTTGCTGTCCGGCGAGGCCGACGGCAACGACGCCTATTTGGAAGTGAACTCCGGCGCCGGCGGCACCGAGTCCAACGACTGGGCCGGCATGCTGCTGCGCATGTATTCGCGCTGGGCCAAGGCGCACGGCTACGAGGTCGAGCTGGAGGCGGAGGAGGGCGGCGAACAGGCCGGCATCAAGTCCGCCACCATCCAGGTCAAGGGCCCCAACGCCTACGGCTGGCTGAAGTCGGAGTCCGGGGTGCACCGGCTGGTGCGCATCAGCCCCTATGACGCGGCGGCCAAGCGCCACACCTCCTTCGCCTCGATCGGGGTGTCGCCGGTGGTGGACGACGCCATCGAGATCGACATCAACCCGTCGGACGTGCGCACCGACACCTATCGCGCGTCGGGCGCCGGCGGTCAGCACATCAACAAGACCGACTCGGCGGTGCGTCTGACCCACGTCCCGACCAATACGGTCGTGGCCTGCCAGGCCGGCCGTTCACAGCACCAGAACCGTGAACAGGCCTGGAAGATGCTGCGGGCGCGCCTGTACGAGCTGGAGCTGCAGAAGCGCGAGGCGGCGGCGCAGGCCCTGGCTGACGCCAAGACCGACATCGGCTGGGGCCACCAAATCCGATCTTACGTCCTGCAGCCGTATCAGATGGTCAAGGACCTGCGGACCGAGGTCGAGACCTCGGACACACAAGGGGTTCTGGACGGCGACCTGGATCAGTTCATGGGCGCCGCGCTGGCGGCCCGGGTCGGCGAGACCCGGGGCTCGACCACCGAATAAGATAAGGGGCGGTCCGCGAGGGCCGCCCCTTTGTCTTTGTGGATCAGGCCGCGGACTTGGCGGCGGGCGCCGGCTGGTCCTTGGCGGCGCCGACCATCGGGGCCGGCTTGGCGGCCGCTTCGGGCTTGTAGCGGTCGACGACAGGCTCAGCCGCGGCGTCGCGCTTGGCCTGGGTGCAGCGGCCCTGAAACCAGGCGCCCTGTTCGATGGACAGCTGTTCCTGGGTGATGTCTCCGTCCACGCGGGCCGAGGCGTGCAGCTTGACCTGTTTGGCCACGATCGAGCCCGAGACGCGGCCGCGGATTTCGAGCACGTCGGCCGCGACCGAGCCCTCGACCGAGCCGTTCTCGCCGATGGTGACGCGGGCGACGCGCACGTCGCCCTTCAGCGAGCCGTCGATCTGAAGATCGCCGCCGCCGGAGATGTTGCCCTCGTACTTCACCCCGGCCGAGAGGGTGGACAGATTGCTGGATCGCGCGGCGGACGGCGCGGGCGCCGCGGGACGCGGCGTCGGCGTGTCCGCCCTCTGCGGCTCCGCAGCCGGGGTCGGGGCGGGATCGGGAATGCCGAAGCCGCTATCTTGCTTGGTCTTGTTGAACATGGTCGGTGTCTCCAATGTCCCCCGCCGCCAGGCGCCCTGACGCCCCGGCCGCTGGCCCGCCGTCACTAAGGGCCAGGCGGGCGATCGTGACAAGGCGCCACGTAAGATCGCCGGTCGCCGATCACAGCCCTTTGAGCGCCGCCAGCACCTCGTCGGCGTGGCCCTTGACCTTCACATTGCGCCAGGCGCGGGCGATGCGGCCCTGGGCGTCGATCAGGAAGGTCGCGCGCTCGATCCCCATGTACTTGCGGCCGTAGAGCTGCTTCTCGACCCACACGCCCCAGGCTTCGGTGACCGAACCGTCCTCATCGGAGCCAAGCACGACCTTGAGATCGTGCTTGGCCTTGAACCGATCCAGCTTTTTCACCGGGTCGCGCGACACGCCGATCACGGTGGCGCCTAGCGCGGCGAAGTCATCCATCAGGGCCGAGAAATCCTGCCCCTCGGTGGTGCAGCCCGGCGTGTCGGCCTTGGGGTAGAAATAGACCACGGTCGGCCCGGCGCGATCCGCCAGCACGAACTGCCCGCCGCCGTCGGTCGGCAGGTCGAGGGGCGGGGCTTGGGTTCCAGCATCCATGTCCAGTCTCCGCTCGGATCAGGTGGGTTTGACCCGCACGATCTTCTTCTTGCCGGCGGCTAGTTTGATGGCGCCGTCCTTGAGGTCGGCCTCGGTCAGTAGTCGGGCTCCGTCGGCTACGGGCGTGTCGTTGAGGCGCAGGCCGCCGCCCTGGGCCAGGCGGCGGGCCTCGCCGTTGGAGGCGGTCAGGCCGGCCTTGGTGACGACGGCGGCGATCATGGCGCCATAGACCTCGGTCACGGGCAGTTCGACGGTCGGCAGGTCGGCCGACAGCTGGCCCTTTTCAAAGGTGTTTTCGGCGGCGGCGCGCGCCTTGGCGGCTTCCTCGGGCCCGTGCAGCATTGTGGTCGTGGCGTCGGCCAGCGCCTTCTTGGCGTCGTTGATGGCGGCGCCTTGCAGGGCCTCGTAGCCGGCGATCTCGGCGTCCGACAGGTCGGTGAACAGGCGCATGAAGCGGCCCACGTCGCCGTCCTCGGTGTTGCGCCAGTACTGCCAGTACTCGTACGGCGACAGGGCGTCGGCGTTCAGCCAGACGGCGCCGCCCACGGTCTTGCCCATCTTCTGGCCCGAGGCGGTCGACAGCAGCGGCGTGGTCAGGCCAAACGCGGCCTTGTGGTCCACGCGGCGGGTCAGCTCGACCCCGTTGACGATGTTGCCCCACTGGTCCGACCCGCCCATCTGCAGCGTGCAGCCGTAGCGCCGGTTCAGTTCTAGGAAGTCGGTCGCCTGCATCAGCATGTAGTTGAACTCGAGGAAGGTCAGCGGCTGCTCGCGCTCCAGGCGCAGCTTGACCGAGTCGAAGCTCAGCATGCGGTTGACGGTGAAATGGGTCCCGTAGTCGCGCAGGAACTCCAGATAGCCCAGCTTGGACAGCCACTCGTCGTTGTCCAGCATGACCGCGTCGGTCGGGCCGTCGCCGAAGGTCAGGAACTTCTCGAACACGCCCTTGATGCTCGCGATGTTCTCGGCGATCCGCTCGGGCGTCAGCAGGGGACGCTGGGTGTCCTTGAACGAGGGGTCGCCGACCTTCGTCGTGCCGCCGCCCATCAGAACAATGGGCTTGTGCCCGGCCTGCTGCAGCCGGCGCAGGAGCATGATCTGGATCAGGTGGCCGACGTGCAGCGACGGCGCTGTGGCGTCAAAGCCGATATAGCCCGTCACCACGCCCGACGCCGCCGCCGCATCCAGCTCGGCCGGATGGGTGATCTGATGGATGTAGCCTCGCGCCTGCATGGTGCGGAGGAAATCGGACGTAAAGGCGTTGTCGGTCATGCGGGCTGCGTTATCAGGAAAGCCCGCGGCCGTCAGGCGCCTTGAAGCAGCTTGCGCAGCTGGGGATGCAGTTCAGGATTGGCGGCCAGGACCTGCTTGCCGTTCTTGGGATCGCCGTCGCGGTCTATGGCGGTGACCTGGCCGCCCGCCTCGGTGACGAACAGGATGCCCGCCGCCACGTCCCACGGATTCAGGTTGCGCTCCCAATAGGCGTCGTAGCGGCCGGCCGCGACCCAGGCGAAGTCCAGGGCGGCCGAGCCCAGGCGGCGGATGCCGGCGACGCGTTGGCCGACGGCGTGGATGTCCTTGATCGCCTGGCCATGGCCGGTCTTGCCGATGAAGGGCAGGCCGGTGGCGACCAGGCTTTCCGACAGATCCTTGCGGCCCGCGACGCGGATGCGGCTGTCGTTGAGATAGCAGCCCTTGCCCTTTTCAGCCCAGAACAGCTCATTCATGACCGGATTGTAGGTCACGCCGGCCACGATCTCTGACGAGCCGTCGGGCGCCTTGCGCTCCAGTCCCACCGTGATGGCGAAGTGGGGCATGGCGTGCATGAAGTTGGTCGTGCCGTCGATCGGATCGACGATCCAGGTGTGGGTCTTGTCGGTTCCCTCCACCATGCCGCGCTCTTCGCCGAGGAAGCTGTAGCCGGGACGCGCCTTGCTCAGCAGTTCGAACAGCGTCTGCTCGGCCTTGATGTCGGCGGCGGTGACGAAGTCTCCGGGGCCCTTGCGCGAGACCTGAAGCTGGGAGACCTCGCCGAAGTCGCGCAGCATCGGACGGCCGGTCTTGCGAACGGCGTCCATCATGACTTGAAGCAGGGCGGAGGCGAGGGCCATGGGGATCTCCTGGTCCGCCTGTCCTTCACAAGGCCGAATGGCCCGGACAGGCGGAGAAGTTCAGATGCTCGCCCCGAAGGGCAGGGATTGGGTCAGTCCGCGCGGCGGACGTATTCGCCGGTCGTCGTGTCGACGATGATGCGCTCTCCGGCCGACATGTACGGCGGGATCATGATGCGCACGCCGTTGTTGGCGATGGCGGGCTTGTAGGAGGACGAGGCGGTCTGGCCCTTCACGGTGGGCTCGGTCTCGGCCACTTCCAGGGTGACCTGTTCCGGCAGCGACAGGCCGATCGGACGCTCTTCGTGCATCTCGATTACGACCTTCATGCCTTCCTGCAGATAGGGGATGCGCTCTTCGCCGACCCAGTCCTTTTGCAGTTCGATTTGCTCGTAGGTGCCGTCGTCCATGAAGACGAGGCTGTCGCCGTTGTCGAACAGGTAGGAGAAGTCCTTCTGCTCCAGCGTGACCCGCTCGACCTTGTCTTCGGACCGGAAGCGCTCGTTCAGCTTGTTGCCGGTCTCGAGGTTCTTGGCCTCGACGTTGGCGAAGGCGCCGCCCTTGCCCGGCTTGACGTGGCTGGCTTTGGTCACGACCCAGAGGCCGCCGTTGTGCTGGAGCACCATGCCCGGCTTGATGGTGTTGCCGTTGATCTTCATCGGAGCGGTTCGCTGCTGGATAATTGCGGGAGGGCGCGCCGGCGTCGCGGCGCGCAAATCGGGCGCGATCCCTAGAGGAAGCCGGGCTTCAGGGCAATGGCGGCCGAGCCGATCAATGCAGGGTGTCGGCGGCTTCCTTGTCGGCGCGATTGGCCAGTTTGACCCCGGCGCCCATGGGGGACGCCAGCGAGCCGGCCGTGTCGTCCAGCTTGCGCGCTTCGTGGGCGAAGGCGGCGGCGAGGCCGGCGCTGGTCATGGCGGCAATGATCTGAAGGCCGCGCGACGCGGGACGGACCGCCAGCCAGACGGCGTTCGTGGCCTGGGCGGCCATCCAAAGGCCCATGGCGGCCTTGCGCTCAGGCCGGTTGGGGGCGTTCCAGACGCGCACCGCCGACAGTGTGGTGGCCGAGAAGACCGCAGGCAGGATCAGACTGAGCGGCCCCTTGGGACGCTCCACGACCGGCGCTTCCTTGTCCTTGAGGTTGGACAGAGACCGGGCGCGCGGCTCGATGGTGCGCATGGCCAATAGCGTGGCCGCCAGGGCGAAACCGGCGGTCAGCGCCACCCCCAGGGCGACATGCGACGCGGACCGGCCTTCGCTGTTCAGGAAGTCCACGGCGCGGTCGCGCACCTCGTCCACGGCGGTGTCGAGCGATGTCATGGGCGGTGTCCTTCTACTGCAAGCAGAAGGAGAATGACGGCCGCGCCGTGCGGTTCCGGTCAGTTGCCGGTGGCGCTCTTGTCGGGTTGGATCTCGGTCATCGCCGACTGGAGGTAGTTCTGCGCGCCCAGCAGCTCGATCAGCTTCTGCTGGTTCTCCAGGAAGTCGATGTGCTCTTCCGTGTCGGCCAGAATGCGCATCAGCAGGTCACGGCTGACGTAGTCATGCGCGGCCTCGCACTGGGTCACCGCCTCCTTGGTGGTGGTGCGGCTGTTGTACTCGAGCTGCAGATCAGCCCCCAGGCATTCGATCGGCTCTTCGCCGACCTTGAGCTTGTGCAGGTCCTGCAGGTTGGGCAGGCCGTCCAGGAACAGGATGCGCTTGATGAGCATGTCGGCGTGTTTCATCTCGCCGATCGATTCGTCGTAGATGATCTGGCCGAGATGGCGCAGGCCCCAGCTTTCGAACATGCGGGCGTGCAGGAAGTACTGGTTGACCGCGGTCAGCTCGTTGGTCAGCACCGCGTTCAAGGTGCGAATGATCGCCGGATCGCCCTTCATGGCCCATCTCCTCACCACAAGGCGCGTCGCCGGATGGCGCCGTCACGACCTCGCGTGGCGCTGTTCATAACACCGATTCAGCCGATGTGTTCAGTTGCGAATGTTTTTCACCGCATTGAAAATGCGAGTGATTTTTGCGCGCAGCTTATTCCGCCGCCATCGCGTAAGACTCGGTCGCATCCTGGATCATCCGACGCATGTCGCAGACGCATTTGGCGCACTGGGCCTGGCACTGATGATTGGCGAAGATGTCGCGCGGACGGGTCGCGCCCGCTTCGATCGAGCGGGCCACATCACGCTGGCGAAGGCCGTTGCAATTGCAGATGTACACGGACGATAAACGCTCTTAACCCGACTGATAATCATTCTCTATCGCTGCGATGAGGTGAATGCAAGTCGTTCGCAGCCAAGCGACCACGCGCCGCAGGGCGAAGCCGCGCCGGCGAGAGCCCTGGGCGTATTGACCCGCGCGATTTCCGGCGGCACTGCCCGGACATGGCCAACGCTCTTTCCGCGCCGCCGCGCCCGCCGTGTCGGCTTTACCTGATCACGCCGCCGACGATCGAAGACCTGGATGCCTTTGCGAAAGCTCTTGAGGCGGCGCTCGACGCAGGGGATGTCGCGGCGCTTCAGATCAGGCTCAAGCCGGCTGACCCTGTGGTGGTCCGTGAGGCCGTTTCCCGCCTGGCCCCCATCGCACAGGCCCGCGGGGCGGCCGTGATCCTTAACGACGATCCCGAGATGGCGCGCGCCACAGGCTGCGACGGCGTGCATGTGGGACAGGGCGACATGAGCCTGGCCGAGGCGCGGCGCATCATGGGGGCGGCTGGAATGGTCGGCGTGACCTGTCACGACAGCCGACACCTGGCCATGGAGGCGGCGGAGGGCGGCGCCGACTATGTCGCCTTCGGCGCCTTTTATCCCACCGAGACCAAGACGACGGCCAGCCGTCCCGACCCGGAAATCCTCACCATATGGCAGGAGACGATGGAGGTCCCCTGTGTGGCGATCGGGGGGATTACGGCGGACACCGCCGGGGAGCTTGCACGCGCGGGTGCGGACTTCGTGGCCGTGTCCGGGGCGGTATGGGGTCATGTCGACGGGCCTGCCCAGGCGGTGCGCGCCTTCAACAAGGCTTTGGGGTCCGTCTAGCCTTCAGGGGATGTTAGGAAGCCAGCGGGCAGACTGGCCGGGACCTAGTCCTTCGAGTTCAGTCCATGCCCGTGAGCCGCGCGCTCGATCTGCCGCCTCCGCCGCCGTCGACCGCCGCCCGCCAAAGAGCGCCGGGGCGGGTCGGCGCCGCGCCGGCGCAAGGCGCCCTGGGGCTGGGCCATCCCGCGGTTCTGCTTTTCACCGCCGTGGGCGTGGTGATGCTGGTCGTGTTGTCGCTTCAGTTCAGCCGGTCGGTCGGCGTGGTCGCCGCCCTCTGGGGCGCTAGCGGGCTGGCGATCGGCGTGTGGCTGAGGTCACGCCGCAGCATGGCGTTCGACGTCGCCTTCGGCGCCTTGATGGCGGCGGGCTTCCTGATAGGCAATCTCCTTGCGGGCAACGAGTTCAGCCTCGCGCTGATGTTCACCTTCGCCAACATGCTGGACGTGGTGGTTGCGGTGGGTCTGGCGCGGCGTTTCGCGCCCAGCTTGACCCTGGGCAGCGTCGAGGACACCGGCCGCTTCTTGCTGACGGCTGCCGTGGCCGCTCCGCTGCCGGCGGCCGCCTTCGCCGGGTTGATGCTGAGCTTCATGCACGGGTCGCCCTTCTGGCCGACCTTCCAGACCTGGTGGTTCGGGCACGCCTTGAGCGTGGCCGTGGTCGGAAGCTGCGTTCTGTCGCTGCGTCGCCGCGCTCTGGTGCGCCTGCGGAGCCCGGCGCGCCTCGCGGAAACGACCCTGCTTTTCGGCCTTCTGTTCGCCGCGTGCGGAGCGGTGTTCACCACCTTCGATCTCCCTCTGGGTTTCACCATCCTGCCGATCATCCTGCTTATCGCCGTGAGGGCGCGCATGGTGGGAGTGACCACGGCCCTGGTGGTGGTCGCCATATTCGCGGTCGGCGGCAGCATGGCCGGGCACGGTCCCTACGCCCGCTTCGACGGGCCCGGGCGGGCTCTGATGGCGCAGCTGCTGGTGCTCCTCGGCTATATGCCCATCGTCCTGGTCGCGGCCCTGCTTGAGGAGCGGGATCGCCTGTCCGACCGGGCGAAGGCCGGCCAGGTTCGCGCGGAGCGGTCATCGGCGGCCAAGTCACGCCTCCTCGCCAACGTCGCGCACGAGATCAAGAGCCCTGTCGGGGGAGTCATCGGCATTGGCGATCTGTGGCGCACGGGCCAACTCGGCCCGACTACGCCGACGCAGGTTGAGATGGCCGAAATGCTGGTCAGGACGGCGCGCCAGGTGGAGACCCTGGCCCATGATCTTTTGGACGTAGCCCGGGCCGAGGCCGGAGGCGTCAAGGTCGAGCTGCGGCCGGTCAAGGTCGAGGGCCTGCTGCAGGATGTTCGGCGCGTCGCTCAGCTACGGCCCGAGGCTGAAGGCGTGCGCGTAGAGGTGTCGGTCGACGATCCGGACCTTGTCGCCCTCGCCGATTCTCAGCGGTTGAACCAGGTGATTGGCAATCTGACCTCCAACGCCCTCAAATATGGCGGGTCGGGCGGCGTGGTTCGGCTCATGGCGAGCGCCTCCGGCGAACACATCCGGCTCGCGGTGGTCGATAGGGGTCCCGGCCTTTCGCCGGAGAAGCAGGCCCAGCTGTTCGAGCCGTTCAATCGTCTGGGGCTCGAGAAATCGGCCATCGAGGGCCACGGCGTCGGCCTCGCCCTGGCCAAGAGGCTGACCGAACTGCAAGGCGGGGAGATCGGCGTCCTGTCCGCTCCTGGCGAGGGGGCGACCTTTTGGGTGCTGCTGCCCCGCGCCTGAATTCATCATGCGACGAAATATGACGGCCCAGGCTCTGGACAACCTGCCCGCATGAGCGCATAGCCCCATTATCCTTAGGGTTTTTCCGGGGGCATCCGTGGACTTCGACGCGCTGCTGCTATCGCGGCTTCAGTTCGCCTTCACCGTCTCGTTTCACATCATATTTCCGGCCTTCACGATCGGCCTGGCGGCCTATCTGGCGGTGCTGGAAGGCCTATGGCTGGCCACCAAGCGCGAGGCGTTCAAGACGCTGTATCTGTTCTGGGTGAAGATCTTCGCCCTGAGCTTCGGCATGGGCGTCGTGTCCGGCGTGGTGCTGAGCTACCAGTTCGGCACCAACTGGTCGGAGTTCATCCGCCTGACCGGCGGAGTGATCGGGCCGCTGCTGGCCTACGAGGTTTTGACGGCCTTCTTCCTGGAAGCGTCATTCCTGGGCGTCATGCTGTTCGGCTGGAAGAAGGTGGGACCGCGGCTTCATTTCCTGGCGACGGTGCTGGTCGCGATCGGCACCACCATCTCGGCCTTCTGGATCCTGTCGGCCAACAGCTGGATGCAGACGCCGCAAGGCTACGAGATCATGGCCGACGGCCGGTTCCAGGCGACCGACTGGATGCAGGTGATCTTCAATCCCAGCTTCCCGTCGCGGCTGACCCACATGCTGCTGGCGGCCTTTCTGACCACAGCTCTGGTCGTGGGCGCCGTGTCGGCCTTCCATGTTCTGCGCGATCGCGCCCGCAAGGTGCGCACCGAGGGATGGGGCGAAAGCCGCATCGCTCTGGTGATGGCGGTCGGCATGATCGCGGTGACCGCCCCGTTGCAACTTTTGGCCGGTCACTGGTCTGGAGAGGTGGCGCACAAGCTGCAGCCGTCCAAGACCGCCGCCATCGAGGGCTATTGGATCAGTCAGGCGAACCAGCCCTTGCATCTGTTCGGCATTCCTGACCGCGATGCTCAGAAGAACCACTTTGAGATCTCGATCCCCGGCATCGGCAATCTGGTCCAGAACGTACCCAGAGACGAGGTCATTTTGGGTATGGACGCCTGGCCGCGCGAGGATCAGCCGCCGGTCGCCATCCCCTTCTTCGCCTTCCGCATCATGGTGGGCCTGGGCCTGCTGATGATCGGCCTGGGCGCCTGGGGCGTGGTGCTCATGGTCAGGAAGCGGCTGTTCCAGACCGGATGGTTCCTGAGGTTCTGCGTGCTGATGGGGCCCAGCGGCTTCATCGCCGTTCTGGCCGGATGGATGGTGACCGAGGTCGGGCGTCAGCCTTGGGTGGTCTACGGCGTGCTTCGAACGCGGGACGCCGTCTCACCCGTGATCGCCAGCCAGGTGGCGACCAGCCTTCTGGCCTATGTGATCGTCTATTCCATCGTCTTCACGGCCGGCGCCTTGTTCATTCTGCGGCTGATGATCGAGGGGCCGGTGGCGGACTCACATGAGCCGCAACCCAGGCAGGATCGCGCGCCGGGCACCCCGATGGGCCAGGCGCCCGACAAGGACGACACTCAGGACGGAGGGCGCTGAGATGGACCTGGACCTTCCCCTGATCTGGGCGGGCCTGATCGCGGTCGCGGTTCTGCTCTACGTGCTGCTGGACGGGTTCGACCTGGGCATCGGAATCCTGTTCCCTTTCGCCAGCTCGCCCGGCGAGCGCGATGTGATGATGAACACGGTCGCCCCCGTCTGGGACGGCAACGAGACCTGGCTGGTGCTGGGCGGGGGCGGGCTGCTGGCGGCCTTTCCGCTGGCCTATTCAGTCCTGATGCCGGCCTTCTACCTGCCGGTGCTGCTGATGCTGGCCGGTCTGATCGTGCGCGGGGTGGCGTTCGAGTTCCGCTTTAGGGCGCGGGATCGCGGACGCCGCTTCTGGACGCAGATGTTCGCGGGCGGGTCGATCCTGACGACCTGGGCCCAGGGGCTGATCCTGGGCGGCTTCATCCAGGGCGTGGTCGTGCGCGACGAGCGGTTCGCGGGTGGGCAGTTCGACTGGTTCACGCCCTACACCCTGCTGGTGTCAGTGGGCCTGCTGGCCGGTTACGCCTTGCTTGGCGCGACCTGGCTGATGATGAAGACCAAGGACAATCTGCATGGAGACGCCAAGCGCTGGAGCCTGATCAGCGGTGTGGCCACGGCGGTGCTGCTGGCGGCCGTCAGCCTGGCGACCCTGGTCATCCACCCGCGTGTCGCGGCGCGCTGGGGTGTGGACCTGGGCGGTGATGTCGTCATCGACTGGGCCGTGCTGACACCTCTGCTGGTCGTCCCGCTGCTGGGTCTCGCTGGGCTCGCGATTGTTTTCCTGACCGCGCGCAGAGGATCGCACCGCTGGCCGTTCGTGGGGGCCTTGCTGGTTTTCCTGTCAGGCTATGTCGGCCTGGCGGTCGGGTTTGCGCCCTATGTGGTGCCCTATGCCCTGAGTTTCCGCCAGGCGGCGGCGCCCGACAACGCTCTTGGCCTGATGCTGGTGGGCACGGTGGTCATCCTGCCGATGATCCTGGCTTACACCGCCTGGGTCTACTGGGTGTTCCGCGGCAAGATCGATGAGGACGCCGGCTATCATCATTAGACCCGTACCCCCGCCCGAGCCCGGCGAGCCGACGCCGCCCCTTTGGCGTCGGCTGATGTGGTTCGTCCTGCTGGCCGTGGTGGCGGCCGGTGCGACCGGCGTCGTCGCCTATACGCTCAGGGCCTTGCCGTTCCGCTGAGGACGGAGGATGGTCGCGGCCATGATCGCATCTGTCCTCGTATCGCTTTCCATCCTGACACAGGCCGCTGCGCCGCAGCCGCAGACTCAGCCGCCCGCGGAGCGGCCCGGCTCCGACCTGACCCGGTCGCTGAACAGCGGTCCGCCGTCGAGCGTGCTGGGAACCGTGCCGGCGGCATCCGCGCCCGCGCGCTTTCCCGCTGCTCCGAGCGCCGCCGTCGAACCCGAAGAGACGCCGGAACAGGGCGTGGAGGAGGCAGTCGAGGCCGAGGTCGAAACCGAAGATCGTCCCGCCCCGCCTGCGGCTCACGCCATGGACGCTACGGCCATCGCCGACCTGCCGTTCCGCATCGACGTGCCGCGCGGTTTCAGCCTGACCGCGCAACGCCCGGCGCCGGGCGTCGGCATCTATTCGATCAAGCGCGGCGATCGCACCTTCGTCATGATCTATGCCGGTCCGGCGTCGCAGTTCCCGATCTACAGCGGCGAGGCGCGCACAGCGGCGGGACGGACCTCCATCGTCTCCGCCAACGGCGATGTCCGCACGGCCATGGAGCACCTGTTCCAGCGCCAGACGGCGCCGGCTGAGATCCACGTCTGGCTGTCTAGCCTGGAGGGCGAAGACCTGGCCTTGGCCGAGCGCATCGGCAATTCGGTGGAGCCGAAGTAGCGTCTAGTCCAGGCGCTGGATTTTCGACGCCATGTCAGGCCGAGGCCGCTCGAGCGCGGGCTCGGCCATGGATCCCAGGTGGATGAAGCCGGCGATTCGCTCGCCATCCTTGACCCCGAACAGCGACGCAGCATCGGGGTCATAGCTGTACCAGTCGGTGATCCAACTGGCGGCGTAGCCCAGCGCGCTGGCGGCGTGCTCCAGGTTCATGCAGACGGCGCCAGCCGACAGCTCCTGCTCCCAGGCAGGGATTTTGTCGCTGGCGACCGGGGAGGACACGACCATGACCGTGACGGGCGGAGCGGTCAGCTTGACGAGCACCTTGGCCGCCTTGTCCGGTGCAGGCTGGCGGGCGGCCAGCGGTCTGAGACTCGCGGCGGCCTCGAGGCGGAAGCGCGGGCTCAGGATCACGAACCGCCAGGGAAACAGCTTGCCGTGATCCGGCGTGCGCGCCGCCAGGGTCAGGATTCGATCCAGCTCGGGTTCCGACGGAGCTGGCGCGGTCAGGGCCTGGGCCGGGGCTGAACGGCGGGTCGCCAGCCGCGTTTCCCATTCGAGAGATCGGGCAGGCAGCGGCAGGATGGAAGACAGTTCGGACATGCCGCCTAGCTAGGCGTTCGACGATCCAGGCGCCATATGCCGTGGATGAGCCGAACCGACGCCGAGCCCTCGCCCTTCGATCAGGATCGTCCGGCGCCCCGCTGGCAGACAGACGATCAGCCTGCGCCGTGGACCAGCCGAGGCGGCGAGGTGGTGTTCGAAAACGCTTGGCTGCGCGTCACGCGCGACGACGCTACGGCGCCCACGGGATCGACGGCCGACTATGTGGTGGCGCGGTTCCGCAACCTGGCGGTCGGCGTCCTGCCCCTGCATGACGATGGAACCGTGACCCTGGTCGGCCAGCAGCGGTTTCCTCTAAAGAACTTCGTCTGGGAGATGCCCGAGGGCGGCGCGCCCTTCGACGAGGACCCCTTCGAAGGCGTGAAGCGTGAATTGGCCGAAGAGGCGGGCCTGCAGGCCGACCACTGGCGAGAGGCCGTGCGGCTGGAGTTGTCCAACTCGGTGTCGGACGAGCGCGCCATCGCCTGGGTCGCCTGGGGTCTGACGCCGGCGCTCGGGGCGGCTGACGACACTGAAGACATCCGCGCCGCGCGCGTTCCGTTCGCCGACCTGATCCATGAGATCGAGCGCGGCGCGGTGCGGGACGCCTTTACTGTGGCGACGGCCTATCGCGCGCTGCGCATGGCCCAAACGGGCGCGCTTCCGACGGAACTGGCGCGGAACCTGCTGGCCGGGCTATCATTGGAGCCGTCATGAGCCAGCCGACCCCGCGCCTTGAAGTCGTCGCGCCCGCCTCGGAGGTGTGGTCGCTGCTGCGCGCCTCGGCCGAGGCCGCCGCGCTGGAGGAGCCGCGCCTGGCCAGCCAGGTCAACGCCGTGATCCTGGCCCATGACGACCTGTCCGGTGCACTGAGCTTTCAGATCGCGCGCAAGCTTGGCGATGCCGAACTGGGCGCCATGACACTGCGCGAAGTGTGTCTGGAAGCGTATCGCGCCGACCCCGCCATGGTGTCGGCGGCCGAGGCCGACCTGCAGGCCGTGGCGGAACGCGATCCGGCGATCCGGTCACTGCTGCAACCGTTTCTCTACTTCAAAGGCTTCCAGGCGCTCCAGGCCTGGCGCGTTTCGCACTGGCTGTGGACTCGGGGCCGCGAAACCCTGGCCTTCCATTTCCAGAGCCGGATTTCGGAGCTGTTCCAGTTGGACATTCACCCGGCGGCTCAGATGGGCTCGGGGGTTTTTCTCGATCACGGCACAGGCATCGTCATCGGCGAGACGGCCGTGGTGGGCGACGAGGTGTCGATGCTGCATGGCGTGACGCTGGGCGGGACGGGGGCCGAGCGCGGCGACCGGCATCCGAAAATCGGTCGCGGCGTCCTGCTGGGCGCAGGCGCCAGCGTGCTGGGCAACATCGTGGTGGGCGATTACGCCAAGGTGGCCTCGGGCTCGGTGGTGCTGAAGCCTGTGCCGGCCGGCTGCACCGTGGCTGGCGTGCCCGCACGCCTTGTCAACTGCCCGACCGAAGCCACGCCGGCACGGACCATGGACCATACGCTGGCCGACATCGTCTACGACTTCGTCATCTGAGCCGCAGGCGGGGTTTCATTGCGCCGAGCCCTTCTCTAGGGTCCGCCGCCAACACGAACACCGAGGCCGAGCCGTGAAAGACACCGATCTCAAGAACGTCGAAACCCACCTGAAGCGCACGTTCAACCACGGCGGCATCAAGGTGAAGCCCCGCAAGGTCGCCGACTCGGCCGAGGTCTACGTTGACGATGAGTTCGTCGGCGTCATTTACGAGGACGAGGACGAAGCCGGCTCCTTCATGTTTGAAATGGCGATCCTGTCCGAGGATCTGCCGCAGGGCTGATCGACAGGCGCCGGGCGGGGGACGACGGCTTGAGCGACGAAGCGAAACCGCGCTGGTCCCTGATCGGCCCCGGCATCGTCGTCGCGGCGACCGGCGTGGGGGCGGGCGATCTGGTCGCCACCCTCATCGCCGGCTCACGCTTCGGCTACGCCCTTCTGTGGGCCGCCATCATAGGCACAATCCTTAAGATCGCCCTGGCCGACGCCGTGGGGCGATGGACCCTGGCCAGCGAGCGTACGATCTTCGACGGGTGGTCGTCGCTGGGCCGGGGCCTGCGTGTCGGCCGGCGTGGCGGCGAGCTGAACTGGGCGGGGCTCTATTTCGGGATCTATGTCGTGATCTGGGGCTTCGTGTACGGGGCTGCGGGGATGACCGCCGCCGCCCTGCCGCTGGCGGCTCTGTTCCCGATCCTGGACCTGAAGGCCTGGGCCATGCTGTCGGGCGTGGCGGGGCTGCTGTTCGTCTGGTTCGGTCAGTACGGCCTGTTCGAAAAGGTCATGACCGCCTGCGTGGGGGTGATGTTCGTCACCGTCATGAGCCTGGCCGTGCTGGTCACGCCCGACCTGCCGGCGTTGGCGACGGGCCTGCTGCCGACGCTGCCGCCGGGCGCGGCCTTTTACACCTTGGGTCTGATCGGCGGCGTGGGCGGCACCATCACCATGGCGGCCTATGGCTATTGGCTGAACGCCAAGGGGTGGAAGGGGCCGCGCTGGATGGGCACCATGCGGCTGGACAACCGCGTGGCCTACATCGTCACCGGCGTCTTCGTCGTGGCGATGCTGATCGTCGGCGCCGAGCTGCTGTTCGCGGCCAATATCGCCCTGGCGGGCGGCGACCGCGGCCTGCTGGATCTGGGCGCGGTGCTGGAAGAACGGTTTGGGCGGTCGATCGCCATCCTGTTCCTGGTCGGCTTCTGGGCCACGACGTTTTCGAGCCTTCTGGGGGTCTGGCAGGGCGTCAGCCTGATGTTCGCGGACTTCCTGGCCCATACGCGCGGGCGCAGCGATGACGAGGCCGCGAGGGGCGATCGCAGCCAAGCCTTCCGCGCCTATGCCCTGTGGCTGACCTTCCCGCCGATGCTCCTGCTGTTCATGGATCGGCCGTTCGGCCTGATCGTGGCCTATGGCGTGCTGGGCAGCCTGTTCATGCCCTTCCTGGCCGGGACGCTGATGTGGCTGCTGAACAGTTCGCGCGTGCCTCAGGAATGGCGCAGCGGCTGGGCGTCCAATGGGCTTCTGGCGGCCGCGACGGTGCTGTTCGCCGTCCTGGCGGGGCGCGAGCTGATCAATCTGATCTGACGTCGGGGAAGCGGCGATGCTTGCCGCTGGGCGGGCTTTGGCCTACCCCTCGCGGCCGGAATCAACGGTGACGGACCCCGACATGAGCATCGCCTTCCTGTTCCCCGGCCAGGGCAGCCAGAGCGTCGGCATGGGCTCGTCCCTGGCGGACGCCTTCGCCAGCGCGCGCGAGGTTTTCGCCGAGGTGGACGACGCCCTGGGTCAGAAGCTGTCGCAGCTGATGCGTGAGGGACCGGAAGACCAACTGACCCTGACCGAGAACGCCCAGCCGGCCCTGATGGCCGTCTCCGTGGCGGCGGCGCGGGCGCTGAAAGCCGAGTTCGGGGTCGAGATCGGCAGCGCGGCCTATGTCGCCGGCCACTCTCTGGGCGAGTACTCGGCCCTGGCGGCGGCGGGGTCGATCAGCCTGGCGGACACAGCTCGGCTGCTGAAGACACGCGGCCAGGCGATGCAGAAGGCGGTTCCGGTGGGAAAGGGGGCCATGGCCTCGCTGATCGGACCCAAGACCGACCTGGCCTTGGCCGAAGCGGCCGCGCGTGCGGGTTCGGAAGTCGGCGTCTGCGTGGTCGCCAACGACAACAACAACGGCAACGTCGTCATCTCGGGCGACAAGGCTGCGGTCGACCGCGCTATCGAGAAGGCCAAGGAACTGGGCGCTCGCGCCATTCCGCTGAACGTCTCGGCGCCCTTCCACTGTCCGCTGATGCAGCCGGCCGCCGACCGCATGGCCGACGCCCTGGGTGAGGCGCGCATCGTCGCTCCCACCCCGGCGGTTGTCGCCAATGTCACCGCACGGCCTGAGACGGATCCCGAGGTCATCCGCCGTCTGCTGGTCGAACAGGTCACCGGCCGAGTGCGCTGGCGCGAGAGCATGGAGTGGATGGCCGGTGAGGGGGGCGTGACCCGCTTCGTCGAGATCGGCGCCGGCAAGGTGCTGACCGGCATGGCCAAGCGCATCGCGCCCGACGCCGAGGGCCTGGCCCTGAATACGCCGGAAGACCTGGAAGCCTTCGCGAAATCGCTGTGATTACTCGCAAACAGAGGCGGATCACGCCGGGACGGATGGCGTTTCTGGCCGCCTGTGTTCCGCCCATCGTCTTTGCGGTGATGGGCATGTCCGCCTTCCTGCAGCGCGGCGCGGCGGAGGCCGGCACGGACTGGACCGGCATCGGGCTGGCGGCGGCCATGATCGTCCTTGTGGTGCTCGGGCTGCGGGCTTTCTCCAGAGGAAGCCGCATCTCGGCCGGCATACTGCTGTTCGCCGCCTATGCGCCGCTGGTGCTGGCGCTGTTTCTCATGATCGTCGTTCGTCTCTCCTAGGAGCTCATCCATGTTCGATCTTTCCGGCAAGACCGCCCTCGTCACCGGCGCTACGGGCGGCATCGGCGGGGCGGTGGCGCGGGCGCTGCACGCCCAGGGCGCGACCGTCGTGTTGTCCGGCACGCGCGAGGCCGTTCTGGCCGACCTGGCGGGTCAGTTGGGCGAGCGGGCCTTCGCCGCCGCCGCCAACCTGTCGGACGCCGAGAGCGTGGACGGCCTGGTCGCGCGCGCCGAAGAGGCGGCCGGCGCGCCGCTGGACATCCTGGTGGCCAATGCGGGCATCACCAAGGACGGCCTGCTGATGCGCATGAAGGACGAGGACTTCGAGCAGGTCCTGAAGGTCAATCTGGAGAGCTATTTCCGCCTCAGCCGCGCGGCGGTGAAAGGCATGATGAAGCGCCGGGCGGGCCGCATCATCGGCGTGACCTCCGTGGTCGGCGTCACCGGCAATCCGGGCCAGACCAACTATGCGGCCTCAAAGGCCGGCATGATCGGTTTCTCCAAGTCGCTGGCCCAGGAGGTCGGCAGCCGCGGCATCACGGTCAACTGCATCGCGCCGGGCTTCATCGCCTCGCCCATGACCGACGTGCTGAACGACGCCCAGCGCGAGGCCATCCTGGGCCGCATTCCGGCGGGCCGGTTGGGCGAGGGCGACGAGATCGCCGCCGCCGCCGTCTATCTGGCGTCCAGCGAAGCAGCCTATGTCACGGGGCAGACCTTGCACGTCAATGGCGGCATGGCGATGATCTGAGGCGGCGATCACCAAACGCTACAGGCTATTTCCATGACGCGGCCCTGTGCTAAAGGGCGCGAACGCAACCGGCCGGGCGCCCTGACGTTTCAGGACTTGCCTAACCGGGGCCGTCGTGAGACGGCAGGCGAGACAACACAACGCCGCGACGCGGCGATACAGAAGGCAAGACACTGATGTCCGACACGCTCGAACGCGTCCGCAAGATCGTCATCGACCACCTGGACGCCGATCCGGACAAGGTCACTGAAAAGGCCAGCTTCATCGACGACCTGGGCGCTGACTCGCTCGACAACGTCGAGCTGGTGATGGCCTTCGAAGAAGAGTTCAACATCGAGATCCCCGACGACGCCGCCGAGCACATCCAGACGGTCGGCGACGCTGTGAAGTTCATCGACGAGAAGTCGGCGGGCTGATCGCCACACCCGCAAGGGTTTCGATGGCCGTCGGATGCGCCTAGCGGGCGCGTCCGGCGGCCATTATCGTTTGCAGCTCGTGATTCTTGTGGAGCGAAGGAGCGGGACATGCGCCGCGTCGTCGTAACGGGCCTCGGCCTTTTGACGCCTCTGGGTTGGGGTGTTGATCACAACTGGCAGGCCATCCTGGATGGCCGGTCCGGCATCGGGCCGATCACCAACTTCGACACCGAAGGCTATGCTTGCACCATCGCGGGCGAAATTCCGTCGGTCGACGGCCGGGGCGGCGGGGCCCCCGACCAGCCGGGCGTGTTCGATCCCGACAAAGTCATGTCGCCCAAAGACCGCAAGCGGGTCGATGATTTCATCGTCTACGCCGTCGCCGCCGCCGACGAGGCCTTGGCCGACGCCGGCTGGAAACCGGAGAGCAACGAGGACAAGGAACGCACCGGCGTCATGGTCGGCGCCGGCATTGGCGGCCTTGGCCCCATCGCCGACACCGCCATTGTGCTGAAGGAACAGGGGCCGCGTCGCGTCAGTCCCTTCTTCATCCCCTCGGCGCTGATCAATCTGGCGTCGGGCCAGATTTCGATCCGTCACGGCCTGAAGGGGCCGAACCACTCCGTCGTCACGGCCTGCGCCACGGGCGCCCACGCCATCGGCGACGCGGCGCGGCTGATCGCCTATGGCGACGCCGACGTCATGGTGGCGGGCGGGGCTGAGAGCTCGATCGTGCCGATCGGCATCGCCGGCTTCCTGGCGTGCAAGGCCCTGTGCACCGCCTTCAACGACACGCCCGAAAAGGCCAGCCGACCCTACGACAAGGACCACGCCGGCTTCGTGATGGGCGAGGGCGCCGGCGTCATGGTTCTGGAAGAGTACGAGCATGCCAAGGCGCGCGGGGCCAGGATCTACGCCGAACTGACGGGCTATGGCCTGTCGGGCGACGCCTATCACATCACCGCGCCGTCCGAGGACGGGGAGGGCGGCTATCGGGCCATGCAGATGGCGCTGAAGCGCGCCGGGCTCCAGCCCTCGGACATCGACTACGTCAACGCCCACGGCACCTCGACCATGGCCGACTGGATCGAGGCCAAGGCGATCGAGCGGTTGATGGGCGATCACGCGCCGAACGTGGCGCTGAGCTCGACCAAGTCCATGATCGGCCACCTGCTGGGCGCCGCCGGCGCGGTCGAGGCCGTGTTCTGCGTGCTGGCGCTGCGGGACCAGATCGCGCCGCCGACCATCAACTTGGACGATCCCGAACAGGAAACGGCGCTGAACATGGTCAAGAACAAGGGGCAGCCCATGAAGATCGATGCGGCCATGTCGAACAGCTTCGGATTCGGCGGCACCAACGCCTGCGTCATCTTCCAGAAGGCGAACTGAAGTTGGCCGGCCGCCCGCGCAAGCCCGTCGTTCGAGCCCCCGTCCCGCCGCGGCGGGGTCGTGGACGCAGGGAGGCGCCGGTGGCCTGGCTGACTGCGGCGGGCACGCTGGGCGTGCTGGCGCTAGTGGCCCTGATCGCGGTGCTGTTCCTGTACTTCGGCCCAGGACCTGCGGCGCGCGACGGCGAGCAGACCGTGGTCGCCCTGCCCAGCGGCTCGGGCGTGGCGGCGATCGGGGCGCGGCTGAAACAGTCAGGCGTGATCCGCTCGGCCGATATGTTCCGCGTGGCCGTCAGCCTGACCGGAGCGGACCGCCGCCTGCGGGCCGGCGAGTATGAAGTGCCGTCCCGCGCCTCGCTGGCTACGGTCGTCAGCCTGCTGGTCGACGGCAAGGTGGTGCGCCACTACGTGACCCTGCCCGAAGGCTGGTCCTCGGCTCAGGCCGTCGACATCCTGATGCGCAACGAAGTTCTGACCGGCGAGATCGAAACCCCGCCGGAAGGCAGCCTGTGGCCAGAAACCTATGAGGTCATGCGCGGCGATACGCGCGCCTCGGTGATCGCCCGCATGAAGCGCGCCCGCGACGACCGGCTGGCGGCCCTGTGGGCTGAACGCTCGCCGGACACCATCGTCCGCACGCCCGAAGAGGCCGTGATCCTGGCGTCCGTGGTGGAGAAGGAGACAGCGGTCGCCGCCGAGCGGCCCCGCGTGGCCGGCGTCTTCACCAACCGTCTGCGTCAGGGCATGCGTCTGGAGAGCGATCCGACCATCGTCTACGGCATCACCCAGGGGCGGCCCCTGGGTCGTGGCATCCGCCTGTCGGAGCTGCAGGCGACGACGCCTTGGAACACCTATCGCATCGACGGCCTGCCGCGCACGGCCATCGCCAATCCGGGCGAGGAGGCGCTGAAGGCGGTGCTGAATCCGCTCCGCACGGACGACCTGTTCTTCGTGGCGGACGGCACCGGCGGCCACGCCTTCGCCCGCACCTATCCCGAACATCTGGCCAATGTGGCCCGCTGGCGCGCCATCGAGCGGCAGAAGGCGGGCTTGCCGGCCGATGCGCCGCCGCCTGCGGTCGAGGGCGCCGTGCCCGGCGTGCCGAACGCCTCGGGCGCCGGCGCCGAGGCCGGCTCTCCGCCGCCAGGACAGGCCGTGATCACCGTCAACCCGGCGCCCGCGCGATGAGCGCCATCTCGGGCATGACGGGTTTCGGCCGCGCAGACGGCGCGCTGAGCGACTGGAGCTGGACGGTCGAGGCGCGCTCGGTGAACGGGCGCGGGCTGGAGGTGCGCTTTCGCGGTCCGCCCGGTTTCGACACCCTCGAGCGCACGGCCAAGACCGCCGGTCAGGCCAAGCTGAATCGCGGCCAGGTCACCGTCAACATCCAGGCCAAGCGCGCCGCTTCCGGCGCCGAAGCCCGGGTCAACCGCGAGGTTCTGGACCGCTATCTGGCGCTGGCCGAGGACTTGGCTGAGCGCGGGGCGACACCGCCGTCCGCCGACGGCCTGCTGTCGCTGCGCGGCGTGCTGGAGGTCAGCGAGGACGAGGCCGATGATGTGGAGGGGCGCGCCGCCGTCGAAGCCGCCATGGCCGTCACCCTGGAGCAGGCGCTCGACGCCTTGAAGGCCTCGCGCGATGATGAGGGCGCACGACTGACGCCGGTGGTCACAGGCTTCATCGACGCCATCGAGCGCCTGACCGCCCAGGCCGAGAGCGAGGCCGCCGCCCAGATCGAGGCGATCCGCGAGCGATTCGCCCGCCGCATGGCCGAGATCGCGCCTGACGCGCCGGGTCTGGACGAGCGGATTTTCCTGGAAGCCGCCGCCTTGGCCGCCAAGGCGGACGTGCGCGAAGAGCTGGATCGACTGACCGCTCATCTCGCCTCGGCCCGCGACCTGTTGCGCCAGCCCCCCGCCGGGCGAAAACTCGACTTCCTGATGCAGGAATTCATGAGGGAGGCGAACACCCTCTGCTCGAAATCGGCTACGACCGCGCTCACCGGAATCGGCCTCGAGCTGAAGGCCGTGATCGAACAGTTGCGAGAACAGGTTCAGAATGTCGAATGAGCGCACGCCCCGTCGCGGCGTCCTGCTGATCGTCGCCAGCCCTTCGGGCGCGGGCAAGACCAGCCTTTGCCGGCGCCTGATGGCCGACCACGGCGGGCTGGAGCTGTCGATCTCGATGACAACGCGCGCCATTCGGCCGGGCGAGGTCGCGGGTCGTGACTATCACTTCGTCTCGGACGCCGAGTTTCAGGCCCTGATCGATCAGGACGCCTTCCTGGAATGGGCCGACGTCCACGGTCATCGGTACGGCAGCCCGCGCGCGCCAATCGACAAGGCCCTGGCGGAAGGCCGCGACGTCCTGTTCGACATCGACTGGCAGGGCGCCCGCGACATCGCCGAGAAATGCCCCGAGGACGCCGTGCGTGTCTTCATCCTGCCGCCGAGCCTGGAGGAACTGCGCCGCCGCCTGGTGACGCGCTCGCAGGATGAGGACGAGGTCATCGAGCGCCGTATTCGCAACGCCAAGGGCGAGATCGAGCACTGCGAGATTTTCGACTACGTGTTCGTCAACGACGACTTCGACCGGTCCTACGCCGAACTGGCCCACATCTATCACGCCGAGCGCAGCCGCCTGCATCGCAACCTGTGGGTCGCGGACTATCGTGACGGCCTGCTGGCCGAGGCGGTCTGATCCGGCTCAACCGCCGATCAGGGCCAACCATTCGTCTTCGGTCAGAACACGGACGCCGTGCTTGGTGGCGTCGGCCAGCTTGGAGCCCGCGCCGGGGCCGGCGACCAGATAATCCGTCTTCTTGGACACCGATCCGGACACCTTGGCGCCCAGGCTTTCGGCGCGCGCCTTGGCCTCGTCGCGGGTGAAGCGCTCCAGGGCGCCGGTGAAGACGACGGTCTTGCCGCTGACGGCGCTGTCGGCCTGAGGGCGTTCGGCGTCCTCCACCGCCTCGAGCTCGGCGATCAGCTTCGCCACGACGTCTCTGTTGTGTGGCTCGTGGAAGAACTCGGCGATGGCGCGGGCGGCGACCGGGCCCACGCCGGCCACGCCGGCGATCCGGCCCAGAGTGGGATGCGGGCCTTCCTCTCGCGCCACGCGGGCCAACTCGATCAAGGCGGGCCAGTCGCCGGCCAGGCCTGCGAGGCCGCGCCGGGCAGGCGCAGCCAGGCCGGGGAAGCCGAGGGCGATCTTCTGATCCAGGGGCGCGTCGGGCCACGGATCGTCCGCAGGCGGCCGCGTCTCAGCCAGTTGCGCCATGACGCGCGGCGACACCGCATGGGTTTCCGCCAACTGCGTCCAGGCCGGCGACGGCACGCCCTCTGACGCCTCAAGCGCAGCGGCGTGGAAGCTGGTCCAGTCGCCGAACTCGCGCGCCAGCAGCAGCGACGTCTGGGCGCCGATCTCGCGGATGCCCAGGGCGAAGATCAGCCGATCCAGGGCGATGACGCGGCGCTCGGCGATGCCGGCGACCAGATTGCGCACGCTGGTCTCGCCATAGCCGTCCTCGGCGCGCAGCTCAGCCAGCCGCGCCTCGTCACGAGCCAGGCGGAAGATGTCGGCCGGCTCGCGCAACCAGCCGCGCTCGTGGAAGGCGATCAACTGCTTTTCGCCAAGCCCTTCGATGTCGAAGGCGCGGCGGCTGACAAAATGCTTCAGCCGCTCGACGATCTGGGCGTCGCAGATCAGGCCGCCGGTGCAGCGCCGCCGGACCTCCCCGTCATCGCGAACAGCTTCGGAGCCGCAGACCGGGCAGACCGTGGGAAAGACGAACGGCTCGGCGCGGTCCGGCCGGTCGGGATCGACCACGGACACGATCTGGGGAATCACGTCGCCAGCGCGCTGAAGCACCACGGTGTCGCCGATGCGCACGTCCTTGCGGGCGATCTCGTCTTCGTTGTGCAGGGTGGCGTTGCGCACGACGACGCCGCCGACGGTGACCGGGTGCAGGCGGGCGACGGGCGTCAGGGAGCCGGTGCGGCCGACCTGAATGTCGATCCCTTCCAGCACGGTCGTCGCCTGCTGGGCCGGGAACTTGTGCGCGATGGCCCAACGCGGACTGCGCGCGACGAAGCCCAGGCGCTGCTGCAGGTCCAGCCGGTCGACCTTGTAGACCACGCCGTCGATGTCATAGCCCAGCGATGCGCGGTCGCGCTCCAGGTCGCGATAGGCGGCGATCAGCGCCTCGGCGCCCTCGACGCGACGGGCCCGGTCATTGACCGGAAAGCCCCAGGCTCTGAGCGCCTGCAACGCCTCCCACTGGGTTTCGGCGAGAGGCGCCGAGGTCTCGCCCCAGGCGTAGGCGAAGAAGCGCAAGGGTCGCGCCGCGCTGATGTTCGGGTTCTTCTGGCGCAGGGATCCGGCGGCGAAGTTGCGCGGATTGGCGTAGGTGCGGCCGCCCAGCATCTCGGCGTTCTTGTTGAAGGCCTCGAAGTCGTCGTTGGCGACATAGACCTCGCCGCGCACCTCGACCACGGCCGGCCAGCCGTCGCCGGACAGACGCTCGGGAATGTCCTTCAAGGTGCGCAGATTGGCGGTGACGTCCTCGCCCGTGCGGCCATCGCCGCGCGTCGCGCCGCGCACCAGCACGCCGTCCTCATAGCGCAGGCTGGCGGACAGGCCGTCGATCTTCGGTTCGGCCACGAAGGCGACCGGCTCGTCCGCCGGCAGCTTAAGGAAACGCGCCACGCGGGCGGCGAAGTCGCGCGTCTCGCCGTCGTCGAAGGCGTTGTCCAGCGACAGCATGGGCACGCCATGGCGCACCGGAGCGAACTGGCTGGAGGCCACGGCGCCTACCGTTTGGGACGGCGAGGTCTCATCGGTCAGGGTGGGAAAACGCGCTTCGATCGCCAAGGCGCGGTTCTTGAGCGCGTCGTAGTCGGCGTCGGAAATCTCGGGCGCGTCCTCGGCGTGATACAGGGCGTCGTGACGCGCCAGTTCGGCCGAGAGGCGCTCCAGCTCGGCGCGGGCCTCAGTCTCGGTCAGGGTCTCGACGGAAAAAGCGGGCATCGGGAATCGCGGTCAGCTGGTGACGGGCGCCTTGATAACACCGCCCCGGCGCGTTTCGATGCGCTGAAGCCCACTCGGGCATGACGCAGAGTTAAACTGACGCTTCCGGCCTTCATGGGCTAGGGTTGCGCGACCTTTCGGAGAATCCCATGCGCTTGAAACTGCTCGCCGCCGCCTCTGTCGCCCTGATGGCGGCCGCCTGCGCCATGCCGACCGCCACCACGCCGACGACGCCGACCGAGGCCGCGGCGCCGGCGGCCGACCATGCTCAACTGCTGGAGGACCTGCGCATCCTCTCGGCCGACGACATGCAGGGCCGCGACACAGGCTCCGAAGGCGGAGCCAAGGCGCGCGAGTACATCGTGGCGCGCCTGGAGGCGATGGGCGTCCAGGCGGCGCCCATGGGCCGGCTTCAGCCATGGGAGCGGCAGGGCCGCAGCCCGACCGGCCCACGCACCTGGAACGGGATCAACATCATCGGCCTGATCCCCGGCACGCGCGTGTCGGACAAATACATCGTCCTGACGGCGCACTATGACCACGTCGGGGTCCACGAGGGTCAGATCTACAACGGCGCGGACGACAATGCGTCGGGCGTGGCGACGGTGCTGGAGATCGCGCAGCGGCTGAAGGCCCAGGCGCCCGAGCACAGCGTGCTGCTGGTCTTTTTCGATGGCGAGGAACGCGGCCTGCTGGGCGCGCGCCACTTCGTCGAGGCGCCGCCGGTGCCGCTGTCGTCCATCGCCCTGAATCTGAACCTGGACATGATCTCGCGGCCGGAGACGGACAATAAGCTATGGGCGGTGGGCACCTATCAGCACCCCAACCTTCGCCCGCTGCTGGAAAGCATCGCGCCCAACGGCGCGGTCTCGCTGGCCTTCGGCAAGGACACGCCGCAGGACGAGGGCAACGACAACTGGGTCAACGCCTCGGACCACGCGCCCTTCCACGCGGCAGGCCTGCCCTTCATCTATCTGGGCGTGAACTATCACCCCGACTATCACCGCCCCAGCGACGACTTCGACAAGGTCATTCCAGCCATGTTCGGCAGTGCGGCCGAACTGTCCTATTCCGCCTTCCGCGCGCTGGATCGCGGTCTGAGCCGTTGAGGCGGCTGGCGCTTCTGATCGGCGCGGCTCTGACCCTGGCGGCCTGCGACGGGCCGCCGGCCAGCCAGGGCGAGGCGGCGCCCGTAGCCGTAGCCGTAGCCTTTAGCCACGATCTGAGCCTGGATGCGTCGGGCTACTATCTGGCGCTGGACCCGGTCGTGGTCGGCGACTGGCGGCTGCATCACCTGTTCCTTGGCCAGACGCAGGAGTTCACGGCCTGGGAAGGCGGCGAGCGCGGCGCGACCTTCGCGCCGGTGATGATGGAGTTCGAGGATCAGGCCAGCCCCATGGTCGCCAACGAGCTGGGCGAGGCGAGGGCGGGGCGGTCGCGCGTCCTGCCGACGACCTATCGCGTCGATGACCGGACGGTGCGGTTCGAGGGCGTGTCGAGCGCTCTGGGGCCGGTCAGCTTCGAAGGCCGGCTGAACGCCGACCGGCTGGAAGCGGCGCGTCGCAGCCTGGGCGACGAAGGCGTCGTGCTGGCCGGCACTCTGAAGGTCGGAGAGCGCACCTTCGACGGGGTGCGCTTCCGGTGGTGGGCGGGGGACTGAGCCCCCGCCTCAAGCCTTTAGGCCACGGTCGCCTTGACGATCTTGCCGGGCGCGCGCGGCGGTTCGCCCTTGGGCAGGGCGTCGACGTGCTCCATGCCCGATTCGACCTGACCCCAGACGGTGTACTGGCGATCCAGGAAGGTCGCGTCGTCGAAGACGATGAAGAACTGCGAGTTGGCGCTGTTTGGATCCGAGGTGCGGGCCATGGAGCAGACGCCGCGCACGTGGGGCTCGGCCGAGAACTCGGCCTTCAGGTTCGGCTTCTTGGAGCCCGAGGTGCCGGTGCCGGTCGGATCGCCGCCCTGGGCCATGAAGCCCGGGATCACGCGGTGGAAGACGACGCCGTCGTAGAAGCCTTCCTGGGCCAGTTCGGTGATGCGTTCGACATGGCCCGGAGCCAGGTCGGGACGCAGCTTGATGACCACGTCGCGCTGTTCGCCGTCGCCGGTGTCGAGGGTGAAGGTCAGGGTCTCGGCCATCGGGGCCTCCTTATCTGTTCGCGGGGGTCATAGCGGCTTGGCGCGCGCCCGGCTATGACCAAGCCATGAGTGAAGACGAAAAGCCTGTCGAACGCCGTCGCATGGTCAAGCCGCCCACGGGCGGCACGGCCGCCGGTCGCGGCATGGGCCAGAAGATCAAGACGGCGGACAAGAAGTCGATGTCCAGCCAGCAGTGGATCAAGCGTCAGCTGGCCGATCCCTGGTCCGAACGCGCGCGCGCCGAGGGCTGGCGCAGCCGCGCCGCCTTCAAGCTGATGCAGATGGACGACCATCTGGGGCTGATCAAACCCGGCTGCCGGGTCATCGACCTGGGCGCGGCGCCGGGCGGCTGGGTGCAGGTGGCGCTGCAGCGCGGCGCCAAGGCCGTCGTGGGCGTGGACCTGCTGCCGATCGAGCACATCGCCGGGGCCGAGCTGATCCAGGCGGACTTCACCCACGCGGGCGTGGATCGTCAGTTGATGGAGGCGCTGGGTGGGGCGCCCGATCTGGTGCTGTCGGACATGGCGCACAACACCATCGGCCATCGCCAGACGGATCACCTGAAGATCATCGCCCTTATCGAGATCGCGGCCGACTTCGCCATCCGCACGCTGAAGCCGGGCGGCGCCTTCGTCACCAAGAACTTCCAGGGCGGCAACGCCGGCGGCGTTCTGGCCCGGCTGCGCGAGGAGTTCGAAACCGTGAAGCCCTTCAAGCCCGAGGCCAGCCGCAAGGGCTCAAGCGAAGTCTATCTGGTGGCCACCAACCGCCGGTGACGGCTTAAACCGGGGCGACGCTGGCGCGGCGGGCTTCGCGCTTGGCCTCGATGCGGCTCCAGACGCGGTCGTGGACCGTGAAGAAGACCGTCTGCACCATCGGCTCGATCAGGCCGATGGCCAAGGCAACGCCGATGTCGCGCGTCAGGGCGAAGGCGACGCTGACCGCCACGACGAAGTGCATGACGCCGTAGGTCATCGTCTTCAGAGCGATCTGCTTGAACGAGCGGGGCAGGGCGTGGCTGTGGCCGATGTGCCCGTGGGCGCGCGACTGCTCCTCGGGCGACATGACCCCCAGGCGCGCGGTGAAGGCCTCGGACGCTTCCTCCAGGCTGGAGCGCATGCGCCGCCGCTCGATGCGGTGCCAGACCCGATCGTGCACCGAATAGGCGATGGTCTGGAAGAACGGCTCGATCAAGCCTACGGCCAGGGCGATGCGCCAGTCGCGCGTCAGCGCATAGGCGACGGCGACAGCCACGATCAGGTGCATCACGCCGTAACTGGCGATCTTGAGCGCCAGGCGGCGGGCCGATGAGATGATTTCCCGGACCATGTCTGCAAAAGGTCGGTCGAGCGCGGTCGTTCCGCAAGGCAAATATTCTTATCGCCCGGATAAGCGCCGCCGCCCCTTGCGGTTCACGCCCGGCGGACGCTATACGCGGCCCGCAAAACGGAGACTCCAAATGGAGATACGCGAGGGCCTGACCTTCGACGATGTTTTGCTCGAGCCCGGTCCGTCGGAGGTCATGCCCGCCGATGTGGACGTCTCGACGCGGCTGACCCGCGACATCAGACTGAACATCCCGCTGCTGTCGTCCGCCATGGACACGGTGACGGAGAGCCGCCTGGCGATCGCCATGGCGCAGGCCGGCGGCCTGGGCGTGCTGCACCGGAACATGACCATCGAGGAGCAGGCCGATCAGGTCCGCGCCGTCAAACGCTATGAGAGCGGGATGGTGGTCAATCCGGTGACCATTTCGCCCGACACGCCGCTGGGCGAGGTTCGCCAGATCGTCGAACGCAAGCGCATCACCGGCTTCCCGGTGGTCGATCCGGCCACGGGGCGGCTTGTCGGCATGCTGACCAACCGTGACATGCGGTTCGAGAGCGACCCTTCGGTCAAGGCCTCGGCCCTGATGACGACCGGCGATCTGATCACCGTGCGCGAGGGCGCCGGGCGCCAGGAAGCCCAGGACCTGCTCCGCAGCCGCAAGGTCGAGCGCGTCGTGGTGGTCGATGAGAACTATCGGGCCGTCGGCCTGATCACCATGAAGGACATCCAGAAGGCTCAGGCCTTCCCCAGCGCCGCCAAGGACGACCAGGGCCGGCTGCTGGTCGGCGCCGCCTCGACGGTTGGCGACGCGGGCTACGAGCGGGGCATGGCCCTGGCCGAAGCGGGCGCCGACGTGGTGGTGATCGACACCGCCCACGGCCACTCGGCCTCGGTGGCGGCCGTCGTCGAGCGCATCAAGCGCGAAAGCAACCGCATCCAGATCATCGCCGGCAACGTCGCGACCTATGACGCGGCCCGCGCCCTGATCGACGCCGGGGCCGACGCGGTGAAGGTCGGCATCGGCCCGGGCAGCATCTGCACCACCCGCATCGTGGCGGGCGTCGGCGTGCCGCAGCTGACGGCGGTCATGGACGCGGCTCGCGCGGCGAAGGCCTCCGGCGCGCCGGTCATCGCCGACGGCGGGATCAAATATTCCGGCGATCTGGCCAAGGCCATCGCCGCCGGGGCGTCCGTCGCCATGATGGGCTCGATGTTCGCCGGCACCGACGAGAGCCCCGGCGAGGTCTTCCTGTACCAGGGCCGCAGCTACAAGTCGTACCGCGGCATGGGCTCGGTCGGGGCCATGGGCGCCGGCTCGGCCGACCGCTACTTCCAGAAGGAAGTCTCGACCGAGAAGCTGGTGCCCGAGGGCATCGAGGGTCAGACGCCCTACAAGGGACCGATCGCTCCGGTGCTGCACCAGCTGGTCGGCGGCCTGCGGGCTTCCATGGGCTATGTCGGCGCGCCCACCCTCGCCGAGTTCCAGAACCGGGCGCGCTTCGTACGCATTACCGGCGCGGGCCTGCGGGAAAGTCACGTCCATGACGTGATGATCACGCGGGAAGCGCCGAACTACAGGCAGGGCTGAAGACCATGGACATGACCCCCGAGTTCATTGTGCTGGCCGCGACGCTGGTTCTGGCGCTGATCCAGATCCTGGCGGCCGGCGCGGCGCGGACGGCCGAACTGGGGGCCAAGTGGAATGCGGGGCCGCGCGACGGCGTGCCCCCGCCGCCCGGTCCGCTGGCCGGTCGCCTGATGCGAGCCCAGGCCAATCTGTTCGAGACCCTGCCGCTGTTCATCGCCGCCGTGCTGATGGCCCATGTCGCGGGCAAGGACGGCGCCCTGACGGCCCTGGGCGCGCATCTCTACTTCTTCGGACGGCTGGCCTATCTGCCGCTCTATGCCTTCGGCGTGCCCTATGTGCGCTCGGCCGCCTGGGGCGTCGCCTCGGTCGGCTTGATCCTCATCATCATCGCCCTGTTCATCTGACGTGACCCCAGCCGCCCGCCTCGCCGCCGCCGCCTCCATCCTCGACAGCATCGCCCAGGGCCGCCAGCCCGCCGAGGCGGTGCTCAAGGCCTGGGGGTCTCAGAACCGCTACGCCGGGTCCAAGGATCGGCGCGCCATCGCCGACCGGGTCTACAAGGTGCTGCGCGCGCGCGGCCGCCTGTCCTGGATCATGGGCGGCCGGGAGGACGGCCGCGCCCTGGTGATCGGCTCGCTGTCCGCTATGGATGGCCTGCCGCTGGACGAGATCGAGGCGCTCCATTCCGGCGACGGCTATGGCCCGCGTCCGCTGTCCAAACAGGAGCGCAGCCGCATCACGGCCGCAGAAGGCGAGCTGCCGGGCTGGGTCGCGGCCGGCCTGCCCGAATTCGTGGTCGAGGATTTCAAGACCACCTATGGCGACGCTTGGACCGAACAGGCCCGCGCCCTGATGGAGCCGCGCGCGCCCATCGACCTGCGGGTCAACACGGATTGCGCCGAGGTCGCCTCCGTCGAGGCCGAATTGCGCGAAGCCGGGCTTTCGCCCGATCCCACGCCGTGGTCGCCGATCGGACTGCGGCTGGCGTCCGAGCCCCCGCCGAACGTCCAGGCGCTGGACGCCTTCAAGGCCGGCCGCATTGAAATCCAGGACGAGGGCAGCCAGATCGTCTGCGCCCTGGCCGGCGCCGCGCCGGGCCTGACGGTGGTGGACTACTGCGCGGGCGGCGGCGGCAAGACCCTAGGCCTGGCGGCGGCCATGCAGGGGCAGGGGCGTCTGGTCGCGTCAGACGTGGTCGCCCGCCGGCTCGACAACATCAGGCCCCGGCTTGAGCGCGCGGGCGTGGCGGCGGAACTGGTCCTGATCGGTCAGAACGGCGGTGGGCTGGAGGCCCTGAACGGAGAGGCCGACTTGGTCTTCGTCGATGCGCCCTGTTCGGGTTCCGGCACCTGGCGGCGACGGCCCGAGGACGCCTGGCGTCTGACGCCCGAAGAGGTCGCGCGGCTGCACGCCCTGCAGGTCCGAATCCTCGACCAGGCGGCCAGGCTGGTGAAGCCGGGCGGTCGGCTGGCCTATGTCACCTGTTCGATGCTGAGCGCCGAGAACGAGGCTTCGGCCGACGCCTTCGAGGCCGCGCATCCGGAGTTCACGCCGGTCGCGACGACGCCGCCCTTCGCCGCCCAGGCGGCCGCCCGCCATCGGATGTCGCCCGCCACGACCGGCACCGACGGTTTCTTCTTCGCCCTGTACGAGCGCACAGCATGACCCAGCACCAGAAAGTCCTGATCGTCGACTTCGGCAGCCAGGTCACGCAGCTGATCGCGCGGCGCCTGCGCGAGGCCGGCGTCTATTGCGAGATCCACCCCTTCCAGAAGGCGGGCGAGGCGCTGGCGGCCATGTCGCCCCAGGCCATCATCCTGTCGGGCGGGCCGGCTTCGACGACCGAGGCGGACAGCCCGCGCGTCGATCATGCCGTGTTCGAGGCCGGGGTGCCGATCCTGGGCATCTGCTATGGCGAGCAGCTGATCTGCGCCGAGCTGGGCGGCCGGGTCGAGAGCGGCCACCACCGCGAGTTCGGCCGCGCCGAAATCGTGATCACTCAGGACAGCCCCCTGTTCGCCGGCATCGGCGCCGTGGATCACCGCGAGCCGGTGTGGATGAGCCACGGCGACCGCGTCACCGCCATCCCCGAGGGCTTTAAGGTCATCGCCACGTCCGAGGGCGCGCCCTTCGCCGCCATCGCCGACGAGACGCGCAAGATCTACGGCGTCCAGTTCCACCCCGAGGTCATGCACACCCCGCGCGGCGCGGCCCTGCTCAAGAACTTCACCCATGGCGTGGCCGGCCTCACCGGCGACTGGACCATGGCGGCCTATCGCGACGAGCAGATCGCCAAGATCCGCGCCCAGGTGGGCGACGCCAAGGTCATCTGCGGCCTGTCGGGGGGCGTCGACTCTTCGGTGGCGGCCGTGCTGATCCACGAGGCCATCGGCGACCAGCTGACCTGCGTGTTCGTGGACACCGGCCTGCTGCGCAAGGACGAGGCGACCCAGGTCACAACCCTGTTCCGCGAGCACTACAACATCCCGCTGGTGCATGTTGATGCGTCTAAGGAATTCCTCGGCGAGCTCGCCGGGATCAGTGACCCGGAAACCAAGCGCAAGACGATCGGCCGGGTCTTCATCGAGGTGTTCGACCGCGAGGCGGGCAAGATCGAAGGCGCAGCCTTCCTGGCCCAGGGCACCCTGTATCCCGACGTGATCGAAAGCGTCTCTGCGGGCGGCCCCTCGGCGGTCATCAAGAGCCACCACAACGTCGGCGGCCTGCCGGACTATATGAAGCTCAAGCTGGTCGAGCCGCTGCGCGAACTGTTCAAGGACGAGGTCCGCGCCCTGGGCCGAGAGCTGGGCCTGACCGACGCCTTCGTCGGCCGTCATCCCTTCCCGGGACCGGGCCTGGCCATCCGCATTCCCGGCGAGATCACGCCGGACGCCGTCGCCACGCTTCAGGACGCCGACGCCATCTATCTGGACGAGATCCGCAAGGCCGGCCTGTACGACGACATCTGGCAGGCCTTCGCCGTCCTGCTGCCGGTCAAGACCGTCGGCGTCATGGGCGACGCGCGGACCTATGAAAAGGTCCTGGCCCTGCGCGCCGTCACCTCCACCGATGGCATGACGGCGGACTTCTACCAGTTCCCCTGGGACGTTCTGGGCCGCACCGCCACGCGCATCATCAACGAGGTCAGGGGCGTCAACCGCGTCGTCTACGACGTGACGTCGAAGCCGCCAGGGACGATCGAGTGGGAATAATTCAGGCCTATCGGAGCCTTTCGACATCGCTTCCGATATGCTTCGTAACACACTGACGAAAAAGTGAATTCTGACGAGGCCCTTCGAAGTCATTCGGAGGGTCTCGTTTTTGTGATGTCGGCTTTTTGTACGCTCCTCCGCGCGTTGCCCCTGCCAAGTCGGCTCCATACCGTCACAGGACCAACGAAGCCCTGACGGTCTTTTTCCGGAGCAAGTCTCGAATTTGCTTGGGAAAAACGGTCGCGAAAGGCCTCGAAAACACCTGACGGTCTTTTGGAGCCAGAAACCGATGCTGACGGACGCTGCGATCAAGAATATTCGAGCAAAGTCAAAGCCCTACAAAATGACCGACAGGGACGGTCTTTACCTCCTGATTTCGCCGACAGGCGGCATCGCGTTCAAGTACGACTACCGCTTCAACGGCCGCAGAGAGTCCGTGACGTTCGGATCGTACGGGCCGGCCGGCCTCTCGCTCGCCAAGGCGCGTGAGAAGGTTCTCGACGCCAAGCGGATGATTGCTGACGGCGTCTCGCCCGCGCTGGAGAAACAGCGCGCGAAAAGACGCCTGAAGGAAGCGAGGGACTTCGCGCATGTGGCGCAGAAGTGGATCGACACCGCGCCTATGGCGGAGAGCACCCGCAACATGCGGCGGTCGGTTTTCAATCGCGAAGTCCTGCCCCAGTGGCGCACCCGCCTGCTTAGCGAGATCACACCCGACGACCTCAGAGCGCACTGCAAATCCATCGTCGATCGCGGAGCGCCGGCCACCGCCATTCATGTGCGGGACATCGTCAAACAGATTTACGCCTGGGCCATCCTCCATGGCGAGAAGATCGAAAACCCGGCCGACGGTGTGGCGCCGGCGGCGATCGCGACCTTCAGACCGCGCGACCGGAGTCTGTCGCCCAGCGAAATCCGCATCATGTTCGAGCTGCTGGGCGACGTGGCGACCCTGCCGACGATCCGTCTCGGGCTGAAGTTCATCCTGCTCAGCATGGTCAGGAAGAGTGAGCTTCAGGATGCGACCTGGGACGAGGTCGATTTCGCCAACGCGGTCTGGTCCATCCCCAAGGCTCGGATGAAGCGGTCTCGGCCGCACAACATCTATCTCTCCACCCAGATGCTCGACATCCTGATCGCGCTGAAGACCTGCGCTGGGAACTCACGCTACCTGCTGCCGTCGCGCTATGACGCCGATGCGCCGATGTCGCGGGCGACCTTCAACCGCGTCACCTCAGCCATCGCTGAGCGCGCCAGGGAGAAGGGCCTGCCGCTGGAACCCTTCACGGTTCACGACCTGAGGCGGACGGCTTCGACACTGCTGCATGAGATGGGCTTCAACTCCGACTGGATCGAGAAATGCCTCGCCCATGAGGAGCGCTCGTCGCGCGGCGTCTACAACAAGGCCGAGTTCGAAATGCAGCGCCGGCATATGGCGCAGCAATGGTCCGACGCTCTCGACGCCTTTGAGGCGGGACGGGTCTTCACCCCTGTGCTTAGTGTGCCCGAGGGCGAAGGGCCGCGGTTCGATCCGAATAGCCCACCGCGCAGCTGATCTTGCGGGGCGTCCGGCGGCGATGGATCTCGGATGGTCCCGCTAACGCGGTCAATCGAGACGCGGATGGCCTTTGAGCCCAGGCCCGAAATCGGCTTCGCACCCAAACCGGCGACGCCGAAGAAGAGGGGAGATCACAGCCGCCAGGGCCCGCGAGATCCCCCATCGGAACAGCAGGCTCGATCCTACAAAGACAAACGCCCAAGCGATCGTGAAGAGGGCGGGTCCACTGAGCAAATCCGTTCGGCTCGACTGCTGAATCGCCGCGACCAGCGCTGCGAGGGTGTTGCGAGCCGCGTTCGCCAGCAAAAGGCCCAGCGCCGCGCCTGAAGCCAGCGCGGCGAGGTGAAGCGCGACCGAGCTTGGGGAAGCGAAGGACAGGGCGGCTCGGGGAAGGCGGCGGCGGGATTGTCTGAGTACGACGATCATCCCCGGGATATAGCAAGGCTGACGTTCTGTTGCAGCGCTGGCGTAAGTCGCAGCCGTGGTCTGATGCGTTGACGCCTTTGAGGCGTGACGGATCTGCACCCTCCGCTCAGTGCGCCGGAAGGCGAGGGGACGAGATTTGATCCGAATGCCTCACCGGGCGGCTGATCCGGCGGCGGACGTCCGGCGGCGATGCTCTCTTGATGGGATGGCTGCGCCGTCGCTCGAGCCAGGCCTCGACCTCGCCCAGGTCCCAGACCACGCAACGGGGCGTCAGGCGGAAGCGCTTCGGAAACTCGCCCCGTCGCTCCAGCTCCCAGATCGTGCTGTCGGCGAGGGGCACCATCTGGTGCAGCTCTGGCTTCTTGATCGTGCGCCGCAGGGGTGTTTCGGACCTCGCCATTGCTCAGGTCTCCGTTCCGCTTCCGTTGGACAGAATCGAGCCGAACGTCGGCGACGGCGGTATCCGTAGCCAGGCGGTGTCGAGCTTACGGTTTAGCTAGATGCGTCGCGATCAGATCGCTGCCAGCTGGCACATCTTCGATCATGAGCGGCTGGTAGGGGGCGGATGTTTTTGGACCGGCCGTTTGGCCGGCCCGACCGGAGGGCATGGCTAAGCCTCTAGTTCAGGTCCGAAGCGGTGATGACGGGCAGGGGAAGGTCGGCGATGAGGTGGTCGATAACGCGGTCGATTTCGACATTCAGGTCGGAGATGTCTTGGCCGTCAAAATATTCAGCCGCCGCAGTCCGCCAAGCTTGGCGAAACAGAGTGCGGGCTGTGGCGGCCTCGAGGTCCGCGACCTCTCTTACACCTTGTAGGATCACCAGCCGTTTGAAGACGACTCCGGCGTCGCGCGTGAGTCGTCGATAGACGGCGATTTCTTCTTCTGAGAAAGCGATGGACAAAGGCGTCTCAAGCGGCTGCGAAAAGGGGGCGGGCCAGGAACGTCTGTGAGGAAGCCCGGTGTTTCAGGTCCGGCCGCCGCCGACGTCGAAACGTCCCCCGGCTCTCGGTCGGCCCCTATCATCCCGGAACCCGCCGACGACGACCTTAGGCGACCGAACTGGCGCCGACCACCGCCGGTTGCAGGTGTCGGACGGTCTTTGCCAGCGCTCGCTTAGCGACGTGTCCATTGTCCGGTGGCTGGTCACCCTAGCCAGGCCAATCCTGTTGAAATCCAAGATTTGCGGTTCTCGAAGCCAAGGCGACGGCTAAGGGGAGATGGGGGAGCCCCGATTGTGTGGCAGAGGTTCACCTGAATGTCTTGCGGCGTTAAGTCGCAAATTTGGCATAGGCATTGATTTAAGGTTGTCTGGTCAAGCCCTGCGTTTAGGTTGTCTTTGGCGTCGGATGCACGGCGCTTTAGAGGTAAATGGAGGAAGATCAATGAAACGCCTTGTCCTTGCTGCAGCCATCGCGAGCTCAGCCCTCCTGCCGGCCGCTGCCGCTGCCGCTCACGCCGCGCCGGTGGTCGACAAACCCAAGCAGTCCTACTGCGAGATCATCATCATCCAGACGCCGGACTTCATTTACGAAGAAGGCTTCTGCATCATCTTCAGCGATGGTTCCTTCTGATCTGATCTATCGGATCGTCGGCCTGTTGAGCGGGGGGCAGACAATTCCGTCTCAACAGGTCGTAGCCTTCAACCGTCATTTCCAATGCATGAGTTCCAGGAACATACGATGACGAAGATGCTCATCACGTCGGCTGTTTTAGCCTTTGCCCTCACCGGTGTGGCAGGTTTGCCTTCCGCCGCCACCGCATCTTCCGCTCCTGCTGTCATGACTCAGCAGGTCGACTCGCGGGTTTTGGCGGGGTCCTGGACTGGCCAGTTCGCGCGAACCGCCTGGACCTTCGAATTCAAGAATGAGAACGGGGTCTGGTCGGGGCGCTATATGACCGCGGCCGCCAACAACTGGCATGATCTCCAGGCGGTAAGGGTGGACGGGCGATCCGTATCCTTCAACATCGAGTCCAATCCGACGCTAAGCTTTTCGCTCACAGCGGACGAACAGGGACGCCGGCTGGCCGGGGTAGCCAAAATCCCGAATGGCATGAGCGTGCCGTTTACGGCAGATCGACGGTCCTAGTCTGGTGGCCACTTCAGGTCTCGCAAGCCTGATGCTGCTGGCCTCTCTCGGTCTGCCCCTCGATGCTGGACCCTCGCCGGACCGATCGGTCGTGACGGATACGGCTTTTGGCCAAGTCGTGACGGCCGCTCAGGATGCGGAAACGGCCGTCAGAGAAGGAGAGGCGGCCTTTGCGGCGGCGAAAGCGGTGCTCGGCCTGGACGATCTTCGTTTCGTCATCGTTGACGCCGCTCTTGGCTCTACTCAATGGGGCGATCTGTCGGATGACGGCGCCCCAATCTACCCGTGGGTCTTTGCTTCAAGCGTAACAGACGGGGCGCCCCGGGCCCCGGATTATGTCCTTCGACACGAGATCGGCCACGACCTTTTCGTCCGTTACCTGGCGCCGAGCACTCAGGCGGATCAATATGGTGGAGACGCACCGGACTGGCTGGACGAAATGGCAGCCGTGGCTTTCGAAGGCGTCGAGCAGCAAACGGCCCGTCGCCGGTCAGTCGTGCTTTATCAACGTGCCGGCCGACTGCTGCCACTTGGTGACTTTCTGACCATGACGCACCCGGAGATGACGGGCGACCTTCCTGACGTCGCATCCGGAGAGCTGTTTCAAGTCAGGCGCTCCATGTCCCAAGACACCGGACCCTTCTACGCAATGGCGAGAGCCTTTTACGATTTTCTCGTCGCGCGCACCGGCGACTCATCGATCGTGGCCGCCCTCGCCGGGGCAATGAGAGAAGGCGAGCCCCTTGACCGTTGGATACTCGACCGGACTGGCCACGGCGACGCGGGAAGCGTCGAGGCGCTCAATAAGGATTTCCTGGCTTGGATCGACGCCGACCCACGATACCGCGGAGATAGGCTCAGCGGGTCCTGAGCAGACCGACCCGCGCGGGTCCAGGATTGATCAGGCAAAGATCCACACGGCCAAGCTTATGACGAAGCGTCACCAATGATGGACTATCGAACCAGAGCATGCGGCAGGCGCCTTGGACGGCTGATGGCGGGCGCCGCACTGGCGGCGATGGCGGCCCCTTCCGCAACAGCTGACGATGGCCAGTCGATGCCGGGTCTGACGGCGCAACAGGCTTCGACTAGCCTGCCGCATCGAACTATGCCCCCTGCGCCTCAGGGGCAGACAGCGCCCGCAGAGCAGGTCTCTGGAGCCGCCGCACGCTCCCAAACAGAGCCGCCGACCAGCGGAGATCCGTCAGGTCGCCCGGTCGCAACTCTGGAGGAAATCAAGGTGACCGCGCCGAGACCGCGCGGCTCCGTAATCAGTGATGTCGCGCCCGAGCGGACATTCAGCCCGATCGACGTCAGAGCCTTTGGCGCCAGTACAGTAGAAGAACTTCTCGAGGGGCTCGGACCGCAAGTCAGCAGCAGCCGGGGCCGGCAGGACAGCGGTCCTGTCACCCTTCTGAACGGCCGTCGCGTATCGAACTTTCTCGAGGTCGCCAGGATTCCAACCGAGGCCATAGAGCGGGTGGAGATATTTCCCGAGGAGCTGGCGCTCAGCTATGGCTATCGCGCTGAGCAGAAGGTCGTGAACATCGTCACCTTCGAACGCTTCCGCTCAACCGTCGGTCAGGTCGCTTCGGGTTTGCCCACACAAGGGGCGCGCGAAACCGGGAGCGCTAGCGCCAGTCAGTTTGCGATACGGGGCGACACCCGCTTCAGTTTCGGCGCGGATTACAGCGGGGCGCGCCGGCTTTTGGAAAGCGATCGCGACGTGCGGCAACTGTCTGACGCGGCGGGCGCCGGTCAGTTCCGGACCCTGCTCCCCCAGACTGAGCGCATGGCGCTCAACGGCCTCGTCAGCGGCGTCCTGCTGGACGGGGTGTCGTCCACGATAAGCGGCAGATTCGAAACCGTAGAGAGCGGAAGCCGCCTTGGAGAGGGGCCGGCCGGAGCCATAGCGCGAGACAGCGACACCCGCACGGTTCAACTCGGCACGACCCAGAGCGGACAGAGGGGGCGCTGGCTGTGGAACTTCACCGGCAACTATAATCGCGTCAGCAGTTCAACTCTCACCGATGTCAGCGACCCACTCGCCAGGCGGGACGAGGCCCGCTCCGTCGGATCCCTGGCGACCGCCGACCTGCTGCTGGCCGGGCCCCTGCTTGACCTTCCGGCGGGACCGATGTCGGTCAGCCTGCGCGGCGGCGTCAGCGCCCGCGATTTCAGCAGCACGTCGCGACGTTCCGGGGTTGAGCAAGACACCCGACTGTCCCGAGACACGGGAGGCCTGCAGGCCAGTCTCAGCATACCGATCTTCAGCCGTCGCGCAGACGGCCTCGATCCCGGCGCCCTATCCGCGAACGTCAACATTGAACTGGAGCAGCTTTCGGACTTCGGCCGTCTTCAGACCTTCGGCTACGGCCTCAACTGGGCGCCCGTCCGAGCTCTAAGCCTGACGGCTTCGGTGACGCGGGAGGAGGGCGCGCCCACTGTTGAGCAGCTGGGCGGGCCGCTCGTCGTGACGCCGAACGTACGCACGTTCGACTTCACGCGTCGCGAGGTCGTGGACGTCACGCGCACGTTCGGCGGCAATCGCGACCTCCTCGCCGACGATCGCCACGTCCTCAGTGTCGGGCTGAGCGTCAAGCCGCTGGCGGATACAGACCTAGCCCTCAGCATGGACTATGTCGCCACCCGCATCGACGACCCCATCGTCGCCTTCCCAATCGCCACGCCCGAGCTTGAGGCGGCGTTTCCGGACCGCTTCACGCGCGACGGGGAGGGACGACTTCTTAAGATTGACGCCAGGCCGGTGAACTTCGCGAGCTCCCGTCAAAAACAGCTGCGGTCCGGGATCAACTTCACACGCCCGCTGGGCGCCACACCCCCGCTGCCGGCAGGCATGCAGAGCCTGGGCGCCCGTTTCTATCCGAGCGAAACCGAGATGCGCAGGCGGCTCGCGCCCGGCACGCAGATGACTTTGGTGGAACCCGGAAGCCCCATGGCTCGACGTTTCGAGACCCTGACCAGCCGCGTGTTCTTCAGCCTCTATCACACCTGGCAGCTGGAGGATGAAATCCTGCTGTCGCCAGGCGGACCCCGGCTCGACCTTCTGGACGGGGACGCCATCAATGCTCGCGGCGGCGCGCGTCGTCACGAGCTCGAGCTCCAGGCCGGGGCGTTCAGGCGCGGCCTGGGGGCGCGCCTTACAGTCAACTGGCAGAGCGACGCCGAGGTTCGAGGGGCCGGCGGCTCCGCTGGCGATTTGGCCTTCTCAGAGCTCACGACGGTCAATCTCAGTCTATTCGCAAACCTCGCGGACCAGTTCGGCGGCGTGAACGCGCCGGCCTGGCTCAAGGGAGCCCGAGCTACGCTCGGGATCACCAATTTGTTCGACGATCGTCAGCGCGTACGCGATGCCGCCGGATCGACGCCGATCAGCTATCAGCCGGCGTATCTGGACCCAATCGGTCGGGTCGTCAGCCTGGGCCTTCGCAAGGTTTTCTAGTCCTCGCGGCCCATCAGTCAGCAGCTGCGGCTCTCGGGCTTAGCCCTCGTGACGTGCCTCGATCCACCCCAACGGCCTGACGGTGGCTTGCCGAAAAGCCGCCGAGCGATGCTGGGAATCAGCTATTTCCTGCTTCTGCCGACTCTATCGGCGCCGCCGCACCCGGTAATGCGCTCGCTGGCCTGCTGGCGAAGGCGACGCGGGGGATCTGTCGCGTCCTGGCCAGTGGGATGGCGTAGCCGCATAGATCGATGGGTCGGATGACTCGCGCGTGGGATCCAACGGCCGGAGCCGACCCCCCGTCGACTCCATGGGTGTGAGGACGTTAAGTGAGGGGGGAGCACTCATGACCACACGCCGACCTCTGACGCCGAGCCAGGACCGCTGTCTGCGGATGACGCGGCTGATGAGCGACAAGGAGATCGCGCACGCTCTCGGCGTCTCCGAATCCACCGTCAAGAAACATGTCTACGAAGCCTGCCAGCGCCTGGGCGTGAACCGACGCAAGGCCGCCCTGGCGCTTCTGGATCGAAACGTACCAGACCCCACTTTCGGCCCCATGGCTCCGAGCCGCGGCGTCACGCCAGATGCGGACACCAAGACGGAGACGACGCATGGGCAGCCAACACCCCGATCTACCATCCCTGACCTGGAAGGATATTCATCAGGCCCTTCTGTTCCTGGCGACCACGCCGGAAGAGAGGCGCATGGCGAACCACTTCGTCCGGGATCTGGAAGATCGGGTCCCAGGGCTGTCCGGGGTCCAACTCATGACAGAGGTAGCGGCGACCGCGGGACTGATCGTCAGGGCAGGGCCGGCTACCGGCCGGCCCCCCGAAATCGGCTCGCGAGGCTTGCCATTATCATTGTCCTGACGGCGCTCACCTCCTTGGTCATCAGCGCCGTCTTCAACGTCGTCATGTCCGATCAGCATCGGTACCAGTCGGCGGAACGGCGCGGTGCGTCCTGAAACGCGACCAACGCGAAAGATCACAGACATGAAGACCGAACAGTTCGGCGTTGACCTCGCCCGCCAGCTCTACGCCGCAGAGCGCGCGCTCGACGTCGCCATCGCCGAGACCAACGATCTCGCCGCCCTGATGACGCGGGGACGGCTGCGCGCTCGAATTTCTGCGGGCGTCGGCCAGGAAGCGCTGGCCGAAGTTGGAGGCCTCGTGGCGAAACTCACCGCGCAGCGCGCCCGGATCGTGCGCGCCCACGCGCTTCTGCTGCGCGACGCCACGGACCTGAATATCTCCTGGCAGGCGGCTGGCCCGATGCAGAAGCCGGAAGAAGACGGGCCGGTTCGGCCCACCGGCTTCCTCCGGGTGGCCTAGCCGGATCGCGAGGACGAGTGCTCTATTATGTCATCTGGGCGGTCGCGATCGCCGGCGCCGGCCTGGCCTGGCGCCTTGGTGGCCGCCCGGAACGACAGGCGACGGCGCTGCTGGCTGCCGGCTATGCCAGCACTCTTGTTCTACAACCCGTCTCGGTGGACGCCGTGGTCGCCGTGGATGCCGCGGTCGCCGTCGGTTTCGTGACCCTGTCCATGATCCATCGGCGCTGGTGGCTGCTCTTCGCCAGCGCCACCAGCGTTCTGGTGGTCACGTCTCACCTAACCGTCCTGGCCGATCCAGAGATCTACTGGCGGGCCTACATCGCTTATCAGTCCATACCGACACTGCTGACCGCTCTCGCTCTCGCGGGCTCTCCGGCCGAGCGATGGCTTGCCGGAGAGCCCACGCCGAGGGGATGGCGACCGGCTTGAACCTTCAGGCTCCGGGATTACGGGCGCGATAGAGCGCCTGCGCCATCGCCAGGACCGCGCCTCGGTCTGCAGCGGGAAGGGCGCCGTACAATTGGGAGAGCTCATCTCCGCCCGGCAGGACGGTGATCCCGGCGTCTGGGCCAGGCTGGTTCAGCGCGTCCTGAGGGAAAAGGCTCATGACGGGCACATTCAGATGATTGGCGATGCGGGTGAGCATCGACGCCGAGATCCGGTTGGCGCCCCGCTCATACTTCTGGACCTGCTGAAAGGTGATCCCGATCGCCTTGGCCAGGGTGCTTTGGGTTTCACCACGCAGTTGACGGGCGGCGCGCACCGCCTCGCCAACGGCGATATCGATTGCGTCGGGCTTACGGCCCGTGTCGGCGCCGGTCATCGTCGGTCCTCGTCCTGAGGTTGCTCTACGGCAAAGATTAACGCCGCAGCCCCTGGCGTGGCTAGCCCTCGCGGACGGTCGATCGATCATTTCTACCAGGGTGGGCGGACAGCGCGCCAAAGGCGCGTCGACAAAACCTGAAGATGAGCCGCCGCCGGTCAGCGAGGCTAGGGGATCAGACCCTGTCGGGCGTCCTATCGAGCGCCGAGGCTGGCGGTCGGAATGCCAAGCCCCTGCCATGAGCACCTGGGCCGGCCGCGTGATTAGGCTTGAATGGTCGTAGCCCGTCCGCGTCGGATCGCTTCGGCGGTCAGCCGTGTCGAACTCATCAAACCATCGGCATGCCAAGGGGTGGCAGGCCGCCGCGCGGCGGCGGCAAGCGCTAAGGGCTCCGCCCTCGCGCGGGCCAGGGTCCGCGGCTTCGCCGCCGGATCGGCCGGTCTCCCCGGCCTTCCGCGCCGGACACGACGGGCCGGGAGCCGACAGAGACAAGGCTTGTGCAGGCCGGGTGATCCCCCTCCGGCCGATCCGCCCTGGCCCTTGCTACCCCGGTCTCGCCGACGGGCAGGGTTTCAGGCGCGCCTTTCGCGTGCCTGCAACCCTTGCCCAAAGGAGGCAGACATGACTGCTCAATCCACCCAAGCCCGTCCTTCGGCGGCGGCTGACGCCGCCGCTTCCGCCACGGACCAAGCGGCTGATCGGACGCCCCAGCACGGCGCGGAACTGTTCGTGCCGCTCAATCTGTTGAAGGCGTCGCCGCGCAATGCCCGCAAGGTGAAGCATTCCCCGGCGAGCCTCGAAGCGCTGGCCGCCTCGATCAAGGCCAAGGGGGTCTTGCAGCCGCCCGTGGTCGAGATCGAGCGGGGCGAGGATGGCGGGGCGACCGGCAAATACCTCGTGACCATAGGGGAGGGGCGCCGCCTCGCTCTGCGGATGCTGGTCAAGCGCAAGGTCCTCAAGCGGAACCATCCGGTGCGGGTGACGGTCGACACCGAAAACGACGCCCATGAAATCAGCCTCGACGAGAACGTCACCCGCGAGGCCATGCATCCCGCCGATCAGTTCGAAGCTTTCAAGAGGCTCTCCGACGAGCGGGGCTATGGCGCCGAAGAGATCGGCGCTCGGTTCGGGGTGACCGCGACGGTGGTGCGTCAGCGGCTGCGGCTGGGGGCGGCGGCGCCAACACTCATGGCGGCCTATCGGGACGGGACGCTGACGCTGGACCAGCTCATGGCGTTTTGCGTGAGCCCCGATCAGGATCGGCAACGCCAAGTGTTCGAGCAGTTGGGCGACTACCGTCCGGTCCACGCCATCCGCCGCGCCATGACCGAGACCAAGGTGCGGGCCGACGATCCGCGCGCCCGCTTCGTCGGCGTCGAGGTCTATGAGGCCGAAGGCGGCGCCGTCCTGCGGGACCTGTTCACCGAAGACGGGGCAGGCTGGCTGGAAGACCCCGCGCTTCTGGACCGTCTGGCAGCCGACAAACTGTCCGACCTGGCTCAGGACGTCCTCAAGCGGGAGGGCTGGAAATGGGCCGAGGCCGGATCGGACTATCAGGACGCCGTCGGGCTTGGCCGGGTCTATCCCGCTGAGGTCATCCGCCCCGAAGCCGACGCGGCCGAGATCGCGGCCCTGTCCGAGGAGTACGACCGACTGATCTCCGCGACGGATTCCGCCGAGGCCCTGCCGCCCGAGGTGGACGCCCGGCTTGAAGAGATCGATAAGGCCCTCCAAGCCTTCGGCCCGGACTTCGACTATCCCACCGAGGTCAAGGCGCGGGCCGGGGTCATGGTCCTGCCGGGCCACGACGGCCTGGCCCGCTTCGAACGCGGTCTGGTGCGGCCCGAGGATGTTGTTGAGGCGCGGCGTCCCGATCCTGAGGTTCCGGGAGGGGTCGGCGCCGACGACCCTGCGGAAACGGGTGCGTCCCCGACTTCGCAGCCGGAAGCGGACGAGGGCCTGTCGCCTCTGTCGGATCGTCTGGTGATCGATCTGACGGCCCATCGCACCATGGGGCTGCGCGACGCGGTTCAGGCCGATGCGACTCTCGCCCTGACGGCGGTGGTCCATGCGCTGGTGCTCCAGGTCTTCTATCCGCCGTGGGGGACGTGGACGCCCCTGCAACTGCGGTTGAGCGTGACCGGGCTGGAGCGGCTGGCGCCCGGCGTCGGGGACAGCCCGGCCGGGCGGCGCGTGGCCGAGCGGCTGCAAGCGTGGGGCGCGCGTCTCCCGCAGGAGGCGGCGGACCTGTGGCCCGCCCTTGAGGCCATGGCGCCGTCGGAGCTTTTGGACCTTCTGGCCTGCTGCGCGGGCGCGAGCCTCTATGCCGTGCGCGATCCCCATGACCGCAAGCCCGAGGCGCTCGCCCATGCCGAGACCCTGGCGACGGCCACCGGGCTGGACATGACCGTCACCTGGACCGCCACCGCCGCCAGCTATTTTTCGCGGGTGTCCAAGGCGCGGATGCTTCAGGCCGTGACCGAGGCGACCACCGCAGAGGACGCCGCGCGGATCGCCGGGCTGAAGAAGGGCGATATGGCCGAGGCCGCCGAGCGGCTGGTCGAGGGCAGGGGCTGGCTGCCGCCGGTCCTGCGGACCCGCCCGGCGCCTGACGCGGCGCCAGCGACCGTGGTGGCGGAAGGCGAGGGTGCGTCGCCGCCACCGGAGGACGACGCCTACGCCTTCGCCGCCGAATAAGCTGCGGAGCTTTTCAAACTGGCCGCGCGCCCATGGGGGCGCGCGGCTCCCTTGTCTGGCGCCGCCCTTGGCGGCGAAGATGGGAGGAGCAGGGCTGACTACACCCATGGGCGAATGGCCCCAGCGGGTTAAGCCTTGCCGTGTGGGATCGTATCGCGGAGACTCCCGTCATGAAGAAGAGCCTCGATCATCTGCCGGCCCGCAAACAGGCCGAACTCCGTCAGGTGGTCGAGACCGTGCGCGCGGCCTTCGAAGAGGCCGTCTCCACCCGGCGCGCCGACCGGCTCAAGAATGGCAAGATCCTCAAGATCATCCTCTATGGCAGCTATGCCCGAGGTGACTGGGTCCACGATCCGGTCGGACGGTATTTCTCGGACTTCCTGCTGATCGTGGTCGACCACGAGGACCTGACCGATGGCGAGTTCTGGTACGAGGCCGAGAACCGCACCATGCCGGTCGGCCCGGATATCCGCACCCCCGTCAGCCTGATCGTCCATTCGCTCGACGACGTGAACGAGCAACTGGATCGCGGACGCTACTTCTTCGCCGATATCGTGCGCGAAGGCGTGCTGCTCTACGACACGCCGGGGGTAAGGCTGCACAAGCCCGCCGACCTAAAGGCGCGGGTCGCTCTGGAAGAGGCGGAGCGGCACTATGAGAAGTGGATGGCGAGTGCGGCGGGCTTCCAGAAAGTTTCAGCCTACTGTGCGGCTGATGAAGAGCCAAACCTAGCAGCTTTCAACCTGCACCAGGCTGCGGAGCATCTGTATCACGCGGTGCTGCTGGTCGTGACCCTCTACAGCGGCAAAGCTCACAACCTTGCCTTCCTGCGGAAAAAGGCTGAGGCCATCGACGCGCATTTGGCCGATGCCTGGCCGAGAGACACCAAGTTCGAAAGGCGCTGTTTTGAGCTGCTTCGAGAGGCCTATGTCAAAGCGCGCTATTCGGAGCATTACAGGATCAGCGATGAAGAGCTGACATGGCTGGCGACGCGCGTAGCAGAACTTCGAACGCTCGTAGATGATCTGTGCAAGCGCCGCCTGGCGGAGCTTCGACTAGCCGCGATTGACGGTTAGGCCCAAAGCGGCCCCGCCGGCGATGGGTCGTTACGAGGTGCTACTCTGCGCCAACACCGGACATTGGTGCAGCGGCGGGAACTGGACCTTCGGTCCAGGGCCCACTGAAGGACCGCTCCCGAACAGTGGCGGACACTTGCTGAAATCGATAGGCCTCATACAGTCCGGCAATATTTAGGGGTGAGCGATGATCGTTTTGACACTGGCTTTGGCGGTTCTAGCCCAAACCGATCCACTGGACGCCGTTACGGCGGCCCCGGAGAACCATGTGGTCATCCTTGAGAATGACGATGTTCGCGTCTTGCAGGTCACTGTCATGCCTGGCCAGACCGAGCCGCCGCATGTTCACCGGTGGCCGAGCGTCATGCACATTGAGCACGCTCAACCCCTTACGGATATCATCTACGAAATGCGAGACGGGGCTCTTGTCGAGGTTCGCCGTATCCGACTCCCAGAGGGGCCGCCGCCTCTAGCCTTAGGGTTTTCGCCGGAAGGCCCGCACGCGATCCATAACGGCGGCACTGAGGCGTTTCGGGCTCTCCGCATCGAAGTCAAGCAATAGAACGACCGTCCGCTTTACACCCTTAGCAGCTATCGGGGCTCGGCCGTCATCCAAGCGTCGACTATGCGCCAACAGGAGATTTAGGCAAGGTGGCTACAGCGGGCATTTTGTAACGCCCGTCAGCCTAGGGCGCGACCCTGGCGAAGTGCGCCTTGTCTCCAGATGTTCGGTCGGGCCGCGCCGTGGGGGCAACGCCTGTCGCAACGGCCTGGGGATCGCCGCAGAAAATCTCATACAGCATCGCCATGACCGCCTCAGCCCGCTCGTCCGCGATGGAATAGAAGATCGACCGAGACTGGCGCCGCGTCTTGACCAGGCCGAACTGGCGAAGTTCCGCCAGCTGCTGGGACAGCGCCGGCTGCCGGATCCCGAGGTCCGCTTCCAACTGGCCGACGGATTTCTCTTCCTTGGCGATATGGCAGAGGATCATCAGCCGGTTGGGATTGGCGAGTTGGCGCAGGAGTTCAGCCGCCTGGGGAGCCATCTCCCTGAGCTGTTCCATGCCTCTCAGGCTGGGGCCTGTCATGGATGCCGCTCACGGTAATACCAGGACGCCGCGTCATCGCCGTTGGCCAGCGCGGCATCCAGCGTGGTGGCGGCCGATTCCAGCAGGACGCCGCCAGGCGTCCAGCCGGCGGGTGTGGAGGCCCGCTCCCGATCGGATGTCTGCAGCGCAGAGACCAGGCGCAACAGCTCTTCCACCGAACGGCCGATGTTCATCGGGTACCAGCTGATGGCCCGAACGACGCCGTCTGGATCGATGACGAAGGTTGCGCGCACCGTGGCGCTGTCACCGGAGCCTGCGTCGACCATGCCGTAGGCCTGGCCGATCGCCATTGAGGGGTCCTCAATGATCGGAAATGTGACCGTGACGCCAAACCGCCGGTGGATGTCGGTCAGCCAGGCGAGGTGGGAATAAAGGCTGTCCACCGAGAGGGCCATGAGATCGCAGCTGATCGCGGCAAACGCGTCGGCCTGGCGCGCCAGGGCGACGAACTCGCTTGTGCAGACGGGCGTGAAATCCGCCGGATGCGAAAATAGCACGAGCCAGCGCCCACGGTAGTCGCTCAGCCTCTTCTCGCCCTGTGTGGTGCGCGCAGAGAAATCGGGTGCCACGTCATTGATGCGAAGCGGGCCTTGGACGGTAGGCGGCGAAGAGGTGAAGGGGTCGGGCGCAGTCATGGAGTGATCCTAGTGCTGGACAAGCCGATGCGCCATGTCGCCCACATATATTTACACACATTACGATAATGTATATGTCTTAGCGCCAAGGAGATTTGCATGTCCGCTTTCACCGATGATCCCACCCTGGAACACGCCACAGCGATTGTGCGCACTGCGCTCGAAGACCAAGCGCAGCGGCCTATCGTTCACTCGTTCTTTGACGAAGCGACCTTCACCGTCAGCCATGTCGTCAGAGATCCGAGCTCCGATGCCTGCGCCATCATTGACAGCGTGCTGGACTATGACGCCGCAGCTGGGCGCACGGCTCACGCCTCCGCCGACGCCGTTATTGATTACGTGAAGTCTGAAGGTTTGACGGTGCAGTGGTTGCTGGAGACCCACGCCCACGCCGACCACCTGTCAGCGGCGCCCTACCTTCAGGAGGAGCTGGGCGGCCAACTGGCCATCGGCCATGAAATCATCACGGTGCAGGAGGCCTTCGGAAAGATTTTCAACGAGGGGACCGACTTCCGCCGCGACGGCAGCCAGTTCGACCAGCTGTTCAACGACGGCGACCGGTTCGAGATCGGTGGATTGAAGGCCACGGTCCTGCACGTGCCGGGCCACACTCCGGCGTGCTTGGCCTATGTCGTCGGCGACGCCGTCTTTCCCGGCGACACTATGTTCATGCCCGATTACGGCACCGCCCGATGCGACTTTCCGGGCGGAGACGCCCGAACGCTGTATCGCTCGATTCATCGGCTCACCGCCCTGCCGGACGAGGCGCGGGTATTCCTGTGCCACGACTACAAGGCGCCGCCGGGCCGCACCGAGTTCGCCTGGGAGACCACCATCGGCGCCCAGCGCACCGGCAACATCCATATCCGCGATGGCGTCACCGAAGACGAGTTCGTGGCCATGCGCACCCAGCGCGACGCCACCCTGTCCATGCCCAAGCTGATCCTGCCCTCGGTGCAGGTGAACATGAATGGCGGGCGCCCGCCCGAGCCTGAGGACAATGGGGTGCGCTACCTCAAGGTCCCGCTCAACGCGATCTGAGTCGAGCCCCCCATGCTTGAGCCCCTCCCCTTCATGTGGCCGCTGGCCGGCGGCCTGCTGGTCGGTCTGTCCGCCGGTCTCTATCTGTTGCTGAATGGGCGCGTGGCCGGAATCTCTGGCCTCACCGTCGCGGCGACCGGCCTGTCGAAAGGCGCCCCGCGCACTCTGGGCCTGCTTTTCATCGCCGGCCTGCTGGGCGGCGCGGCCCTGGCTTCGGCTCTGATCCGCCGACCTGAGGTGCAGATCACCTCGGACATCTGGCTGCTGGTGCTGGGCGGGCTGATCGTCGGCTTCGGCACCCGCTGGGGCTCGGGCTGCACCAGCGGCCACGGCGTCTGCGGCCTGGCCCGCCTGTCGCCCCGCTCCATCGTGGCCACCGGCGTCTTCATGGCGGTCGCGGCGCTCACCGTCTTCATCACCCACCACCTGCTGGGAGGTCTGGCATGAACCGGCTGATCGTCGCTGGCGTATGCGGCCTGCTATTCGGCGCCGGCATGGTGGTGTCGGACATGATCAACCCGGCCCGCGTCCTGGCCTTTCTGGACGTGACCGGCGCCTGGGACCCCTCGCTGGCCTTCGTCATGGGCGGGGCGCTGATTCCCTCCGCCATCGCTTATCTGATCCGCCGGCGCATGGATGCTCCGGTCGCGGCCGAGACCTTTCATGTCCCCGAGGGCCGGACCATCGACACCCCTCTCGTCGGCGGGGCCGTCCTGTTCGGCCTGGGCTGGGGGCTGGTCGGCCTGTGCCCCGGCCCGGCGCTGGCGGCGCTGACGACCGGCGCCTGGCAGGCCTTTGTCTTCGTCGGTGCCCTGATCGCCGGCATGGCGCTGTTCCGCCTGACGCTCGACCGGACGACCTGACCAAAGCAAGACCTAGGGAGAAACAGCCATGGATATCCGCTCGCTGGATGAGGCCCTATCCGCCTCGCCGCAGATCACGCCGGAAGACCTGCCCGCCATCGCGGCTCAGGGTTTCCGATCGGTCATCTCCAACCGACCTGATGGCGAGGAACCCGGCCAGCCCAGCGCCGAAGATATGCGCCAGGCCGCCGAGGCCGCAGGCCTGACGTTCGCCCATGTCCCCGTGGTGGGCGGCGCCATCTCGAACCAGGATATCGCTGACTTCCAGGATGCCCTGGCCAAGCTGCCCAAGCCCGTCTTCGGCTACTGCCGCACCGGCACGCGCACCACTACCCTGTGGGCCTTGGCCAAGGCCGGGGCCGCCAGCCCCGACGAGTTGATCGCCCGCGCCAGGACCGCCGGCTACGACCTCGCTGCCCTGCGCCCCCGCCTGGAAGGCGCTGCGTCATGAGCGCCCAGCACGCCCCTCTGGAGTCCTGCGACGTCCTGATCGTCGGCGGCGGCTCAGCCGGCATCGCCACGGCCGCCAGCCTGCTGCGTCGCCGGCCCGGCCTTGATGTCCGCATCGTCGAGCCGTCCGAGCAGCACTTCTATCAACCCGGCTGGACCATGGTCGGCGCGGGGGTCTTCAAGCCCCAACGCACCCGGCGTCGGACCGAGGATCTGATCCCGCATGGCGCCCAATGGGTGCGCGGCGCGGTCGCCGCCTTCGACCCGGCGCATGACCGCGTCGAACTGACCGACGGGCGCTGGATCGGTTACCGCATGCTGGTTGCCGCGCCAGGTCTCAAGCTGGATTGGGCCGCCATCCCTGGCCTGGCCGATACCTTGGGCCGCAACAACGTCACCTCCAACTACGGCTATGAGACCGCGCCCTACACCTGGCGGCTGGTCCAGGCGATGGACAGCGGACGGGCCATCTTCACCCAGCCGCCCATGCCGATCAAATGCGCGGGCGCCCCGCAGAAGGCCATGTACCTGTCCGCTGATCACTGGCGGGGTAATGGCCGCGACGACATCGAGATCGAATTCCACAACGCCGGGCCGGTGTTGTTCGGGGTCAAGGATTACGTCCCGGCCCTGATGGAGTACGTCCAGAAGTATCGCATCGATCTGAACTTCGGCTCGAAACTCGTCGCCGTGGACGGCCCGGCGCAGATCGCGACCTTTTCCGTGACCGGCCCCGACGGCGAGACGCGTCAGGTCAGGCGCGAATTCGATTTCCTCCACGTCTGCCCCCCGCAAACTGCCCAGGACTTCGTGCGCAATAGCCCCTTGGCCGCAGAGAGCGGCTGGATCGAGGTGGACGACGCCACCCTGCGCCATAAACGGTTCGAAAACGTCTTTGGCCTGGGCGACGCCTGCTCGGCACCCAACGCCAAGACAGCGGCCGCGGCCCGCAAACAGGCCCCCGTCGTCGCCGAGAACGTGCTGTCGCTGCTGGATGGCCGGCCGATGCGCGCTGTCTACGACGGCTACGGCTCCTGCCCGCTGACCGTCGAGCGAGGAAAGATCGTGCTGGCCGAATTCGGCTATGGCGGGAAGCTGCTGCCCAGCTTCCCGAAATGGCTGCTGGACGGCACGCGGCCGACACGTTTTGCTTGGCGGCTCAAGTCCGAGGCCCTGCCGGAAATCTACTGGTCGGCCATGCTCAAGGGCCGTGAGTGGATGGCGAGCCCGCAGCACGTCGACCCCTCCAGCCTCCCCCAACCCGGCCGAGCCTAAGCCGATCATGGACCTTTCGCCGTTTCAGTATGCCCTGGGCGCCGGCGCCGGCTCTCTCGTCGGCTTCTCGCTGGGGCTAGTGGGCGGCGGGGGGTCCATCCTCGCCGTGCCGCTGATCGTCTATCTGGTGGGGGTGAAAGAGCCACACCTGGCGATCGGCACCAGCGCATTCGCCGTGGCCGCCAACGCCTTCGCCAATCTGTTAAACCACGCCCGCCATGGGACGGTGAAATGGAGGATCGCCGGCGTTTTCGCTTTGGCCGGCGTGATCGGTGCGCTGCTGGGCTCCACGCTGGGCAAGGCGGTGGATGGACAGAAGTTGCTGGCCCTGTTCGCGGTCCTGATGCTCGTGGTCGGCGTGCTGATGCTGAGAGGGCGCGGGGCTGGCGGCGATCCCGGCGTGACCCTATCCGCCCGAAACGCACACAAGCTGGTCGGCACGGGCGCAGCCACCGGCATGCTGTCCGGCTTCTTCGGCATTGGCGGCGGCTTCCTGATTGTGCCGAGCCTGATGGTCTCGACCGGCATGCCCATCTACTACGCCGTGGGGTCGTCCCTCGTCGGCGTGACCGCCTTCGGCCTGACAACCGCCTTCAACTACGCGCTGGACGGCTGGGTCGACTGGCCGCTGGCCGCCGTCTTCATCGGCGGAGGCGTCCTGGGCGGCTTGCTGGGCGCGCGCCTGGCCAAATCCCTGTCGGACCGTAAGGGCGCGCTCAACACCGTCTTCGCCGCCCTGATCTTCGTGGTGGCCTTTTACATGCTCTACCGCAGCGTCGGGGCGCTCGGTCTGCTGGGGTGAAGCTGGGCTCTTCGTGTCTTGCGCTAGGCATAGGTTAGAACGTCGCCAATGCGCCAGCAGCGGACATTGGCGCTCGATCGATAAGCTGACGTTGGACCAAGAATGGGTCGAGGCCTGCGGAGCGTCGAAGGCTTTACGGCGCGATCCATCCAGCGAGCTAAGGCTGACTGGCCGACAGAAAGTCAGCCCCGCCAGCGAACTGGCGGGGCTGTTCGGGCCGGTGTCGGCCTAGACGTTGGCTTTGGGGTCAGCGGGGACGTTGAGCTGAGCCCGAGGCTTGGCCGGAACCTTGTCCGCTGAGGCCGATCGAGGCGCCGTCACGCGAGGCCGAAGCCGAAGCGCCCGCTGATCCCGAACCGGACCCCGAGCCCTGGACGGCGCCGGTGCCCGTGCTCGGGCTGGCGCCTTGGGCCGTCCCGGCGGCCGAGCCCGAAGCCGAACCATCGGCCGAGCCGCTGACGCCGTCCGGATTGGCCGAAAGGCCGCTGTTCAATGCGCCGGACGCCGTGCCCTGGCCCTGACCGGCGACCGAGCCCGACAGGCTGTCGACGGTCGAGGTTGCGCCGTTCACCGCACCTGAGGCGGCGTCAGAGGCCATGCCTTGCGCCTGACCGGCGGTGGATTGAATGCGTTGCTGAGCCTGGGCGGCTCGCCGCTCGGCGCGTTCCCGAGCAACGGCGGCTCGACGTTCCGCCCTGGCCGCGGCGCGGCTGGCGCGATCGGTCGTATTGCTCAAGGTTTCGCCGACCCGCGGCGTGTTCACGCCGCCGTTCAGCGCGCCGCCGGCCGTGCCGCCGAGATTGCCGCCAAGCGACTGGCCCGAGCCGGTAAGGCCGCCGGTAAGGCCGCCCGTCAGACCGCCGCTACCGCCCAAGACCTGAGCCTGAGCGCCGCCCGCCACGGCCAGGGTGGCGACGGCGGCGGTGATGATGAGAGCGTTGCGCATGGGTGTCTCCTGCAGATTTGACGAAGCGGTTGGTCCGCTCCTGCAGTGTCCAACGCCGGGTCGACGCCGTTTCATCCCGACGCGGCGAAAAAAGCTTTCGCCCTATCGCGACAGACGTCCGCGCGCGCCGACGGCGGCGGGCGCGACGCGCAGGTCGGCGCCGATCAGGCCACCGCCGTAGACTGGATCAAAGCCTGGCGCGCCGAGGTCGAGAGCCTGGCGGCTCAGAGCTTCCGGCGAGCCGCCGCGCGCCAGCAAGCCGGCGACTAGAGGGGCTGCGAACGACGCGCCCCGCACTACGACCCAGCGGCCGTTCACGGCGGCGGCCGCCATGTCCGATCCCGGTGCGACGAAATCGACGTGATGTCCGCGCCCGGCCTCGGGCAGGATACGGTCGCGTCGATCCACGGGGGCGACAGCGATCACGCCGGCGTAGGCGGCGGGATACAGCGGCGGGGCGGCGGGGCCGTCATTGCCGACGGCGGCGACGATCTGAACGCCGCGCGCCCGCGCCTGGGCCACGGCGCGCTCGACCAGGGCGTTGCGGGGACCGACGAGGCTGACGTTGATCACCCGCGCGCCATCGCCAACCAGCCAGGCCAGGGCTCGGGCCAGAGCCGTGGACGAGCCCCCGGCCGCCGATCCGCCATAGACATCGGCCACGCGCAGACCCGCGCCGGGAGCCGCGCCCTGAAAGGCGCCCGCTCGTCCGACCATCAGAGAGGCCACGGCCGTGCCGTGGTCGGCCGGCCGCGTCGCGCCCGAGAAACCGCGCTGAACAATATCCATGCCCACGAACGCGGGATGACGCGCATCAACACCCGTGTCGATCAAACCGAGCGCAGCCGCACGATTCTGACGCTGCCCTGCGGCTGCCGGTGCGAGGCCTGCATCGACGGTCTCGATCGACAGTCCAGACGGCGCATGGACGTGGTTGAACGCGACCTCGGCCTCAGGTGCGAGACGACGCAGTCGATCGACCGCACGGGCCAGGGGTTCGCGACGCGGCGGCGCCAGCACCACGGTTTCGAGATCCAGGTCTTCCAGCCGTTCACGGCGGAGGACGACAAACCCATCCGCCTCAGCCCGCGTCAGGCTCTGGGGCGTTGGATCAAGCATGACGATCTCGCCCGCCACCGCCGGATAGCCCTGCGGATCCGCGACCAGTGCGCCGCGGGAACGCCCCACCAGGTCGCGCAGGGATGCGGGGGCGACGAGTGCTTGAGCCGCACGACGCTCGAGCGCAGGGACGGTCTGGTCCACGACGCCGAGCGCGCGGCCGGGCTCGACCGGCAGGGTCGGCAGGCCTATCGGAGGCAGACCGCTCGGCAGAACCTGCGCCGCCGCCGCCCCGCTCAAGCCCAAGCTCGAGACGGCTAATGCGACAGTGACGAGCAGGCGGACGGTGATCGGGCGAGTCATGCGGTCTCCATTGGCGGGTCCGACAAAATGCGCTTTGCGCGAACCGGGCAAGGGATGAAACGTTCGAGCCCGGTCGTTTCATCCTGCATGACAGAGAATCGCCCTTGGACGCCTTTCAGACCGAACTGGTCCAGTTGCTGCCCCGGCTGCGACGCCTGGCGCGCGTCTTCGTCCGCTCGGACGCCGACGCTCAGGATTTGGTCCAGGAGACGGTCGAGCGCGCCTTGGCCAAACGCAGGAGCTTCAGGCCCGGCACGCGGCTGGACAGCTGGGTCTTCACCATCATGAGACGGATCCACATCGATCATCATCGCGCCAAGGGCCGTTGGGGTATGGTGGTGACGCCGGAGACCGAGGCTACCGCGCGTGTCGCCGATCTACGCCAGGCCGACGAAGCGACGCGGGTTGAGGCCCTGACGGCGCGCGCGGCGATGGACGCCATGCCCGAGGAGCAGCGCCTAGCCGTGGCTCTGGTGCTGATCGACGGCCTGTCCTACGCCGAGGCCGCGCGGGTGCTGGAGGTGCCCGAAGGCACCCTGACCAGCCGTCTGGTGCGCGGCCGGCAGGCCCTGGCGCGGGCGCTGGAGCCGCAAGAGGAGGCCGGACGATGATCGACGACGAAACCCTGATGCGCCGAGCCGACGGTCAGCTGGACGTCAAAGCCGCCGCCGAGGTGGATCGCGCGGCGGCAGCCGATCCCGAGGTGGCGAACCGGCTGGCGGTGTTCGCCGGTCAGTCGGCGGCCCTGCGTCAGGCCTGGCCGATCGAGGCCGATCCGCGTGATGAGGCCGTGGCGCGGCTGATCGCGGGCGAGGCGAAGGTCAAGGCGGCGGATGGCTGGGTGGCGGAGCTGTTCCGGCCACGCACTGTAGCGACCTGGGGCGGGCTGGCGACGGCCTGCTTTCTGGGCGGACTGGTGGTCGGCGGCGTGATGGATCGAGGCGCGCCAGGGCTGGCTCTGGGCAAAGACGGTCGATTGGCCGACGCGGGGCTGGTGCGGGTGCTGGATCAGCGACTGGCCTCAGAGGGTCTGGACGATCAGGGCCGCGCGGTCGGACTGAGCTTTCAGACCGCGGACGGCGACTGGTGCCGCACCTTCGCCTCCGAGGGTCTGGCCGGTCTGGCCTGCCGACAGGACGGCGACTGGCGGCTCCGCGCCGCCGCGCCGGTGATGGCCGGAGGCGAAGTGCGTCAAGCGTCCTCAGACATCCCCGGCCCGGTGCTGGCGGCCGTGGATGAAGCCTTGGCAGGCAGCGTCGCAGATGCCGTCTCTGAACGTGCAGCACGTGATGGCGGCTGGTCATCGCCCATATCACCCTCGGCTAAACGATAGCGGGCGAGCATCAAGCAGCAGTTCGCCTATCCGCCGCTCGTACATCGCGGTGAGGACCGGCTCGTCTCCCTCATCACGCCGCATCGCCTTGAATGCGCGCTGGCTCGCCCTGAATGCGGCGCGATCTTTAGAGAGAGCCGAGGCGCGCTAATATGCGACCGCGAGGTTACGATCCAGAACCGACAGGTCTGGCAGCTTGGAGTCGACTGCGCAGTCGAACATGGCCAGATCGCGCACTCTCTTGCGACCTTCAGCCGCTGGCGGATTGCCCAGATGTGCTTGTGCGTCAGCGGTGCCTCAAGCGCCCCGTGTTCCATGGACGTTTTTGCCTGAACCCCTACATTTGGGGTGGATCAGTGCGGAGTGACAACAACTTCATCCGGTTGCGCCCTAGCCTGGGTGCGCGCACAGGCGACGGCGAAGAGGGTGAGGGCGATGTAGCCCGCCAGCGGCACGAAGAAGGCGGGCGTGACGCTGCCGAACTCGTCGGCGATGCGGCCCGCGATCCAGGGCAGGACCGCCCCGCCGATAATGCCGAACACCAAAAGGCCTGAGGTCGCAGAGGCAGGCGCGCTGGAGCGCTCCAGCGTCAGGGTGAAGATGGTCGGGAACATGATGGAGTTGAACAGGCCGATGCCCAGAGCGGCATAGGCGGCGGTGGCGCCGCTGGTCTGGGTGACCACCAGGGCCATTGTCGCCGCGCCGATGGTGCAGACCGACAGAAGCACCCCGGCGCGCACCCGCGTCAGCAGGGCGCTGCCGATGAAGCGGCCGACCATTGCGCATCCCCAGTAGATGCCGACCATGTGGCCGGCCTGGTGCTCCTGGATGCCCAGGATGTTCCCTTCGCTGAGGAAGGGGATCAGCAGGCCGCCGATGGCGACCTCCGAGCCCACATAGACGAAGATCGCCAGCGCGCCGAACACGGCCCAACGCGAGCGGAAGGCGGCGAACGGCGACACCACCTCGACCGGCGAGTCGGCGACCGAGGCATCGATCCGCTTGCGCGCCGTCCAGATGAAGACGGCGACCAGGGCGAAGAAGGCGGCCACGGCCAGGAAGGCGAAATCGATCGACCGGAGCGACTCGCCGCGCGTCGCCGATGTGACCACCGCATCGGCGGCGAAGACGCCGCCGGTCAAGAGGATGCTGGCGCCGATGATCGGTCCAAGCGTGGTGCCCAACGAGTTGAAGGCCTGGGAAAAGGTCAGGCGAAAGTGCGCGCTCTTGCGCGACCCCAGCGCCGCAGACAGCGGATTGGCCGCGACCTGCAGCAGGGTCACGCCCGAAGCGATCACGAACAAGGCCAGCAGCACGCCGGCGTAGACATCGGCGATTGTGGCCAAAGGCACGATGATGCAGCCCACGACCATGGTCGCCAGAGCGGCGATGATGGACCGGCTGTAGCCCAGGCGCGACAGAATCCATGCCGCGGGAAGTGACGCGACGCCGTAGGCGATGAACCAGGCAGAGGCCGTCAGCATCGCCTCGGCCAGGCTGAGGTCGAACACGCGCCGCACCGCCGCGATCAGGGGATCGATCAGCGAGGTGACAAAGCCCCAGGCGAAGAACAGGCTGGTCACATAGGCGAACGCCAGGCCCGTGCCACGGCGACCGGCGGTCTGGATCTGACTCATGGATCGCTCCCAAATGCCGCAAGGCGGGTGTGCGTTGTTGTGTTGATCAACCCTAGCCGACAGGTACTGAGGCGGCGACGGCGCAGCTGCGGGTGAATGTCGCCGAACGAGACGCGGGCCGCGTCCGAGGACGCGACCCTGTCAGCTCAGAAGCGATAGTTCAGCCCGACCGCGAAGGTGCGACCATACGACTGGTAGTCGATGGTGCGGCGCTCATCGCCATTTTCGAAGGTTTTGAACGGCTCATCGGTCAGGTTGTTGACCTGAGCCAGGATCGACAGACCCTGCAGCGGGCCGGAGGGGAAATCGTAGCCGATCTGGGCGTCGACCACTGTCTCGGCCGCGACGGATCGCAGCGTGCGTCCGTTGCCAAAGCCGGCGACCTCGCCGAGATAGTCCGAGCGATAGCGGGCCGACACCCGCGCCTGGAAGCCCGCGCGCTCGAAGTACAGGGTGCCGTTCATCACCGTTTCGGACAGGCCGGGCATGGCGGTCGGCGGATTGGCCGGATCGGGCTGGACCTCGCTGTCGGTGGCCGAGGCGCTGAACAGTCCGCCGAAGCCTTCCAGAGCCGGGTGAAAGATGTCGAACGGCGCCGAAATCGCGAACTCGACGCCTTTGATCCAGCCGCCCTGACCATTCTCAGGCGTGGAGATGATCCCCTCGTTGATCACCGGAACGACGCCGCCGGTCGGGTAGCCGGTGAAGTCGAAAATCCGGTTGGACGTGTAAACGTAGCTCTCGAGATCCCGGTAGAAGCCGGCGAGCGAAATGTATCCGCGCCGATTGGCGAAGTACTTCTCGAACGACAGGTCGGCCACGTTGGCGATGAAGGGCATCAACTCGGGATTGCCGCCGCCGCCGCCCCACGGCGAGTTCTGCTCGGGCGTGGCGTTCTCGTTGTTGTTGCCGGGGTTGAACGAGAAGTTCCGGCCGGCGCGCATATCGTCCATCCGCGGCCGGGCCAGGGTGCGCGAAAGCGACAAACGAGCCAGAAGGTCCGGCCTGACCTCGACGATGAAGTTCGAGCTGGGCAGGATCTCCAGATACCGAGCGCCGCCGGTGATCTGCTCCACCGCAGCCACGCCTGCACTGATCTGCTGAGCCTCGAAGCCACGGCCTTCCTGGTCGGTGTGGACGAACTGCATGCCGACATTGCCGGTCAGCGGCAGGCCGAACAGGGTGTGCTCGATGTTGGCGCGCACATAGGCCGTGGTGACCTTCTCGACGACGTCCCAGTTGCCCGCCGCCACATCCGCATTGGGATTCCGGATCAGGTTGAGCGCGCCGCTGTTGACCAGAGCCAGGGCGTCGTAGCTCAGCACCTGCGAGATGCCGAGATAGCCGAGGTCCGTCGGGTCCAGCAGAAACTGCGTCGGCACGGCCAGATCGCCGCCGCCGGGCACGCCCAGATAGAACTGGTCGTTGACGAAGGTCTTGCTGCGCTCGGCGTAGTTTACGCCGTAGTCCAACGAGCTGAAGGGCGACTGATGCAGCTCGCGCCGCGCGGTCAGCCGAACAGCCTTGATCTCGTCCTCGATCGAGGGCGTGTTCATATAGCCGGCCTGGCCTTCGGGTATCACGTCACCGCCCCAGCCCTGAGGGCTGGTCAGCCGAATCAGGTTCGGATCGGCGTAGTCGAGCTGGCTGGTGAAACGGGTCACGCCGTCGCCGGTCAGTTCGAAGCCCAGGGTGTCGAGCGCGCCGTTGATGTTCCGCCCTGTTCCGGCGTTAGTCTCCAGGATCAGATCGTTGCGCTCGACCTTGGAGTAGTTGAGGTCGAGACCGAAGCTCCAGTTTTCGTTTGCGTAGAACTGAGTGTTCCATCCCAGCGCCGTGATGGTGCTGTCACGCTTGTTCAGGTCGTTGCGGACCACGCCCTTGATGTTGTCCCACGTCCCCGCGACGATCAGGCCGTCTTCGACGGTGTAGCCGGGCCGCAGCGACGGGCCAGGGCGGCAGACGTTCGGTGTGGCGACATTGCCCACGGAATCGCAGTCACCGGCCGAACCGCCCCAGGCCAGGGGGAACTCGATCCCGCGCAGAACCTGGGTGTTCTTGAACTCGGAGTAGAAGGCGTCCAGCGTGGTGTGGAAGCGGTCGTTGGGCCGCCATTCCAGAACGCCCATATAGCCGTCGCGCTCAAGCTCGGACGACATGACATAGGGCTTCACGCCGCCGGTGATCAGGTTGCCGTCGCTGTAGTTGGGGTAACCCCAGGCGTTGAAGCGCTCGGACTGGTACGGCGAGCTCATGTGGGCGTAGCCCAGCGCCACGCCGATCGTGTCGTCCGCGAACTGATCGATGTAGGATAGGGTGAAGCGATCGCCCTGGGCCGTGGTGCCCGAGTTCAGGGCGCCGATATCGTTCCACTCGTGACGATAGTTCACCGCCATGGCGCGGCGGCCATAGCTGAGCGGGCGCACGGTCCGCAGATCCACGGTGCCCGCCAGGCCCTGGCCGACAAGGGCTGCGTCCGGCGTCTTGTAGACGACGACGCTGCCCAGCAGCTCGGAGGGGAACTGGTCGAACTCGACGCCGCGATTGTCGCCGGTAGTCACCAGCTCGCGGCCATTCAACAGGGCGGTGGTGAAATCGGGGCCCAGGCCGCGGATCGAGATGGACTGGCTGCGGCCATCCAGACGCTGAGAGGTCAGACCCGGCAGACGCGCCAGGGATTCAGCGATGGACACGTCAGGAAGCTTGCCGATGTCCTCGGCGGAGATGACCTCGACGATCGAGGTGTTGTCCGCCTTGGCGGAAATCGACGCCTCGATCGAGCGCCGGATGCCGGTGACGACGATCTCTTCGACCTGAACGACGGGCTGATCAGCCTGCGTTTGGGTATCGGGGGCGGATTGGGCCTGGGCGGCGCCCGCCATCAGCAGGCTTGTCGCGATCCACGCGGCTCCGCCGGTCATCAGGCGCGCACGGCGGCTGTATGCAGTGAACATCTCGTCCTCCCTTGTCGCCGCCCTCTGACGAAGCGGTCGTTCGCAAATCTATGCAAACATCTTGGAAGGTTGCAAGCCGTTAATGGTGCGGACCAAAAGATGTCGCTCGCGCGCACTAACAACACCCGTGATATTGCAGTGCGGAAGGGGCGCTGAAGCCTGGCTTGCCGTGACATTCGAGGGTTGACACCCGAAACCCTCACTGCAAAAACTTGCAAATCGACTGGCTCGGCACGCATCGAACCAGCACCCAGGAGGAGGATCACCCCATGATGGCTTCAGCAGCAGCGCGCCTTGCCATGGCGACAGCGGCGGCCGCCATGGCGTCGTCGGTCCTGGCGCAGTCCCCTGACCAGACGTTTCGCCAGCGGCCTCCGCAGGATGAGGTCATCTATTTCCTGCTGCCCGACCGCTTCGCCAACGGCGACGCCGACAACGACGACGGAGGCTATGGCCCCGACCCGCAGGTGAGCGGATTCGACCCCGCCAACCCCGAATTCTATCATGGCGGCGACCTGGCCGGCGTGATCCAACAGCTGGACTATATTCAGGGACTGGGGGCGACGGCCGTGTGGCTGGCCCCTGTCTTCAAGAACAAGCCCGTCCAGCCGACCGTCGGCCGACTAATGGCCGGGGCGCATGGCTACTGGATCACCGACTTCACCCGGCCCGACCCTCATTTCGGCGAGTCCGAAACCATGAAGGCCCTGGTCGAAGCGGCCCACGCACGGGGCATGAAGGTCTATCTGGACATCGTCACGAACCATACGGCCGACGTGATCCAATATCGCGAGTGCTCGACCGGCGAGTGCGTCTATCGCTCGGTGGCGGACTATCCTTGGACACGGCGCGGCGGGGTGGATGGCGCGCCGATCAACGAAGGGTTTCGAGGCGACGGCGGGGCCGAGGACTTTGCGCGCCTGACTGAGCCTACCTGGGCCTACACGCCCTATGTGCCGGCGGGCGAGGAGGACGTGAAGGTCCCCGCCTGGCTGAACGATCCGCGACTCTATCACAATCGCGGCGACTCGACCTTCCGCGGCGAGAGCTCGACCTTCGGCGACTTCGCCGGTCTGGACGATCTGTTCACCGAGAACCCGCGCGTGGTTCAGGGCATGATCGAGATCTTCGGCGACTGGATTGACGAATACGGCGTCGATGGCTTCCGCATCGACACCGCCAAGCACGTAAACCCGGAGTTCTGGCAGGCGTTCGTCCCCGCCATGCTGGAGCGGGCCAGGGCGCGCGGCATCCCGAACTTCCATATCTTCGGCGAGGTCTATGACCACGACCCGGCTGTCCTGGCCCGCCACACCCGTGTCGACGGCCTGCCCGCCGTGCTCGACTTCGCCTTCCAGTCGGTCGCCACCGACGTCGCCAACGGGGTCAAGGCGCCCGATGCCCTGCAACGGCTGTTCGACGCCGACGCCCTTTACGAGGGCGGGGCCGAGGCGGCGCTGCAACTGCCGACCTTCCTCGGCAATCATGACATGGGCCGCATCGGAAGCTTTGTGCTCAAGGCGCATCCGAACCCGGACGATGACGAACTGCTGGCCCGCACCACGCTAGCCCATGCGCTGATGATGTTCAGCCGCGGCGTCCCGACGCTTTATTACGGCGACGAGCAGGGCTTCGCCGGCGAAGGCGGCTATGGCGGCGCGCGCCAGGATATGTGGGAAAGCCAGGTCGAGGCCTATCGCAGCGAGCGCCGCATCGGCGGGGCGCGCGCGCCCTATGATCGCGATGCCCCGCTGTATCGCCGCATCGCCGAGATGGCCCGCCTGCGCGCCGACAACCCGGCCCTTCGCGGCGGCCTGCAGATCGGCCGCGCGGCCGCCGAGGCGCCGGGCCTGTTCGCCTTCAGCCGACGTCTGGACGATCAGCCGGGCGAAACCCTGGTCCTGTTCAACACCGGCGTCACGCCGCTTACGGCCAATGTCTCGGTCGACCCGGCCTCACAGCGCTGGACCGCCAGCCGCGGCGCCTGCCCGGCCGCTTCGGCCGCACCCGGCGTGGTGCGCGTCACCCTGGCCCCGCTTGATTACATGGTCTGCGTTTCGGAAAGCCCCGCTCAGTGACACTTGCGACCCTCTCCGTCGTTCCCGGGCCGCAGCATCGCCAGGCCGCCGACACGCACCAGCAATGGTGGCGCGGCGCGGTCCTCTATCAGGTCTATCCGCGCAGCTTTTCAGACAGCAACGGCGACGGAATCGGCGATCTGAACGGGGTGACGGCACACCTCGAGTACATCGCTTCGCTGGGCGTCGATGGCGTATGGATATCGCCCTTCTACACCTCGCCGATGAAGGACTTCGGCTATGACGTCGCGGACTATTGCGACGTCGATCCCATCTTCGGCACGCTGGCGGACTTCGACCGGCTGGTGGACAAGGCGCACGGCCTGGGCCTCAAGATCATCGTCGATCAGGTGTGGTCGCATACATCGAGCCAGCACGAGTGGTTCAAGGCCAGCCGGCTCGACCGGACCAACGCCTACAGCGATTGGTACGTCTGGGCTGACGCACGTCCCGACGGCTCACCGCCCAACAACTGGCAATCCGTCTTCGGCGGTCCGGCATGGACTTGGGATGCACGTCGCGGCCAGTACTACATGCACAACTTCCTGCCCGAGCAGCCGCAGCTTAACGGCCACAATCCGGCGGTGCAGGACGCCCTGCTGGCGGCTGGGCGGTTCTGGCTTGATCGCGGCGTGGACGGCTTCCGTCTGGACGCCATCAACTTCTCGATGCACGATCCGAAGCTGAAAGATAATCCCGCCCTTCCGCCGGGCGGAAAGCGCACGCGGCCCTTCGACTTTCAGGACAAGATCCACAACCAGTCGCATCCCGACATCGCCGACTTCCTAGCGCGCGTTCGCCAACTCACCGACTCCTATCCGGGCGACCGCTTCACCGTGGCCGAGGTCGGCGGCGATCACGCCGAGCGCGAGATGGCCGAATACACGGCTCATGATCGCCGCCTGCACAGCGCCTATGGGTTCCTCTATCTGTACGCGGGCCGTATGGCGGGCGAACTGGTGCGCAAGGGAGCCGCAATGTGGCCGGGCGCCCAGGGTGAAGGCTGGCCCTCCTGGACCTTTTCAAACCACGATGCGCCGCGCGCCATTTCCCGCTGGGCCGAGGGCCGTGATCCGCGCGCTCTGGCCGAGATGCTGATGCTGCTGCTGGTTTCGCTGCGCGGCAACGTCTTCGTCTATTACGGCGAGGAGTTGGGCCTGCCGCAGGGCGAGGTTCCGTTCGAGCGGCTCGTGGACCCTGAAGCCATCGCCAACTGGCCGGAGACTTTGGGCCGCGACGGCGCACGCACCCCCATGCCGTGGAGCGCCGACGCGCCCTTTGCGGGTTTCTCGGACGTCGAGCCGTGGCTGCCGGTCGACGATCGGCACGTCGCGCTGGCGGTCGACCAGCAGGACGCCGATCCCGGCTCGATGCTGAACGCCACGCGCCGCATCCTGGCGCTGAGGCACGCCTACAGCGCCCTGCGGCTGGGCGACATGACAGTGCAGTCGGTAGACCCCGTTCTGGTTTTCACCCGCGAAGACAGCGGCGAGCGCATGTTGGCGGCTTTCAACCTGACGCATGAGGAACAGCGCTGGTCGGCGCCGATCGGCTATAGACGGGTCGATGCGGTCAACGCCGGCTCAACCTCCGACGTCCTGCCGCCCCTCGGCGCTGTTTTGATGAAGTGGGACGGCTGAGGTGGGATCAGCCGCCGCAGCTTTCGCGAACGATCAGCTCGGTGGGCACCCGCTCGGAGCGGCCGACGGTGTCGCCGCCATTGTCCAGCAGCTTGGAGACCAGAAGCCGGCCGGCCTTCATCGTGTCCTGGGCGATGGTGGACAAGGCGGGGCTGCTGTAGCGGCTGAAGGGGACGTTATCGAAGCCGATGACCGACACGTCGCCGGGGACCGAACGGCCGGCGTGCTTCAAAGCCCGGACGGCCCCAAGCGCGATCTGGTCGCTGGCGCACACCACGCCGTCAAACGCGACGCCGCGTCGGATCAGCGCCTCGATCGAGGCTTCGGCCGACTCCACCTCGAAATGGGCGTCCACGATCAGCGCCGGATCAATGCCGGCCTTCAGCTCTCCGAGAGCATCCAGATAGCCTCTGTGCCGCTGCATCGCCTCGGGCGGGTCGAGATCGCCCAGAAAGACGATGCGCTTGCGACCCAGCCGAGCGAGATGAAGCGTAGCCCGACGGCCGCCGTTGATGTTGTCGGATCCGATCGAGCAATACTGCTGGTCTGGCAGCTCGGCGCCCCAGACCACGAAGCGCGCTTCCGTGTCGACCATCCGGTTGAAGGCCGCATGAAGCGTGCTCTGTCCCAGGAAGATCACGCCATCCGCGCGGCTGGTCGTCATGGCCGCCGCGACATCCTCGTACGTGGCAGGGGCCAGATGGCTCATGATCAGGTCGCAGCCGCGCTCTCGGGCCGCCTCGCCCACGCCGGCGAGAAGCTCCAGAAAGAACGGGTCGCTCAGACGGCCTTCCCGTCCCTGCGGACGAGGAACCACCAAGGCGATCGTCGCCTCGGCGCCGATCGGACCCGCAGGCATGTATCGACGAAACGGGTAGTCATGCTCGCGCGCCAGCTTCCAGATAATCTGTTTGGTGCGGTCGTTGACGGCGGGGTGGTCGTTCAGCGCGCGCGACGCCGTGGAGATCGAGACGCCCGCCAGAAGGGCGATGTCTTCCAGACGTGTGGGTTTGCGACTCACGGTGGCAACGCTCCAGAACCAATCGTTGCAAAATTTGCTGCAAATCTTGCTCTTTCATGCGCCTGCTCGAATGCGCATGGCAAGAGCCTCTCAGTGGGGAAGTTTTCCTGATGTTGAAGCGTCGCTCATTTCTGGCTCTCGGAACCGCCTCAGCCCTGGCCTTCGGCTCGCCTGTAGTCGCCCAGACCGCCCCGACCACGGCCCGCGCCTCGTCGCCGCGCGGCGTGCTGACCGTCGAAATGAGCAGCGATAACGACGGCCGACCGACCTACAGCGTCACCCGCCTTGGCAGGACCGTGGTCGAAAGCTCGCGCCTGGGCTTCCTGCTGACTGACGCTCCGATGCTCGAGCGCAATCTGACGCCGACGTCCAGCCGGCCTGTGACCGTCGACGAAACCTGGGAGCAGCCGTGGGGCGAGCGGCGCCTGGTCCGCAACCACTACACCGAATGGCGGGTGGCCTATGCAGAGCGCGCCGGCCTGCGCCGTCGCTTCGACGTCGTCTGGCGCCTCTATGACGACGGCGTCGCCTTCCGGTACGAGTTCCCGGAACAGGACAGCCTCAAGACGGTCCGCATCGGCGCCGAGCTGACCCAGTTCAATCTGGTCGAGGATGGCGAGGCCTGGTGGATTCCGGCCTGGGAATGGAACCGCGAGGAGTATTTGTACAACCGCACGCGCATCAGCGCGGTCGGCAGCGCCCAGACGCCCATCACCGTGCGCGGGGCGTCGGGCCTGCACGTCTCGATCCACGAGGCCGCGCTGATCGACTACGCCGGCATGAACTTGCGTCGGTCGGAAGGCCTGGGCTTCCGCGCGCAGTTGACCCCTGGCTTGAGCAACGCGGCCGTGGTGCGCGAGGCCCCCTTCAACACGCCCTGGCGGACGCTGCAGATCAGCGACACGGCGGCGGGCCTGGCTGAATCCAGCCTGATCCTGAACCTGAACGAGCCGAACAAGCTGGGCGATGTCAGCTGGTTCAAGCCGATGAAATATGTGGGCGTCTGGTGGGAGATGCACCTGGAGGTCAAGTCCTGGGGCTCGGGCCCTAAGCACGGCGCGACCACGGAAAACGCCATCAAACACATCGATTTCGCGGCCCAGCACGGTTTCGGCGGCGTGCTGGTCGAAGGTTGGAACAAGGGATGGGACGGCGACTGGTTCGCCAATGGCTCCGACTTCAGCTTCACCGAACCCTATCCCGACTTCGACATCGAACGCGTGACCGCCCATGCCCGGGCGCGAGGCGTTCAGTTGATCGGTCACCACGAGACCGGCGGCAACGCCTATAACTACGAGCGGCAGCTGGAGCCGGCGATGGCGTTGTACGAACGCCTGGGCGTCGGATCGGTGAAGACGGGCTATGTCGCCGATGCCGGCGGCGCGCGGGTCACCGGGCCGGACGGACATATGGTCTTCGCCTGGCACGAGAGCCAGCCGATGGCGCAGCACCATATGCGGGTGGTCGAAACGGCGGCGCGACACCGCATCGCCGTCAATGCGCATGAACCGTTCAAGGACACCGGACTGCGGCGCACTTATCCCAACATGATTACGCGCGAGGGTGCGCGCGGCATGGAGTTCAGCGCCTGGGGCCAGCCCGGCAATCCCCCCGAACATGAGGCCAATCTGGTCTTCACCCGCCTGCTGGCCGGCCCGATGGACTATACGCCCGGCATCTTCGGCATGGAGACCCGCAGCCCCGGCGGAATCCAGACGACCTGGGCCAAGCAGTTGGCCCTGTATGTGGTGATCTACAGCCCCCTGCAGATGGCGGCCGATCTGCTCGTGCACTACGAGGCCAATCCGGGGCCATTCCAGTTCATCAAGGACGTGCCCGTCGATTGGGAAGAGACGCGCGTCCTGAATGGCGAGGTCGGCGACTTCGTCACCATCGCCCGCAAAGATCGCCACTCGGATGTCTGGGTGCTGGGCGCTGTGACCGACGAGCATCCGCGCAGCCTTTCGGCCCCCTTGTCCTTCCTGGACGCGGGGCGCCGCTACCGGGCCGAGATCTACCGCGACGGGCCCGACGCCAACTTCACCGATCGCCGCGAGGACATCGTCATCGAGCAGAAAGAGGTCACGTCGGCGGACACCCTCACCCTCAATCTCGCCCCCGGCGGTGGTCAGGCGATCCGCTTCGTTCCGCTGGGAAGAGCCCGTCGATGACCTCTGCCGCGCCTGTTCTGCCGACTGAAAGCCGTGCGCCTCGGCTGATGCGTCCGCGCCTGTCGATGTGGGCGATCTGGAACATGTGCGTCGGCTTTTTCGGCATTCAGATCGGCTTCGGTCTTCAGAACGCCAACACCAGCCGCATCTTCCAGACCTTGGGCGCGGAGATCGACAGCCTGGCCATCCTCTGGATCGCGGCCCCGGTCACGGGGCTGCTGGTTCAGCCTGTGATCGGCTATTTCAGCGACAAGACCTGGGGACGGCTCGGACGTCGGCGACCCTATTTTCTCGTCGGCGCCCTGCTGACCTCGGCGGCGCTGGTGCTGATGCCGAACAGCCCGACGCTCTGGTTCGCCGCCGCCATGCTGTGGATCATGGACGCGTCCATCAACATCACCATGGAGCCGTTCCGCGCCTTCGTCGGGGACAACCTGCCCGAAGAACAGCGCACGACCGGCTACGCCATGCAGAGCTTCTTCATCGGCGCCGGCGCGGTGTTCGCGTCGGTGCTGCCGTGGCTGCTTTCGAACGTGTTCAATCTGTCGTCGACCGCCGCGGCGGGCGCGGTGCCGCTGTCGGTCAAGGTCGCCTTCTACGTCGGGGCCGCCGGCCTGTTAGGCGCGGTGCTCTGGACCGTCTTCTCCACCAAGGAATACAGCCCGGCCGAGGTCGCCGCATTCGACGGCGCGGCGGAAGGCGCGCCTGCGCTCGCCTCGCCGCAACGCCCGGCGGCGCGCTATGGACTGGGCGGCCTGGCGTTCCTGGGCCTGGCCGGCTTCCTTGGCGCGACCGTCCTGATCGCGGGCTGGGAGAAGGAGCTTTACATCCTGGCTGGCGCGCTGGGCCTGTTCGGCGCCCTGCAACTGGCCGCCGCAGGATTTCGGCGCGCGACGCGCGCTAACGGCCTGACCGAAATCCTGGACGATATCTTCGCCATGCCGGACACCATGAAGGGTCTGGCCATTGTCCAGTTCTTCAGCTGGTTCGCCCTGTTCGCCATGTGGATCTACACCACCGCGACGGTGACGGCGGTCCACTATGGATCGTCCGACCCGACCAGCGCAGCCTACAACGCCGGTGCGGACTGGGTGGGCGTTCTGTTCGGCGTCTACAACGGCGTTGCGGCGCTTGCGGCCTTCCTGATCCCGACACTGGCTCGCCGCACCGGACGGCGCGGAGCCCATGCGATCAATCTGGTCCTGGGCGGCATCGGCCTGATCGGCTTGACGCTGATCCGCGATCCGGCGCTGCTGTGGTTGCCCATGATCGGCGTGGGCTTCGCCTGGGCCTCCATACTGTCCATGCCCTACGCCATCCTGGCGGGCGCCCTGCCGGGCCGCAAGATGGGCGTCTACATGGGCGTGTTCAACATCTTCATCGTCGTGCCGCAGCTTCTCGCCGCGACCATCCTGGGCCTCATCCTGCGCCATCTGTTCCAGGGTCAGGCGATGTACGCCCTGGTGATCGGCGGCGTCAGCTTCTTCGCTGCGGCGGCCTCGGCCCTGTTCGTCAAGGAGCCTGCCCGATGAACGCGCCCGCGAACGCCCAAGCCCCCCTAAACCCATCCTGAGACCACAGCTGACGCCTGCCCGAGTGAGGTTCCCCATGCGCATCTTCAAGACCCTGATCCTGGCCGGCGCGGCCGCCTCCGCCTTGTCTGGGGCGGCTCACGCTCAGGTCGCCCCCGGCGCGCCTGGCGAAGCGCCGACGTGGGCCTATGCCGCCAAGGTCGGCGCGGGCGCTTCCTATGAAGCCTATATCGACGGAGCCTATCGTGACGGCGGGCCGACCGGCGTGGTGTCAAAGGTGTGGTTCTCGATCGCCGACGGGGTGCTGACCGAGACCATGTACGGGCTGATTCACGAGGCTCAGATCAAGCAGCTGCGGATGGCCGTCATCACCGACACGGGCCTGGCGATCGAAGGCGAGGACACCGACTTCGCTGTCGATTACGTGCACAAGGACGCCGAAGGCCGGCCCCTGTCGCCCGCCTACGGGGTGACCACAACCGACCGGGGTGGACGCTTCGCGATCGACAAGCAGGTGTTCACCGACCCGGATCGGCAGGCGCTGGTCCTTCGTGTCACCGTGCGCGCGCTCAAGGGCGGGGTCACGCCCTATGTCCTGCTTGAGCCGCACATGGCCAACACTGGCGTGGACGATCGCGGTCAGGCCGAGGTGTCGGGCCTGCACGCCTATGAGGGCGACGTGCATCTCGTCCTGCGCCCAAGCGCCCCGTTCGATGCGGCCAGTGTAGGGTTTATCGGCACATCAGACGGTCTGACCGGCCTGCTCGCGGGCGGTCTGCCGCGTTTCGACACAACCGGGGATCAGGGCGGCAACATCATGCTGACCGGCGCCTTGCCTCGCCTGGAGCAAGGCCAGAGCCTGAGCCGCGACTTCGTCATAGGCTTCGGAGACAGCCGCGCCGCTGCCGAGAGCCAGGCCGACGCCACCTTCGCCACCGGGCTGGACGAGGTGCTCAAACGCTACAACGGCGAGGGCGAGCACGTGGGCTGGGAAGATTACATGGCCTCGCTGTCCGAACTGCCACGCTTGGCCGCCCAGAGCACCGACGGCGGCAAACTGGCCTATGCCTCGGCGCTGATGATCAAGGCGCTAGAGGACCGCACCTACGCCGGGGCCCTGATCGCCTCGCTCTCTAACCCGTGGGGTGACACGGTCGACGCGTCCAAGCCCTCGACCGGTTACAAGGCCGTCTGGCCGCGCGACTTCTATCAGGTGGCCATGGCGTTCGCCGCCCTGGGCGATCGCGAGACGCCGATGGCGGCGTTCCACTATCTGCCTCAGGTTCAGGTCGGCCCCGAAACGCCCGGCAACAAGGGCGACGGCGGCTGGTTCCTGCAGAAGACCCACGTCGACGGCACGCTGGAGTGGATGGCGGTCCAACTGGACCAGACGGCCATGCCGATCATGCTGGGCCATCGTTTGTGGACCCTGGGTTGGCTGACCGACGCGGACATGCGCGACATGTATGCGCGGATGCTCAAGCCTGCGGCCGATTTCCTGGTCGACGGCGGCGTCGTCAACATCGACTGGAACCAGAACGAGATCCGGCCGCCCTTCACGCAGCAGGAGCGCTGGGAGGAACAGCAGGGCTACTCCCCCTCGACCACCGCCTCCGTTGTCGCCGGTCTGACCGTGGCCGCCGAAATGGCGCGCGCGGCCGGAGACCCGGCCGGAGCAGACCGGTACCAGGCCGCCGCCGACAGATACGCATCGCAGATCGAGGCGACCATGTTCACCACCAACGGTGATTTCGGCGACGGGCGCTACTACGTCCGCATCACGCGAAACACCGACCCCAACGACAAGGCCCCGATCGGCGAAGCCAACGGCCAGATCGCCCCGCCTGAGGACCAGGTGATCGACGGCGGCTTTCTCGAACTCGTGCGCTACGGCGTGCGCCGCGCCGATGATCCGCACGTGCTGGACACATTGGCGGAGTACGACGACACCTCGCGCGAACATATGTACCGCGTGCGCTACGACTTTGGGCCGCAGGGTGATCAGACGCCCGGCTGGCGCCGCTACGGCGTCGACGGCTATGGCGAAGACGTGTCGGATGGAAAGGGCTACGGCGTCGGCGGCGTGATGGCGCCGGGCCAGCGCGGCCGGGTCTGGCCCTTCTTCACCGGCGAGCGCGGCCACTATGAGCTGGCCCGCGCGCTGGAGGCCGGGACGGCGGACGCCGCGGCCCTTGAAAGCATTCGCCGCACCTATGTCCGCGGGATGGAGCGCTTCGCCAACGCTGGCCTGCTGCTGCCTGAACAGGTCTGGGATGGCGTAGGCGCCGCCACCCGCCACGACGAGGCCATGGGCCAAGGCACCAACTCCGCAACGCCTCTAGCCTGGACCCATGCGGAGTACCTCAAGCTGCTCCGCTCCCTCGCTGATCGCGCGGTCTGGGATCGATATGATGTGGTGGAGAAGCGGCACGCGGGCGCGCGCTGACGGCGGCCCGCTCCTCGCCTACCACTGAGGTCATTCGGCATGCTGACCGATGACACCGATGATCCCTTGCGCTGCGCCGCCAGAGCACTGGGAATGCGACTGTAAATATCCCTGCGTACGAGGGTGGGGGATATCGAGGTCGCGTCTGGCGCCATCTTCAAAGCGGACCTGCTCAAGGTCCGAGAAGAGTCAGCAGCTGACGTCCCTTGCCCCACTCCGGTCGGAATGGCGAGATGACCGCTTCTGACTCGAAGTGGCGGTACGCAGTGCCCGCTTTGAGGTGCATCACACACGCCCGCATAGAGAAGGACTCCAACCGTTAACGCTAGGAGGCTCGCGTGTGGAGCCTCGGCAAACATCCTTTGACGGAAATGTTTCTGATCGATGCGGCGATCGATGGGGTTAATCGCCGCAAATGATGCGGTGATTGTTGTTGCTATTTGCGGTGAATTTCGTACATAATCACCGCAAATGATGCGGTGATTATGACGTTTTACATACATGAGTTAGACGGATGGCCGGCGTTCCGATGGGATGCGGAACGGCTGGCCGAACCGCTTGCTGCCGTCGCCCGTCGGCAAGGCCGCTTCGCTGGTCGCATGGCGGCATTGGGTTTTCAGCTCCGCGCAGAGGCCGTTCTCGAAACGCTCACCGAAGACGTTCTTAAGTCCAGCGAGATCGAGGGCGAAATCCTCGACAAGGACCAAGTTCGATCCTCCATCGCTCGACGGTTGGGGATGGATATTGGCGGTCTCGTGCCCGCCGACCGCGACGTTGAAGGCGTGGTCGAGATGATGCTCGATGCCACTCAGCGGTATGAACAGCCCCTCACCGATGATCGCCTCTTTGATTGGCACGCCGCGCTATTCCCCACGGGTCGGAGCGGCATGCACAGGATCACCGTGGGTGCTTGGCGGCTAGCAGAAGCCGGGCCGATGCAAGTCGTTTCGGGTCCGCTTGGGCGCGAGAAGATTCACTACGAAGCACCGGAAGCGCCGCGCCTCGCCGCAGAGATGCAGACCTTCCTTGCGTGGTTCGAGGGCGATCAAGGCCTTGACCTAGTTCTCAAGGCAGGCATCGCCCACCTGTGGTTCGTCACCATCCACCCATTCGAGGATGGAAATGGCCGCATCGCGCGCGCTATCGCAGACATGAGCCTTGCGCGCTCGGAACAGAGCCCGCAGCGCTTCTATTCCATGTCGTCGCAGATCCGCTTGGAGCGGAAGGCCTACTACGACCTCCTGGAGCGCACCCAGAAGGGCGACCTCGACATTACGGAATGGCTTGCCTGGTTCCTTGCTTGCCTGGACCGCGCCTTCGATGGCGCGGAAGTCATCTTGTCGACCGTCCTGCGCAAAGCCCGCTTCTGGGAGGCCTACGCGAATGAGCCGCTCAACGACCGGCAGCGCAAGGTGCTGAACCGGCTGCTCGACGGGTTGGAGGGCAAATTGACCAATTCCAAATGGGCGGCGTTGGCTAAGACCTCGCCCGACACCGCCCTTCGCGACATCACCGACCTTCTGAAGCGCGATATCCTCATCAAGGACGAAGGCGGCGGCCGCAGCACGAGCTATTCGCTGAAGGACGTCAGCGATGACGTATGATTTTTCCACCCTCTCGCCGGCGGACTTCGAGGACCTATGCCGCGATCTCGTCGGCCGCGAGATCGGCCTGCGTTTCGAAGCGTTCGCCGCAGGGCCGGATAGCGGCATGGATGGCCGTCACGCCCGCGGCGGCCCGACGACCATTCTTCAGGCGAAGCACTATGTCGGCTCCAGCTTCGCCAAGCTGAAAGCGACGATGAAGCGCGAGCGCGGATCGATCGATGCGTTGGCGCCCGATCGCTACATCTTGGCAACCTCTCGTAAGCTCACGCCTCCCAACAAGGCCAAACTGGCCGCCGAGATCGGACCCGCCTTGAAGGACCAGAGCGATATCCTGGGTTCGGGCGAGCTCAATGCCTTGCTTCGTGACTTTCCGGACATCGAGAAGGCCCACATCAAGCTCTGGCTTTCCAGCTCGGCGGTGTTGGAGCGAGTGCTTCATTCCGCGTCGCACACCGTCACCACGATCACGAAAGCCGAGATCGAAGCGAAGGTTCGCGTCTATGCCCAGAACCCCAGCTTTGGGGACGCACAGGCTATCCTGGAAGACCAGCACGTCCTGATTGTCTCGGGGCCGCCTGGAGTAGGTAAAACCACGCTCGCGGAGATGCTCTCCTACGCGTACCTCGCCGACGGCTGGCAGCTCGTCGCGGTGCGCAGCTTGGACGATGGGTTCGGAGCCATCGTCGACAGCGAACGGCAGGTATTTCTGTTCGACGATTTTCTCGGGAAGATCGCCTTGGACACCCAAGCGCTCGCCGCGAAGGATTCCGATCTCGCGCGCTTGATGCGACGCGTACGAACGTCACCGAATGCGCGGTTCATCCTCACCACGCGCGCCCACATTTTTGAAGAAGCCCGGCGCTCCTCCGAACATCTCGCCGACCAACGGCTCGACATCAGCCGTTACCTCTTGGATGTCGGCACCTATACCCGCCGCATCCGGGCCCGCATCCTCTACAATCACCTGATCGTGGCGGGCACGCCGCGCGAGCTTGTAGCCGCCCTCATCGAGAGCGGGACGGTGAAGAAGGTTGTCGATCACAGGAACTACAATCCACGCGTCATCGAGTGGATGACCGACGGGGATCGCCTTCACGATGAGACGCCGGAAACCTACCCGAAGGCGTTCCTGGCCGCGTTAGCCAACCCGAAGCAACTGTGGGACACCGCCTACCGGAAGCACATTCCCGAGAAGTGTCGGCACCTGCTGCTGACGATGTATTTCTGCTCGCAGTACGGCGTTGAATTGGACGAGCTGCAGCCGGCGTTCGAGGCGCTGCATCGGGAGCTCTGCACGACCTACGGCATCGCACGCGATCCCAAGGATTTCGAGGAGGCCATCCGCATCCTGGAAGGTGGGTTCATCACCATCAGGGGTACGGTCGTCGCCTACGTGAACCCTTCATTCCGGGACTACATGAGCGACTACGTCAAAGACGTCGCGCTGCTCTGTGAATGCGCCAAGACGGCGCAAACCGCCCAATGGGCGCAGGCGGTCTGGCAGGTCGCTTATCCGCTCGGCATCCCCCAGCAGGACCTTAAACGCCTAGCGTTGGCGTTCGCCGACATCGCGGAGAAATTTCCGGAACTGCCCACCTGGAAGAAGAGGAGACCGGACGCGTACGTCACCGCCGATCTCGGGAATGTGGCCCGCATCAAACTCCTGTTGAACTGGGGTTCGGCAAGCGGCGAGGATCGCTTCTGTCAGCTCGCCATGCAGCTCGCTAAGGCCCCTCCCGCGCCACAAGGCTGGTCAGGGTTCAGCGCTTGGCGCGAAGGTGCTGACCTGATCGAGTTGGTCGGCGAGCTTGAGGATGATGGCTACTACGGCACACTTTCAATCGCGGCCGGCCTGGCCGACGCCCTAGAGGACGAGATCGTCAATCTCCTTGCGTGGGGTATGTCGCACGACGAACTCGAAAACATGGCCGACGCCGTGGAAGCCAGCTACCCGCCAGCCAGTGACCGGGTGCGAAAAGCGGCGATGGAAGCCATTCGCCGCGAGATCGACGATGTCGAACTAAGCATCGGCGGCATCGATTCCGAGTCAACGCTCGAGGACCACGCTACGACCCTGAAGAAACTCGCGCCCCGTGCCGACGTGCCGCCGGAGGCGTTGGCCCGCGCCCTTGCCAAGGTCGAGGAGCGCATCTTGGAACTCGGCGAGGAAACTTCCGTCGCAGATGCTCCGTCCATTCCCAACTCGCCGCGCGAAATCGACACGTTCGACGACGCGGCACTTCGAGATTTGTTCGCTCCGCTGTTGCAGGACCGCTAATTGGCCCGTGCTTCGACGGCTCGCAGCCAAATCAGAATATCGCCGCCGGCGTCCCGCGCGAGAAGATCAGCAAGCGTCATTCGATCCATGGCTCCGCGATTCAAGCGTCTCTTGGCGTTGAGGACCTTCTTCCCTTTCGCATCGTCAGCGAGAGCGCCCCAAGCAGTCTGACCACCACCGGCAATGTGGACTTGCTCAGCTACTAGATCGGGGACATCACACCAATCATCGATTGCTATGGTGAAGTTAAACTCGGCTTCAACGGCAGTGGCGTGGATATAATTCTCCAATTCACGCTTGGTCGTGAGAAAGCCGATATCGTTATTACCGCGAGCATTCACTGCGTCGATATGCTGCTTGTATTTGGGTGCAGCTTGGTCGTCTGCATCATAGATATGAACTTCGGTCAGACCAGCATTCCGTAGGTATCGACCGTTCACCCAATGCTGGAGGTTGCCGCCCCCCGCAGGAATGAACACTATGCGGCAATCGCTGCCGATATCGATGACCGTAGGGTCAGCACTGCGGTGGAGTTGCGCCGCTCGCGTGAGAAATTCGACGTCATTGGGACCTTCCACGAAGATCGCAACCTTCGCGCGGCGATCGGGAAAAACCCCCAGCGCGTTGGCGACTCGCTCCAGAACATTCTCATCGCCCACCTGCACTTCAGTGCTCTCGCCGGGCTTCGAAACGAGCCGAACTGACTCCGCTGGCACCATCGCAGCAATCCCAGGCACATGGGTCGTGATCACGACTTGGGTGTTGGGATCTTCGGAAAGCGCGAGAAGGGCCTTGATGAGCAGTATCTGGTTGTTCGGATGCTGGGAGCTCTCCGGTTCTTCAATCGCATATATGACGCGGCGAGAGGCTGTCGCCGTGCGCCGCCGCTCCGCCTCGGCACGAAAGAAACTGAGGAGAATGAGACGCCGGACGCCGCTACCGCGCTTGTTGATCGGTATGTCGTCATCACCCGCCAGGCTGAGTTTGAAACCATCCCATTTCGGCTCCGCCCTAAACGACGGCGTAAGTTGCTGGGCAAGAGCGGGGTCAAGCTCTTGGAGCTTTGCCAATGTCCGTTGGGCAACTTCTATGGCACCCTGGCGCACCCGCTCCTTGATTTCGTCCAGTTCCGCTTCGACATCCTTCACCGCGTTGGCAACCGCGATCTTCATGGGATCGGCGACTTCTGGATCATCATCCTTGCTGGAGCGATCCGACTGAAACAGCGCAAATGCCGGGAGCACGTGTACGATCTGTTCCCAAACCTTCTTGCCGTCCTCCTCGTTCAAAGGAACGAGTGCTTCGGCCCTGCCCACGTCACCCACACGAGCTCGGATTGCGGCGCGAAGCGCAGCATTTGATCGCTTGTCGACCCCCTCCAGCTCGCAACCTAGCTCCTCGGCTCGCCTTTTGAGCGCATCGTTTTTGATCTGCAAAAGATCAACGACGCGTGCGTCGTCAGAGGTGAAGGCGTTGGCGAAGACGCTTTCCTTTGGAGTCTTTAGCTTGCAGTCGTACTGCTTGACGATTTCCAGATCACCGTCGCGATTGAGCAGCCACTCGGTCCCGAGCGTCGTCTCAGATCGGGCGTCCAAGGTGAGCGTGATAGGAAGCTCGTCGAAGACACAACGTATTTCAACGATTTTTGTCTCGCCGCCCACGCAAGCGTCTGACGGGTCGATCTTGACCACTTGGGAATTGAAGAACACCTCCATCGCCTCAACGACGGTGCTTTTCCCGATATCGTTCTTGCCCACTACTGCAGTGAAACGGTCGATCGGTATATTTACTTCGTCCCGGTAAGAGCGGAAATTTTTGAGCTTCAGAGTTTTCAATCGCATGGCAGCCTCCCCGAAGGGCATTTAAGCGGCAAGCGATTCTACATGAAAGCTAAAGTTGCGTGGCCGGTCCTAGAGGGCGCGAATGGTTCCACAACCCGACCTACCGTCGTTGTCAGGAACGTAGCTGAAGCACCGCTCGGCGAATGGAATCGGCCACGTAAGGTCGGAGGCTGAGTTCGAGCGCCAGCTTGAAGAACTCCTCGCTGGCTTCATACTTCTGGAGGCGGAAATCACGGGCCAGCTTCCGGGCAAAGTTGCCGAGCGGCACGACATCGCTCGACGTCACCATCCCGCAATCCTTCACCGCCTCGACGAAGCGTGTCGTCACCGCTTCCGGCAGATCGGGTCCATGAACGAAATAGCGAATATGCGGCAGGAAATGCGCATGCATGAGGATTTGGTCACCACGACAGCCGTTGCGTTCGAACACCTGCTGACGCGACTTGTTGCGGCCTCCCGGATGGTAGTCGGGGTCGGCGAAATAGCGCCGTCGATGTTCGGGGATGCCGCCGCGCGCCGCCAGAGCCTTGGTCAGGTCACGGGCACGCGCAGCGTTCGGTTCAAACGTGTCGTGGTCGAGTTTATGAACATCGAACTCCAGCTCGTCGAGAAGCGCTTGTTCCTCCGGTTCCAAAGCGATCGTGAAGGTATCTGTCACCCGAAACTGCCTTTCCGAACTAGCGACGCTAGCGCCACAAGCTGGTGATCCAATCCAAAATGCCCTTCCGCTTCGGCGTACCTTTCGGCTCGGGCTGGGCCGGAGCAGGGGCCGCAGGCCGCGGCGCGGCGCCGAAATGCTGTTGAACCGCATAGCGATCGCCCGCACGCACGCGCTCGATTTCGTCAGCTGACAACATGGCGGCCCATTCGACCGTGTCCCGCCGAATCCAGTAGTGAGACTTGCATGGCAAGCTCCAGCTACCGACTGACGGGGTGAGGGAAATGGTCTCCCCGTCGAAATGGAGCTGCCATCCGGCGGGGCTCAACGGCGTGACCACTTCCGCTCCGCACCCGCAAAAGCACTTGTGGGACGCCGTCGCGAACTCCATCGCGATGTAGAGCGTGTCGGCCTCCATTTCCCGAGGGATTAAGTCGACGAATTCCCGATGGATTTTTCGGCTGGCTCTCATTCGCACTCGTCGTTGGTCATCTCGTTGGTATCCACCGTGTAGGTGCTATGCCGCTCATGCTCGAGATCGACATAGAAGCCCCATAACTTCTTCCAGGTGATCACCGCCAGCATAGCATTCAGGGCGTTCAAGTCAGCGACCTGGATGTTGCGGTTGTAGTCATCTTCGCCATCCGGGTTGGCAAACGAAATCAACCCGCGCTGACGGATATGATTGCGTTTCGTGGGCGTACTGGTGGTGACTCGCACGACCCCGCCCAGCTTTCCGTCCTGGGCGTAAATGCCCATGCCGACGTCGATGAACGCCACCCCAAACTGCTCAAGCCGTTCGACGATCAACGCCTTGGCGTCCCCATTATCGATGCAAAGGAAAACGAACTCCGCGTCGCGAATTTCCTCGATGTTGGTCGCGTCAACATAGTGGGGATGGGGCTGCACTCCGCGCCGCATCTTCGAGTAGATGCTCGCGAAATAGTTGACTTTGAACGGTTGAGCATCGAGCTCTTCGCCCGATGCCGCCCCCGGCGCCCGGAACGCGTTGTGCTGGTGGAACAGGTCGCCATCGTACAGATGGATTTCCTCGACCGGGGTCTTCGCCACCTGATCCAGCACGTACCCGCCCGTCCCGCCCAGGCCGATGATGACGACCTTCCGACGCTCCAGCTTGGCGGTGATCATCGTGATCTCGGCGCGGGGTGACGCCGTGTCGAGGTAGTGGAACACTGAGTCCCCCTCGTCGGACGACGGCACGAACCCACCCGGGTTCGGTACCGCGCCCCGGTCCAGCACCGAGGCCGGCCCGCTCAGGATCGCCCCATACGTCGCGACCTTCTCGTAATAGTCGTCGTACTTTTCTTTCGGCGGCTTGGCGGAGAAGTAGTGCTGCGCGACTAGGCCCGGAGCCAACTCGAACGTACTGGAGCTGTTGACGATCGCCCCCAACTGCGCGCCGTGCTGATCGCAGGGGTACTCGCCGATGAAATGGGTAGTGTGTTCGACCGGATTGACCGTCACGTCGTTCGCCAACATGAGCGGCATCACGAGCGTGCCGCGAAGCACTTCCCGGTTCTGATTGACATAGGGAACGTGGCTGACGACCAGGTGCCCGTGACGGACGGCTACGTGGTAGCCGTCCGCCAGCAGGCGGGACAGGTCGGCGCTACGAGCGATTGGTCTGCGTGACAACGAAGATCATCCCGTTCTTGATGGACACCGAGCCGCCTTCGGGAAGCGTTCCCTTAGGGTTCTCCCTCGGCCCCTTGCTGTACGTGGTCGTGAAGAGCACTTCCGGCCCCGTCGGCACCGCCTGGAAGGCCAGCGCCACCAGCTGAGCGTAGGTGACCGTGTCGCCGTCGATCGCTTCTTGGCGCGCGTTGACGATGATGGTGATGCGGCGTCGGCGCGTGCGCACCCGCTCGGTCCCCTGGGCGTCCAGGTCGACGTTCGAACCGGGCTCGATCTCCTGGTCCGGCTCGTTCTGCCGCTCAAGCACCAGGACCTCATTGGCCTTCGCGCCCATGATGTCCCGCAGATCGGCTTCGCTGATCGAGGCCGCCCCCCACTCGTAGCCGCGGTCGTCGCCGATGAAGTTGAAGGTGCGGTCGGACAGGAACGCCCGGAACTCCTCGCGGCCCGGTTCACCGAGATTGACCTCGTCCTCCTGACCGATGGACTTGGAGCCCGGCCGAGTCAGCTGGATCAGGACGTGGTCACCCGCCGGGTCGAGCCCCGCCTTCTGCAGCAGGTCGCGCCCTTCTTCGATCTGATCGCGGGTATCGTAGCGCTCGCCGTTCACGGTGAAGACGAAGCGTTGGTTGCCGGAACCCTCCGGCGAGGCGTTGTCGAGCGCCATCTCGAAATCTCCTTGCCAAGTTACCGGCCATCCGGCATGTGTATGGTTTAATCGAACGATCCGTTTGACGTCAAGCCGAAACAGACGGCTCGTTCGATTTGTTTGTACACCCGGGGAAGAGTGCGTATGGCGATAGGCGATCGGATTAAGGAGCTACGGGTACGTAAGGGGGAATCTCTTCAGCAGGTCGCGGACGCTATTGGCGCGTCGAAAGCGCATATCTGGGAACTGGAGAGCAATCGCTCGAAGAACCCATCGCTCGACCTCATGCAGAAGCTGGCCGGCCATTTCCGAACGACCGTCGCCTATCTCATCGAAGAGCCTGAGGGCGACCTGAACCGCGCCGAGCAATTCTTCCGAAGAAACAGTGATAAGCTTGCGAGCCTCGAGGAAGACGAGATCGCGATCTTCGAAAACCTCCTAGACAAGCTGGCGAAAAAGGATGGCGAACGCTGAAGTCGAGTTGGATTTGATGGAGCTGGCCGATCTCGGACAGCCTCTCAAACTCGCCCATGAAATCCACCGCCAACTGCGCGTGCAGTTTGGTAGCGTCCCGACCCAGATGCCTTTGGCCGGCATCGCCGCTGCGGTGGGCATCGAGGTCATCGACGAACACGCCACGGACGGGATCGAGGGCATGCTCGCCATCATGGATGGGCGCGGCGCGGTCTCGCTTCACCGTGGCTTGCGCCCTGGCCGACGCAACTTCACCTTGGGCCACGAGATCGGGCATTTCGTCATCCCGAATCACCGGTTCCAATCAACGAAATTCCAATGCGCCAAGCGGGACATGGGCCAGGAGCGCGGCGGCGGAAACTGGAACCAGCGACCGGCTCTCGAGCGTATCGAGGTCGAAGCGAACGAGTTTTCGGCGGCGCTATTGGTCCCTCGACCCGAATTTAATGCCGAGCGACGCAAGCTGGGCACGGCATGCGATGTTGCCCATATCCGGGCCCTGGCCGAGATTTTCGCAGTGTCCCAAGAAGTAATTGCCAAGGTCTACGTGCAAGAGACCGACGAGAACATCGCCATCGTTACCTCACAGAATGGCCTGGTTCGCCGGGTCATCCCGAAGCAGGGCTTTCCCTATCTCGGTCTGCGCCGCGACATGCCGCTACCGACCGAATGCCTCACCCTGAGCTTCAAGGTCGCCAACGACCCTGTCTCCAACATGGTGGAACTGCCGGCCCATGTTTGGGCCGAGAATAGCCGAGGCATCGGCGCGCTCTACGAACAGGTCTTCGTCCAGGAGGAAGGATGGGCGATGACGCTCATCGCTGTGGATGAAGAGGAGGCCGACAAGGAAGACGAGGACCAAGATTGGAACCGCCGGTCGAGTCGCTGGTAGCGATCGAGGATCCATCTTAGAGCTCCGCCCTCGGCGCAGGGCCAAGCACCTTCAGCCCAGCTTCGCTCGGGCCCGGCTCCCCGTGAAGGTTGCGGTAGCCTTCCCATGCACTGGAATTGATCCTCACAGAGAACGGCTACCGCATCTCACGATCATCGGCAGTGGATTACAGATTGGCTCCGACGCTGCCGACCCTCGCCACGGAATGATCGGATCCGCAACGGGTCGAAACCGGACCCTCGGCGCGAATAGGCTCGGAATGTCCACTTTCAGGCAGTGAATGAAGGTCCGCTTCTGGCGCATGGCTGACATCAGGCTTTCGGCCACAGAACGGACGCGTGCGACGTCAGCGAAGGCCGGTTAGCGGTCATAGCAGAACGACGGGCCGAGCCGTTTCGCCGAGATCGGTCGTTGAACCGTCACCTCAGATCGCCACATGTCCATGTGGCCCGCGCCAACAAATAGGCGGTGCGTTCTGCGACCCTCAAAAGTCAATAGAAATGGCTGCACCGTATAGCATCCTCCTTCTTGGCGCCTGTCATCCATCAGCCGTTCAAGATCCGGCCACTCATTCCATTCCAGCCAATCCGTTTCCCGGTATTCGGGACGTACGGCCGGAACTTCGGTCGCTCCTTCCAAGAAGGTCGATCCTTCGAACTCATGGAGCCAAACGCCGGAAAACTGTCGGGAGCCGCTGACAAAGCCACCATCCGCACAAGACGCGAGGCCTAGAGCAACCGCGAACACGAACATCCATCTGAAAGTCATTCGTGATCTAATCACGCCTGTCGAAGCCCGCTAAGGGTCGAGAGCGGACCGTGCCGTAGCAACAGATTTTGGACTTTCGCCAAGGCTCCCGAATGTCGCGTTGTTGGCGGACTGCCAAAGTCCGCTGTTGGCGCATGGCTGACATCAGGCTTTCGGCCACAGGACGGACGCGTGCGATGTCAGCTAAGGGCGGTTAGCGATCATAGCAAAACGACGGGCCGAGCCGTTTCGCCGAGATCGGTCGTTGAACCGCCACCTCAGATCGCCACAGGTCCATGTGGCCCGCGCCATCCATCAGCCGTTCAAGATCCGGCCACTCATTCCATTCTAACCAATCCGTTTCTCGGTATTCGGGACGTACGGCCGGAACGTCGGTCGCTCCTTCCACGAAGGTCGATCCTTCGAACTCGTGGAGCCAAACGCCGGAAAACTGTCGGGAGCCGCTGACAAAGCCACCGCCCGCACAAGACGCGAGGCCTAGGGCAACCGCGAACACGAACATCCATCTGAAGGTCATTCGTGATCTAAGCACGCCTGTCGAAGCCCGCTAAGGGTCGAGAGCGGACCGTGCCGTAGCAACAGATTTTGGACTTTCGCCAAGGCTCCCGAATGTCGAGTTGCCGGCGGACTGCCAGTGTCCGCTTCTGGCGCAAGACGGAAGCGCCTGAACCAATTCGCTGGCTCACATGCGAAGGCAGTTATCGGGCCGGAACATTATGAGCCAAGGCCCGACAACCGGGTTTCTGGCCAGTTTCCGGCCAACGCTCCCTCGGGTGCAGCTGCTAAGTTATTGAAAAGAATGGTGGACGCGACAGGGATTGAACCTGTGACCCCTACGATGTCAACGTAGTGCTCTCCCGCTGAGACAGGTTGGAAACGCTCACATTTTTCGCTAGAGCGTGCCGTCAAATCCAAACGAGTTTCAGTTGATTTTGTCTGTTGCTGGCTAGTTTCTGGTCAGCTGATCACGTCCGCTTCTGACTGAGGTCGTGTAAAAACACGCTGAGCCACGGCGAGGCGGAAGTGGCAACGGGGCGCGGAGCGCCCTCTTCTCACGCCCTGATCGCCTCCATCATCGGCTTGGTCCCCAGCACCGCCATCAACCGCTTCATGTTGTAGGCCAGGATGTGGAGGCTGATCTCGGTCTTCACGTTGGGTAGTCGCCTTGTCAGGAAGTGGGTGTGGCCCATCCAGGCCTTTATGGTGCCGAACGGGTGTTCGACCAGGCGCCGCCGGACGCGCATGGCGCGCGGCGCCAGGTCCATCCGGGCCTGGAGGGCGTCGATCACCGCCTCATGCTCCCAGCGGGTGACCCGGCGTTCGACGCTGGGCGTGCACTGAGGCTTAGGCGACAGCCGGTGCAACTGGCCCGGTCCCAGTAGCGATGCAGGGTCATACCCTTCTCGACGGTCGTCATGTGACGCGGAAGCAGGGCCCCGGCTGGGCAACGATAGGCGTCCTGATCGGGCAGGTAGACGAAGTCCTGTTTGCCGAAGCGGCCCGCCGCCTTCGCGCCTGACGTCAGCGGCTTGGGAACGTAGGGCGTCACGCCCATGGCCTCGCAGGCCAGGATCTCTTCGCCGGAGAAGTAGCCGCGATCGGCCAGCACATCGAGCGCCTCCACGCCCATCGCGTCCTTGGCCTTACACGCCATCGAGGCCAGCTGTTCGCGGTCGCTGCCCGTCATCACCACCTCGTGGGCGACGATCAGGTGATGCTCGCTCTCGACGGCGGACTGGACGTTGTAGCCGACGATGCCGCTGCCCCGGCCGGATGTCGCCATGGCCCGGGCATCGGGGTCGGTCAGTGAGACCTGGCCGTCAGGTGATGCCTCGACCTCGGCCTCCATCGCCTTCAGCATCGCCATCTGGGCGCGGAGGCGATCGATCTTCTCGACCAGTCTTCCCGACCGCGCCTCGGCCGCTTCGCCTTCTTGCCGGTCCGCCGTGTCCAGGTCCTGCAGATAGCCGGCGATGTGCTCGGCGACCTGCTCGATCCGCCGCTTCACCTTGTAGGCGGTGAAGTTGCGGTCGCGGGTGTTCACCGCCTTGAACTTCGAGCCGTCGATGGCGACCAGAGCCGCGCCGAACAGGCCGAGCTGGCGGCATAGCACGACGAACTGGGCGCAGGCCGCCTGGATCGCCGGGCCGTTCTCGCGGCGGAATTCGGCGATGGTCTTGTGATCCGGCGCCAGCCGCCCCGTCAGCCACATCAGCTCGACGTTGCGCTGCGCCTCGCGCTCCAGCCGCCGGCTGGACTGCACCTTGTTCAGGTAACCGTAGACGTAGAGCTTCAGCAGCGTGGCGGGGTGATAGGCCGGCCGACCCGTCGCGGCCGGCGTCATGCCTTCGAAGCCAAGCCCTCTGAGGTCCAGATCATCGACGAAGACATCGACCACCCGAACAGGATTATCCTCAGCCACATAGTCGTCGAGGCACTCGGGAAGCAGCGTCTGCTGCCGGCGGTCCGCACCCTGGACGAAGCGGCTCATACCCACCTCCTGCTGACCACAGAAGGTTACCCTGATTTGCTCGATCCGACGGAGTTTTCACACAGCCTCGACTCATTGCCGAAGTTCCGAACGTCCGCTTTTCGGCGCGAAAGCCTGCTAGCGACCAATCCGTTCAGCTGTATTCTGAATGCCCAGCTTTCACGACAGCAACAGTCACCGTTTTGAATCTGCGTCGCGTGTCGAGAAGTACCCAGCTCCGCATGAGCAGTTCAGCCACATCATAGGGCTTCAGCAGAACGTCGTTTGCTCCAAGTGATAGCGCACGCAACCTTGCGTTCATCGTCGAATCCGCTGTCAGCACGAGGATCGGCAGATAGTCCGTCTCTGCGGTCAGGCGACGAAAACTCTCGAGAAGTTCGTAGCCGTCGAAGCCCGGCATCATCAGATCCAGCAAGACGAGGTCCGGTGGGGTCTTGGCGAAATCGGCCAAGGCGTCCCTGGCGTCCAGGAAGGTCGCAAGGTTGCTGAACCCCTCTCGCCGAAAGGCCCGGTCGACCAGACTTAGATTGGCCGCCTCGTCATCGACGGCCAGGATCCGCCCCGACTTCAGCGCGGCATCATCAGGCACAATCCTCATTCGGCGTCTCCGGTCAAAGCTGAAGCGTTGATCAGGTCCAAGGTGAACGCCGCGCCGGACCGATCTCCGCGAGGACGATAAACCACGTCGCCCCCCTGGGCCTGGGCCAGCCCGCGCGAGAGTGCGAGCCCCAAACCCGACCCTTCCGCCCCGCTCCAGCGCTCGGCGTCGAGGCGATCAAAGGGCGTGAACAGCCGCGCGATGAGGGCGTCCGGAACGCCTGGGCCCTCATCAACCACCTCCACACGAAGGCGGTCGGGTTCATCTAAAACGCTGACAGTGACGGTGCCTCCGGCCGGTCCGTATTTCACGGCGTTGGACAGTAGGTTGAGGAGAATCTGTACGGTTGCTCGGCGATCGATCCGGGCGACACCGCCTTTTTGGCCCTCTATGCGGACGTCTACGCCCGCGGCCTGGGCCTGGGGGCTTATCAGGCTGCGGACGTCGTCCAGGACGGGGCCCAGGGTGACTGCCTCGAGCGTCAGAGCATGCCCCCCGGCCTCGATCCGGGCGATGTCGAGCACCTCCTCGATCATGGCCAGCAGGTGCCCGCCGGCTTTGGCTATCTGATCCACGGCATGGCGTTGGTCCTCCGTCAGGGCCTCGCCGTCCATGCCCAGCAACTGGTTGAACCCCAGGATGGCGGTCAGAGGCGTGCGCAGCTCATGGCTCATTCGCGACAGGAACTCGCTCTTGGCCCGGCTGGCCCGTTCTGCCTCCGCCCGGGCGTGGCCCAGGGCCTCCTCGGCGCGGCGTCGCTCGGTGATGTCGCGCGTGACCTTCGAGAAGCCGGTCAAGGTTCCGTCCTCATCGCGCAGGGCGGTGATGACGACATTGGCCCAAAAGCGCCCGCCGTCACGGCGCACCCGCCAGCCTTCGTCCTCGACCCGGCCGTCGCGGCTCGCGACTTCCAGCAACCGGGCGGGGGTCTCCTCACGGGCCTCGGGGGGGTAGAAACTCGAGAAATGGCGACCGAGGATCTCCTCGGCCGTCCAACCCTTGATGCGCTCTGCTCCGGTGTTCCAACTGACGACCCGGCCGTCGATGTCCAGGGCGAAGATTCCATAGTCGCGAACGCCTTCGATCACGCGGCGGTAGCGTTCCTCGCCTTCGCGGAGCGCAGCCTCGCGCGACCGCAGCAGGTCGCCGGCCTGGACCAGTCTGCGGGCCAGTCTGCCGATCTCGTCTTGGGCCTCGTCGACCAAGCTCAAGGGGACGCCGCGCTCCAGCCGCTCGGCGTCACGCTCCAGGCTCCTCACGCGGCGAACGATCCCCGTGAACAGCAACTGAGCCGCGGCCAATCCTCCCAACAAACCGATCCCCGCGAGGACAGCCGTCAGAGTCCAGGTCCGTCTGCGCTCCGCGTCAGCACGGGCCTGACGTTCCGCAAGCAGCTCGACCTCACGACGTTGCATGGCCTCGATCTCGGCCCGAAGCGCATCAAGCACCGCCTTGTTGGCGATCAGCGCTCGGGTCACAGCCGGCGTCTCCACCCCGATCGCGGTCCCCGCGTCGGGCATGGAGGCGAGTTGGGCGAGCCCGTCGCGCTTGAGCACCACGAGGCCATCGACACGCGCGAGGCGTCGGCGAATTTCAGGATCCCGCGCGGTCCGGCGCAAGCGATCCAGCGTGGTGGGCAGAAGGGCCTCCGCCTTGATGTAGGGTTTCAGGAAGGCGCGGCGCCCGGTCAGGCGATAGCCGCGCACGCCACTCGCCGCCTCGGCCAGAAGGGCGTGTACTTCGTGGATGTCGCGCTGGATGGCGAAGGTCAGACGCACCCGCGCCTCGGCCTCGGCTTCGGCGCGAGCGGACAGGTGCAGGGCCCCGATTCCGGCCAGCAGGATCGCCAGGGGCAGGGCGACGACGATCAGGCCCTTCAGCCCCAGCCCGAGGTCGGCCCAGGCCCGACCGCCTCTCGTCCAGATCGAGGGGGCCGTCACGGCAGAATCCGGGCCGCGAAGACGGCGGCCTGTGTCCGATCGGTGACCCCGAGCTTGGCGATGACCTTTTCAACATGAACCTTGACGGTTCCCGGTCGAATGCCGAGTTCGCGCGCGATGGCCTTGTTGGTCAGTCCTCCCTTGATGAGGGCGAGGACTTCCCGCTCCCGGGGCGTCAGCCGCGCCAGGTCGCTGTCGCTGGGCCCTGCGACAGGCGACACGGCCAGACGCAAGAGCGCGCTGGGCAGGGCCGTGCGACCCTCGCCCACAGCCCGGATGGCGTGGAGCAGCTCCTCGCGCCCGGCGTCCTTCAGAACATATCCGGTCACACCGGCGGCCAGGGCGCTGCGCACATACTCCGCCGTGTCGTGCAGGGTCAGCAGAAGCACACGCGTGCCGGCGTGTTCGAGGATCCGCCGCGCGGCCTCCAAACCCGTCATTCCGGAGCCGAAGCGGATGTCGAGGATTGCGACATCGACGTCACCCGCGGCGCATCGATCCACGGCGGCTTCGCCCGTTGCCGCTTCATCGATAACCTCAAGGTCCGGCTCGCGGTCGATAACCGCTCGAAGCCCCGCGCGGGTTAGTTCGTGGTCGTCGGCGATCAGAACCCGCATTTCAGACCCCCGCCAGGGGAACGCGCGCGCGGATGAGGAAGCCGTTCGGGGTTGGACCCGCTTCCAACGTCCCGGCCACGGAGAGCAAACGCTCCCTCATCATCTCGAGCCCGAAACGCGGTGTACCGTACTCGACACTGGCTTCCGAAAGAGGCCCTCCCACGTTTTCTACCGTCAGAACGATGGCGCTCCGGTCGGGCAGCAGCGCAAGATCGAGCGCCACCGTCGCGCCCGGGGCGTGTTTGGCGATGTTGTTGAAGGCTTCCTGGCCAACCCGAAAGAGGAGGGTCTCCAGCCAGGGCGGCAGTCTCGCCCCGATCCGCTCTGAGACCTCGACGCGATGGCCGGAGGCCTGCAGCCGGCGCGCCTCCTCTCGGAGCGCCGCTGCGACCCCGAGGTCGTCCAGGCTCAGTGGACGCAGACCTGCGATCACGCCCCTGAGGTCAGTTACCGCTTGGCGGGCGACGCCGATCAGCAGCTCAACCTCCCTGGCGACGCGAGCGTCGATCGGAGCCATGTCCAGATGGACGAGTTCCAGCCGGCGGTGGAGCGCCGCGATCTGCTGGGCCACGCCGTCATGCAGGTCTGCAGAAATGGCGGCCCTCTCGCCCTCCTGCGCATTGACCACACGGGCGAGGACCTGCTCCAGTTCCTTTTCGCGCCGCTCGAGGCGCACGAGCAAATCCGCTTCCTTGCGGCGCTGCAGGTCCACCGTCAGTCGCGCTTCGATCATTTCGACCATCAACCGCAAGGCGTCGGCGTCCTCCTGGGTTGTGACCGCGTTCGGGTTCATCGGCGTCGAAAACACGAGGCTCACGTCTGGCCGACCTCGCTCGGCCAAGGCGGACAGCGGGATCACCAGAGCTTCGGTGTCTGATGGCTCCGGGTTTTCCTGAAGGGTACCGACCCCGTATCCCGCAAACAGCGCCGCCCTCTGTGCGGCGCGAGCGACGGCCTCGTCGAGCCGGCCGGCGTCGGTATTGGCGAGATCCCGGCTGACCTCGATCAGGAGCTTGAGGCGGGCCGCGCGGGCTTCCGAGTCGCGAAACAGCGAACGGAGATCCAGGGCGAGCGGGATGACGTCATTGGACAAGCGAAAAGATCTCCGGGGGCTGGCTGTTGTTCTAGTCGAGATCCGACGGTCTTTCGTATGCCGAACGGCCTAGGTCGTCTGGCCTGCCAAGAGGCTGATGTGCGCAAGCGTGGCTGTCGACACCTTTCATCCGTCGCCGCCACCCGCGGCTCCTGAAAGGACGCTCCGATGCGCAAGACCTTCACCCTCACCGCTCTGGCCGCGCTTCTAGCGGCCGGCTCCGCCTTTGCCCAACCGGCCGCTGTGTCTGCGACCTCCTCAATGGACTCTTATGCGGTCGCCACCATCGCCGCCGCCCCGTCGGCGGCCCCCATCACCGTGGCTGAGGTCGAGGCCGCCCAGCGGGCCTGGGGCGACGCCCTCGTCGCCATCGCCACCGAATACAAGGCGAACGGCCAGGCCGCCGCCGCCCGCCTCGCCGGCCAGGTCCTGGACGCCGCCTACGGCTACAATCTGGGTCCGGTGGCCTTCAAGCCGACCCTCGCCTCGGGCGACACCACCTTCCGCACCACCCGCGAAGGTGCTCTGGCCTACTTCGTTGGCGGCAACAGCCGCTTCGCCGGCGACACGGGCTTCGCGCTCAAAGGCTGGCGCTCGTATGAGATCGACAACGCCGCCATCGTCATCAACGGCACGACCGCCATCTCGATCGGCAACGTCATGCTGACCAACAGCGACGGACAGGTGACCACCGTCGACAAGACCTGGGGCTGGGTGCGCGACCCCAACGGCGGCCTGCGCATCGTCCTCCATCACTCCTCGCTCCCCTACGCACCGAACTAACGGCGCGTTCGACTGGCCGCGCGTCCCTGGCGCGGCCGGTCCCTTCCTTTTGCCCTTCCCTTTTCGGAGACACCATGAAGTCGTTCACCGTCGGCGCCGCCGTCGCTGCGCTTGCTCTCGTTTCTGCCGCTCCCGCCGCCGCCCAGGACCCCAACGGCCGCTTTCAGGTAAAAGGGTTCGTCACGGCGGTGCTGCCGGACGGCGAGATCACCGAGGTTCGCACCGACACGATCGGTCTGCCGGGCGGCTCGCAGGTGAGCGCGTCCAACTCCTATGTGCCTACCGTGGCGATCGAATACTTCGTCAATCCGTCCTTTTCGCTCGAGACCATCTGCTGCGTCACCCCGCATGACGTCGAGGGCGAAGGAGCCTTGGCAGGGGCCGCCCTGATCGACGACGCGATCATCCTGCCCGCGACGGTCACGGCCAAATATCACTGGGCCATGGACGGCGGCTTCAAGCCCTACGTTGGCGCCGGCGTGACGCACTTCTTCATCTTCAACGAAGAGGTGGGTTCCGACGCCGCCGCTCTGGGCGCGACCGATGTCGGCCTGTCCGACGAGTTCGGCTTCGTCCTGCAGGCCGGATTCGATATGCCTCTGAACGACCAGGGCCTCGGCTTCAGCGTTGACGCCAAACGCTACTTCGTCGACACGACCGCCACCTTCCGGGCGGGCGCGACCACGGCCCTGCAGACCGAGCACGCTCTCGATCCGTGGGTCATCAGCGCGGGCGTCAGCTACCGCTTCTAAGGTCAGGGGCCGGAGGGAAAACCCCTCCGGCCCCACCGCTTCCCAGCGACGGCGGTCTCTTCGAATCTCCGCTGTTCGATTCTTCAGGACATCACGATGCATGCGCTCAAGGTCACCCTGCTTGCCATCGGCAGCCTTATGGCCGCGGCGGCTCCCGCCGTCGCCCAGGACGAGGACGGCGAGCTCTGGTTCAACCCGGCGTTCGTCAAGCAGATCGACGATCGGACGTCCGTCGAGCTGGAGACGGCCCAGCGACTGCGCCAGGACCCGCGGAAGGACACCTACTTCGCGCGCCTCTGGCTGAACCGGGAGGATGGCGCGGGCCGCCAATGGAGCGTGGGTGTCGAGCAGCGCTGGAACGGTCCCGACGAGCGGGAGGTGCGGCTGCTGCAACAGGTCGGCTACGATTGGGGTCCGCTGGAGTTCCGCACGCGGCTAGAGCAACGTTTCGTCGATGTCGATCCTCAGACGGGCGTGAGGCTGCGACAGCGTGTGGGGACAACGATTCCCCTGACAGACAGCGAGGACGGATGGGCGCTCACCGGGGACGCCGAGGTCGCCGTCACGCTTCGCAACACCGAGCCTGGCGGGCAGAAGGGCGTGACGGGCCTGAGAACCTTTGTCGGCTTCGAACGGAGTTACGGCCGCTATGACGTGAGTCTGGGCTACCTTCGCCAGCAGGACATCCGCGACGGGGCCGAAGACCGCGTCGGTCATGCGCCGTTCGTCGGTTTGACGGTCAACTTCTGAGGCTGGCTCCATGGGCTCGCAGCCCCGAGACTCAAACCGCCTTCGCGATTACCAAAGCCAGAGCGCGGCGGCGGTATAGAGCGCGATGCCGACAGTGAGATTGAACGGGAAGGTGATCGCCAGGGAGGCGGTGACGAACACGCCCGCGTCCGCCTGCGGCGCGGCTACGCGCATGGCGGCCGGAACTGCGATATAGGACGCCGATCCCGCCAGGATAGTCAGCAAGGCGGCGTCGCCCGCGTCTAGACCCGCCAGGCGCGAGAGCCCGAGGGCGAGGGCGGCCGACACGAGTGGAAAGCCCAGGGCAAAGGCGACGATTCCTGGGCTGAGCTTTCTCCCACCCTCCATGAGCCTGCGGGCAGCGATCAGTCCGATATCCAGCAGGAAGAAGCACAGAGCTCCCTGGAACAGCGGTCCGACGAAAAGGTCGAGCCGGGCCAGGCCGGGCGCACCAGAGATCAGACCGACCGCGAAACTGCCCAGCAGCATGACGGTCGCGGCGCCGACGAAGACCTCGCGCAGCACAGCTCGGCGACGACTCGGCTCTCCGCGCCCGGCTCCGTTCAACAGGATCAGGGCTGTGAGGATCGCGGGCGTCTCCATGAGCGCGAGGACAGCCGCCATATAGCCGCCGGGCTGCAGACCGACCGTGGCGAGGTGATCCTGTCCGGCCGCGAAGGTGACCACCGAGACAGAGCCGTACGTCGCGGCCAGGGCGCAGGCTGTCGCGCGGTCAAGCCGAGGCAGGCGTTGCAGCACCGCCAGTGCCGCAAGGGGCATCAGGGCGCTCAGTCCAATGCCGAGCGCAGCGGCGCTCAAGAAGTCGCCGTCGAGCCCCGCCGCGCGCGCTTCGACCCCGCCTTTGAAGCCGATGCAGAGCATCAGATACAGCGAGAGGGCCTTGGCGATGGGCTCCGGGATCGCCAGGTCCGAACGCGCGAAAGCGGCAAGAGCGCCCACAAAGAAGAACAGGATCGCGGGGGAGGTCAGCAGTGCGAGACTGGCGGTGAGGTCGGGCATGAGGACTCGAAAGGTTCCAAGGGTCGCTTCCTCTGACCTCGACGAATTCACCACGCCAGTTTATTGATCTTATGCGACCCATAACCAAGGCTCATGCGGTGCCGTCACGACTGGTCAACCTCGACCTGGACCTTCTGCGGGCTTTCGTGACCGTGGTGGAGACCGGGAGTTTCACCCGGGCGGCGGCGCTGCTGGGACGCACGCAGCCCGCGATCAGTCTGCAGATCCGCCGACTGGAGGATCAGTTGCGCTCCCCGCTTCTGGCGAGAGGCGGCAAGGATCTCGCACTGACCACCGAGGGAGCCGGGCTGCTGCCACAGGCGCGCCACCTGCTGAGGCTGAACGACGAAATCGTCGCGACCCTGGGCGACGGCGATCTCGAGGGCGAGGTGCGCTTCGGCGCACCTGAGGACATCGCGACCATGCATCTGCCGGGCATTCTAGGTGCGTTCGCGCGCAGCCATCCGCGCATCAAGCTGGCAGTGACGTGCGATTACACGGCCAACCTGCTCGACCAGATGTCGCGCGGGCTGCTCGATCTCGCCCTGATCAAGCGTGAACCGGTCGGGCCTGAACTGGGTGTCCGGGTCTGGAGCGAGCCACTGGTCTGGGTCGCGTTGGCCCCCTCGATCCTCGAGGCCTCGCCCTTGCCCCTGATCATCGCTCCCGCGCCGGACATCTATCGCAAGCGGGCGCTCGGGGCTCTGGAGGCGGCCGGCCTGGCGTTTCGCGCCTCCTTCACCTCGCCCAGTCTCGCGGGCCAGATGGCGGCTCTGAGAGCCGGGCTTGGGGTCGGGGTCCTACCGGCCGCCATGGCACCGCGGGACCTGACCGTTCTGCGCGAGCCCCTGCCGCCACTTAGCGACAGCGAGATCGCCCTGGTGTCCACGCGTGCCATGGGTGGCCCGGCCGAGTTGCTGGCGCAGGAGGTTCTTCGCGCCCTGGAGCGGGGCCCATCGGCGTCATGACGCGGCTCTATCGGGGCCGGGACGATCCCGACCCCGACGGGCTACCTCAATGCGCCGGGCGGTTGGGACGACCGTCTGCGTCGCGGGTCTTGATCCACGAGTAGAGCATCGAGCCACCGATCAGGGCGAGGGTCGCGATCAGGGACCACTGGGGCTCGAGATACGGCACCAGGGCCTCGCCCGTCAGGTCCTTCCAGGCCTTGTAGAGGCCGAAGTTCCAGATGATCTTGACCCCGATCAGCACCAGCACCATCGACAGGCCGTACTTCAGATATTTGAACCGGGCGACGGCCTCAGCGAGCATGAAATACATCGACCGCAGGCCCAGGATCGCGAAGATGTTGGACGTGTAGACGATGAAGGGATCTTTCGTGACCGCGAAGATCGCCGGCACGGAATCAACCGCGAAGATGACGTCAACCACCTCGACCATGACCAGGGCTAGGAACAGGGGGGTCGCGAACAGGACGAGCCGGCCCGTGCCCTTGGGGTCGGGCCGTTTCACAAAGAAGTTGTGGTTGTCGATGGTTTCGGTGATCCGCATCCGCTTCCTGAGGAATTTCAGGACCGGGTTCTGATTGAGATCCATCTCATGATCGCCGCCGAAAATCATCTTCCAGCCGGTGAAGATCAGAAAGGCGGCGAAGATGAAGAGTACCCAGGTGAACTCGTTCACGATCGCGGCGCCGAGCGAGATGAAGATCGCCCGGAAGACGATCGCCCCCATGATCCCCCAGAACAGCACGCGGTGCTGATAGTGACGGGGGACCGCGAAAAAGGTGAAGATCATCCCGATGACGAAGATGTTGTCGAACGCCAGCGCCGTTTCCAGCAGGTAGCCGGTGAAATACTGAAGCACCGCCTGCTGATTGAGATTTTCAGGGCTCATGTAGTAGCGCGGATCGGGCTCGTACACGAAATAGACATAGGCGCCGAAGGCGACGGCGATCGAGGCGAAAGACGCCCACATCGCCGCAGACTTCTTGGCCGAGACGACCCCGTCCTTGTTGTTCACGACCCCAAGGTCGATCCACAGCAAAAAGCCGATGAAGGCCAGAAAGGCGATCCAGAGCCAGATCGGCTGACCGACATATGTCGCGGCAAGAAATGGAAGGGACTCGAACATCCCGCACCCCCGAAGAATGAAAAAAAGGCGCTGCGTTGCGCGATCCATGCGGGGATCCGACATCGCAACCGACGCCTCGGCTGCCAGAGGGGCCCGGACCCGTGGAGGGTGCGCTAATGACGTTAGAGTCGAGCCGCGTCAACACCTGTCGCAGCTATTGATGGCGCCTAGACAGACTTCGCGTTCGCCAATCCAGTGACGGTCATCAAGAGGTTCGGCTGTCCTGGGTACCGGGTCAATTGCAGTCTGTTAAAATCCAGTCTGTGACTTTGTGTCCATTCCATAATACTCACTCATTGAGCGCATAAGCACTTCTTATTGGCGTGTTTCGCGTCCGTCGAGCAGCGTGACTTTGCGGCCCGGGCCCCTCTGACGATCAAGGTGATCGTGATGTCGGATCGCATCGGGTGCGCTCGATGACGGGGTCCGGCTGTTTATCCCCCATCGAACCGACGGCTTCGGCGTCGAGCGCGCCCCTTCAGAGAAGGAGTGGCTCCATGTCTATCGTGTTGATGCGCCGGCTGAAGGGATATCATTCCCTGCTGGAAATGGCCTTGAACGACGAGCGGGCGCGACTGCGTCCTGACGACCGGACCGTTGCGGGCATCAAGAAGAAGAAGCTGGTCATCAAGGACCGGCTCGCCGCGATCGAGGGTCGTCAGACGACGTCTCAGTCGCGCTGACCGCCGCCGCGGGCGGCGGCCCGCCCGGTCGCCGACCGGCTCTTTGACATCAACAAGCGTCGCCGCCCGCCGGCGACCCCCCTGTGAGGTCCCTATGACTAGACCCTACAAACTCTTGCGCCGTCGCGCCTCGATCGACCCGGACGACGTCTGGACGCCGGGCGACGTCGTTCAGATGGACGCCGTCGTCGCCGGCTGCGCCATGGTGGCCCAGGCCGACGGCTGGGTCACACCGGACGAACGCAAGCGCATGATCGACCGGATGCGTACCTCTCCGACCATCGCCTTCTTCGGCGTCGACGACGTGCTTGTCCTGTTCGAGGCGCTGAATCTGCGCTTCGATCGGGATCTGGAAGACGGCGAGGCGACGGCTGAGGTTGCCGTCTCACGTCTGCGGGGCCAGTCCGGTCCCTCTCGCGCCTTGATCGAGACCGCCTGCGCCGTCGCTGAGGCCGACGGAGGCTTTGATGCCGAGGAGCGGGCTGTGGTCTTGCGGCTTTGCGCGCTCCTCGACGTCGACCCGGCATCCCTCGACCTGATGGCGAAGGAAGGGGTGTCGCAATGAAGGTCGGCGCATCCTCCAATCCCGCCGCATACGCCTGGGCGCTTCAGCTCTCCCAGATGACCGGTCGTGTGGCGTCGCATCAAAGCACGCCCACGGATCGTCCGGTGGAGCCGCCGGGGGCCATCCGCGATGACGCCGCGCTTCGCCGACCCAGTCGCCAGACCTTCGACATCCGCGTTTGAGCGAGCGACCGGTCTTGCACCCCGTGATCCGAAAGGCGCTCACCGGCGCAGCCCGTCATGGCCCGCGCGGCTACCGGCGCACGCGTATGATCCATCAGCGGCCGGCTGCGTTATGACGGTCCGTTCCGACGATCCGCTGATCGCGGGCTATCACCGCTTCCGAAACGCGGTGTGGCCCGACCAGGCGCAGCGCTATGCCGAACTCGCGCGGCGACGTCAGCAGCCCGGCACGGCCGTCATCGCCTGCTCCGACGCGAGGATCGATCCTCAGACCATATTCGACGCAGAGCCGGGCGACCTGTTCGTCATCCGCAACGTCGCGGGTCTTGTTCCGCCCTACGCCCCCGACGGCGGGTGTCACGGGACGAGCGCGGCGCTGGAGTATGCGGTCAAGATCCTGAAGGTCCGCCGGATCGTGGTGCTTGGCCATGCCGGCTGCGACGGCATTCATGCCATGATCCATGGGCCGCTTCGCAACGCTCAGGACTTCCTCGGTCCCTGGATGGACATCGCTGAACCCGTGATGTGGCCGATGCCCGAGCAGGGGTCGGGAGAGGCGTTGGAAACAGCGGTGGAGGCGGCTGTCCTCAGTCTCTCCTTGAGCAATCTGCGGACCTTCCCATGGATAAGGGAAGGCGAGAAGTCGGGCCATCTGGCGCTTTCGGCCTGGCGGTTCGACATCGGCTCCGGCGAGCTCCGGACAACATAGCGTGTCGGATTGGCCGGCGTTATCGCGAGCATCACCGAAACTCATTGGTCTGCAGGGCCGCGGTGCCGCAAGTTTGCATTGCGGCCCGGGCCCCTCTGACGATCATGATGATCGTGATGTCGGACCGCATCGAGTGCGCTCGATGCCGGGGTCCCGTCCTTCCCACCACCCCCGATCCACACACCGATCCCACCTTTGCAAAGAGGAGAGGCACGATGACGACCCGTTCGACACGCCCGACGAGGCGGTACAGCACGATCCTGGCGTGGGGCCTAATGGAGGCCTTCACAAAGCTCATCAGGATGGTGCGCCTGGCCCGGTCAGGACGAAGCCGGCGTTGATGCCGGCGGCGGCCGACGTCCCCGTCTGACCGAGATTTCCGAGAGAAGGAGACCTTTCGCGATGAGCGAGTTCAACACCACCCTGCGAGATCGGCCGTCGGTCCGACCCGACATGGCAGTCGACGCCGGCCTGCGGGCCTTCATGCTCGGCGTTTACAACAAGATGGGCCTGGGCCTGGTGGTGTCTGCCGGTCTGGCCTGGGCGACCGCGTCCGTGGCTCCAGTCCGCGACGCCCTGTTCGTCGTCGTCGACGGGCGCCTGGCCGGCTACACGCCCGTGGGCATGGTGCTGGCCTTCGCCCCGCTGGTGCTCCTGCTCGGCTCCGCCTTCCTGGTCCGCAGCGCTTCGCCCCGAATGGCCAGCCTGCTTTACTGGTCGGTCGTGGCGCTGATCGGAGCTTCACTCGGTGCCCTGGCGCTGCGTTACACAGGCCAGAGCCTGGCCTCCACCTTCCTGATCACGGCTACCGCCTTTGGCGCACTCAGCCTCTACGGCTACACAACAAAACGCGACCTGAGCGGGATCGGGACCTTTCTGATCATGGGCGTGATCGGCCTGCTGATCGCCGGTGTGGTCAACATTTTCCTGCAATCCTCGATGCTGATGCTGGCGATCAGCGGCATCGGTGTCCTGATCTTCGCGGGTCTGACCGCGTACGACACCCAGCGGCTGAAGCTGACCTACCACCAGCTCGGTGGGGACCGGGCGGCGATGGGCGCAGCCACCAGTTTCGGCGCGCTGAGCCTCTACCTCGACTTCATCAATCTGTTCCAGTTCCTGCTGGTCTTCCTCGGCCAGCGTCGCTGATCGCCAGCCTTCTTTCCGGAGACAAGACATGCCGCTTCTGCTCTGCCCGAACGATAACGCCTCGATGACGACCATCTCGCGCAATGGCGTGGAGTTCGACATGTGCCCCACGTGTCGTGGTGTCTGGCTGGACCGCGGCGAACTTGAGAACCTTATGGCCGCCTCTCAAGGGAGTGCCGCCGGTCCTTCGTCACTGTCGATGCCGACCCAGCCTGCTCGATATGAGGAACCCCGCCGCTACGATCGCGACCACGACGATCGCTACAAGCGCAAGAAGCGCGACAGCATCTTCGACATTTTCGACTGAGTGAGGGGCCCTTGACTCGCATGTTTAGGCAAGCAGCGCGGCTGAACTTTGCGCGGGTTGAGAGGGTGGAAACCAGTCCTGATCACCGACGCGAGCTCTGGAATCGGCAGAGCATCGGCGCAATCTCTGGCAAGGCGCGGCTGGCGCGTATCTGCCGGGGCGCGGCGGCCTGAAGCGATGAACGGTGTGGCGTGGGTTGCGGCTGAACACGGCGCGGCGGGTCGCTGAGAGGCGTCGAAGGCGGGCTGCCATCAGGCCGAAGAGTCGAACTTCGCAACGCGCTTGAATGTCGTGTTTTCGGCGCTCGGTGGATGACCGCTCCTGGCGCTTACCGGAACCGCGCGATGAGGGCGGGGTTTTCGGCTCATGCTCCATCACGTCTCCCTCGGAACATCGGATTTGGCGCGTGCCGAGGCCTTTTATGACGCGGTGATGCCAGAAGTCGGGCTCAGCAAAACGCTTAGGGTCGATGAAGCGGTCGGCTACGGCGCGGGCATCACCGTCTTCAGTTTGAACCTCCCAGCCGACGGCGGCATGGCTATGCCTGGCAACGGCATCCACGTCGCTTTCGAGGTGGAGCGGCGTTCAGCCGTCGATGGCTTCTTCCACGCGGCTCTGGCGAACGCCGGGTCGGCGGATGGCGAACCTGGGTTACGGCCCGAGTACGACCCGCATTACTACCCGGCGTTTGTGCGCGATCCAGATGGCAACAAGGTCGAAGTGCTCACCTTCGCGGCTCGGTGAACCGGGGGCTGGGCGGCAGGTCAGCGGGTTGCGACGCGGCTGGAAATCCCGCTTCTCTGTTTCCTAAGCTCGGAACTACGTGGCGGTCTCTGCTGGGCCGTTGCCCTTGTTCTCAGCCGCGCTCACAACCCACGCCGTCGCCGTCACGATCCAGGTGGGGTCCGTAGCCGGGATCTCCGCGCCGGACAGGGGCGGCGCCCGCCGCCCGAGCGGCCGCGCAGTTGGCGTAGGCGCCGGAACCGCGTTGGGCCGGCGGCCGGCTGGTGAAGCCTTGGGGCCGTGCGGGTGCAGCGGATGAGCGGCTGCTGCGGTGACAATGATACTCGCCGGTCCTGCGGTTGGTGTGGCAGCCCTCGGCGTTGAGACCGCCGGGGTGGGCCACGGCCGGCCCCGCCAGAACCGAAGCGGCCGTCGCGATCAGCAGGCTGAGTGTGCGCATCACCAACGCCTCACCGAGACGCCGGCCCCGATGTAGTCTTCGCCCAGGTTGGCTTTGATGGCGACCATCTCTGAGACGCGCAGCGCGATGGTCCCATACGGAGCGCTTTCGATATCGGAAATCCGGTATCCCGCGCCGAACTCCACATTGCGCCAGTGCACCGTTGCTTCGATCCGCCCGTAGGCCGCCGCCGCGGTGCTGTCGCACAGCTCGCTGCGGGCATACTGCCCATTGGTCGTGTCGCGGCAGCGCGCCCCGTTGCTCTGCTGGTAGATTTGATAGCGGTCGTTGTCGCCCTGGTAGATGAGGGCGCCGATGGCCGGCGTCAGATGGAAGTTGCCTGCGTTGAACCGCCAGCCAACGCCCAGTTCAGCTCCCGTCAGATCCGAGGCCTTGGCGATGTTCGCTTCGAGCATCAGAGAGTTGGTTTGAGTAGGCGTCTGGGCTTGGACCTGCGCCGCCAGGGCGCACAGGGCCGCCGCCGCGTACGCGGCGATAATAGGTTTGGTGGTCAACTCTTCCTCTGGGAGTGCACGCGCTGCAACCCCCCGTTGCAGCTTGCCGCCGATCTAGCACGGTTCAGCGGCGTGTCCAGCCCCATCGTCGTGGTCAACGGACAGGATGTCTCCCGCCGTCGATCTCGACCAGAGGGGCTCCCGTTTCCATGGCTGGGGCCGGTTCTTGTGCTCGAGGCGCGCGGTGCGGGCAGGGGGGCTCACAGGCATCAGCGCCATCTCTTATGGGGCTGAGCGAACCGCCGCTGCGCTCCCTTGTCGTCGGATCGGACCTGCTTGTGGCGGCGCGACAGAGACAGCGGCGGGGCTTGAGCGACCGAGCGGAAGCCTGACGGATTGGAGCTGAGGAGGGGCGCAGCGTCTCACCTTCGGGCGGGCCAGCCTGCGCGGCCTCTCGAAGGGGCGGATCTGACCGAAACCCGGTCGGCTGGCGCAACCGCTCACGCGACTTTCATCCCCGGCCTGACGGCCTTCCTCGCGAGACAAGAATGTCTCTTGCCGCGGTCCTCCGCTTCGCTGCGGGGGATCGCTTCGCTCTCCCTGCGCGCCGCCCGCGCCCCGGTCCGCCGATCGCCATCGAGGCCGCGGCAGGCGTGGCCCGAAGCAATGGAGAGACTGACATGGCCACCATCGGCACCTTCACCGCCCAAGGCGACGGCTACACCGGGTCGATCAAGACCCTCACCCTGAACGTCAAGTCGGCGGTTCTGCGGCCCAATGAGAAGACCGACGACAAGGGCCCGGACTTTCGGATCTTCGCCGGGCAGACCGAGTTCGGCGCGGCCTGGAAGCGCCGGAGCCAGCAGGACCGCGACTATCTCTCGGTCAAGCTCGATGATCCCAGCTTCCCGGCGCCGATCTACGCCTCCTTAGTCGAGATCGAAGGCGGACAGAGCCTGATCTGGTCCCGCTGACCCGACGCCGCGGCGGCGCGACGCCCGCGCCGCCGCCCCGTCTTCCCCATTTCATTTCAAGGAGGCCGCCATGACGCGCCCCGCCGATCCCGCTCGTCCCGACGTCTACACCCGGATCACCCAGCAGATCCTCACTCAACTCCAAGCCGGGGTGCGCCCCTGGACCCAACCCTGGAAGGCCTCAGCCGCCGTCAGCCGCCCGCTCCGCCATGACGGCACGCCCTACAATGGCATCAATGTCGTCCTGCTTTGGGGCGAGGCGGCCAGCCGGGGGTTCACCCGCCCGACCTGGATGACCTTCCGTCAGGCCCTGGCGCTCGGCGGTCATGTCCGGAAAGGCGAGCGTGGATCCACCGTGGTCTACGCCAACCAGATCGTCCGCGAGGACAGCGATGAGACCGGGCAGGGCGTCGAACAACGCATCCCCTTCCTGAAGGCCTACACCGTTTTCAACCTCGATCAGATCGAGGGTCTGGAGGATCGCTACGGCGAGCCGGAGACCGTCGAGATCAATCCGGACGAGCGCATCGCCCGCATCGACGCCTTCTTCCGAAACTGCGCGGCCGATGTCCGCCACGGCGGGGGCAGCGCCTACTACGCTCCGGGGCCGGACCACGTGCAGATGCCGCCGTTCGAATGCTTCGAAACTGCGGACGCCTATTACAGCACCCTCGGCCATGAGATGACGCACTGGACGCGGCATCCGAGCCGGCTCGACCGGGACTTCGGCCGGCGACGCTTTGGTGACGCCGGCTACGCCCGCGAGGAACTCGTCGCCGAACTCGGCGCGGCCTTCCTGTGTGCAGATCTCGGGCTGGCGCTTGAGCCGCGCGAGGATCACGCCGCCTATATCGCCAGCTGGCTGCAGGTTCTGAGGGACGACACGCGCTTCATCGTCTCGGCCGCCTCCCACGCCCAGAAAGCCGTCGATCATCTGCACGGCCTGCAGCCCTGAAGCGGAACGGGCCGACTTCCGGTCGGCCCGCTTCCTCAAAAATCGAGAAACACCGCGGCCTTGTGCCGGTCTGCGAGGCTGACGACCGTGTGCGTGAATGCCGCGTTCTCGGCGTAACTGGCCTCGAGAAGGCGGACGAGGCGCTCCCGGTTGCGCGCCTGGGCCGGGCTCAGGGTGCCCTTCAGTTCGCGAACCTGGCCCTCGTCGACACTGGAGATCCAACTGAAGAATTTGGCGAGGAAGCCGACCATCACATCGGAGACCTGGACGCCGGGATCATCATGCGACCTCTCGACCAAACGATAGTTGCAGAAGGGGGCGTCGCCGTCGGTCAACGTCATCATGGCGAGCTCGCCGGAGACGACCTCCTCGGCGTCGAAGACGTGGCGCGCGTTCTTCAGGATGCAGATTCGCTCCAGGAAGAAGTCCCGGAAGCCGTCGATCAGAACACGCGCGTCCCCGTCCTCGATGAAGGGCAGGGGATGGTGGCGTCCCATCTGCAGCATGCCCCGCAGCGTCTGGTAGCCGAAATGATCCAGCAGACCGGCGTGATCTTCCGCGAAGGTGATCAGCTCGGTCATGAAGGCGCGCCGGTTTTCCGGCTCCAGGTCCGGATAGTCGAACCGTGCCATCAGGGCCGCGGTCCGGGCCCGGTCGGCGCGAAGCACGGTGCAGAGGTCCGACTTCAGGGTTTCCCCGAAACCATCCGGCATCTCCCCGGCCGCCAGCACCGAGTCAACGACATCGACTACGGACCAGTAGAAGGGGTCGAGCGCGAGGTAGTGAACGAGGAGGTCTTCCCCTAGCGCCCAGTCGAGAAACGTCTCCAGCTTCCTCGACCCGAGGACCTTCGAAAACTCGCCCCGGCCGAAGAGCGCGAAATGCAGCTCCTCGGCACTGGGCTGGATGAAGGCCCGCGTCCTCAGCGGCCCGACATCGATCGGGCGCGCATCCCGACAGCCGAAGCCGCCGAGCACCCAGCAGTTCAGGTCGGGGACGTTGAAGGCGTCGGCCTTCAGATGCAGCCGCCGGATGTTGTTCGTTTCATCATAGTAGAGCCAGTAGGCCCGGTCGGCGTGGATCAGGCCGTGCGCCTCGATGGATGTCCGCCTCAGCGCGTTCACGTCGACGACCCGTCTCCTCGGCTCGGGAGACTTGCTCATGCCTCGTCCTTCCCGGGACGGGGCAGGGCGAGACGTTGGGCCGGGTGGACCTCGGCAAAGCGGTCGACCGTCCCGCGCCAGTCATCCATCGCCGGCGACAGCCAGCGGGTCATCTCCAGCATGGCCTGATGCAGCTTGGGCAGGTTCCAATAGAGAATGGGTTCGTGGTGGGCGATCCGGTTACGCAGAAGCCGCACCTGCGTCAGGGGCGTGGTGAAGTCTTTGCGAGCCAAGAAACGGCCCTCTCGCGTGGCGATCCGGTGCAGGGTGCGCTTCCACAAGCCGTCCTGCTCGCGCCCAAACATCGAGGTCCAGAAGCTGAAGGTCAGGGCGGCGACCACGCGACCGTCCTCGATCGGCTTTCGCGCCTCGGTAAGCTCGGCGATCGCCGCGCGCACCTGTTCGGCCTGACGGTCGGTGACGTGACTTGCCTCGGGCTGGAACCACCCCGGGCCATGGGCCTCGGACATCACCGTATGGATGCGATTGCGCAGCGCCACCTCCAGTGCCTGGAGAGGCACATAGAGGGCTTCGGAGACACGGGTGTTGAGCGTATACAGGGCCACGGCGCGCTCGCGGTCGCCTTGCGCCCACGCGACATAGCGGGCGAAGCGTTCGAGAGAGAGCGCGGCTTCCACCGCGTCGGCGTCGGCCGCCGGCCTTGCATCGGGGTGGGTCATGGAATATCTCTACCTGCGTACACCCCGGGATCGCCTCTGCTGCAAAGCATGCCCCCGGGGTAAATCAATTCTGGGCCCAAACTTTACGGTTGCCGCAGTCCCACAGGAGTGGAGACGCGAAGCCGGGCAGCCTCCCGCTCCTTGCGCGCTTGGGTGAACTCGGGTTCGAGCTTGCGGACCCGTTCGATCAGACCATCGAGATGGTAGACGTTGGAGGCCCAGTCGCCGGCCGCCGTCTTCCGCATCTCGCGACGCACCAAGCCGGCCTGTTCAAGTTGCCGCATATTGGTCTGGATCGTCTTCGGTTTCACACCGATCCGGCGGCCGAGCTCCGCCCGCGACGGGAAAGGGGCGCGGTTCGGGTCCCGGTAATAGTCCAGCAGCTGGACCAGGATGTTGAACTGCATCGCGGTCAGCCCCAGTCGCGACTGCGCTTGGATGAGGATCGACGGGATGCCGGCATAGCCGTTGGCGATGACCGCCTTGCCCCAGATCCGGTCCTGCGAGGCGGCGGCCTTGGCAGGGGGCGGGGCGGGGGCGAGGGGCGGGAACGGCAGAACGGTCGGCGAGGCGGGGGTGTACATGGCGGAAACTCCTTCCCCACGAACCTATGGGTGCGACGGGCGGTCAACAAGGCTCTGCGGTTGCGGAGGTATGGCGCCGTCATGACCTACCTGACTAGGTATGCTTACGATTGTTACGCCAGATGCGCTGTTTAAACGTCACGCTGCTTAAGCGGCAGGTTGACGACCCAGGTGGGTATCGCCCGAACCCCACCGGTAGGGCGGGAATAATACCCACCCCCGCCGCGCGAGCGCTCCGCTACGTCTTCTATTCCCCGCCAGGCTGGGGCGCCCGTCAGGGCGGCGGGCGAGCGGCCGGTTTCGGACGCCGAGGGGAGGGCGGGACAGACCCGTAGGGCTACGGGACGAGGCGGATGACGGTCTAGGGCAGGATAGGCTTTGCGCCGGCAATGTCTGACAGAGCCTCACCTCCATGGACCGTCTCACTCTCCGTGTTCCGCCCGATCTGCTGCGCCGGTTCGACGCCGCGGCAGCCGGTCAGGGCGGAAGGGCGCGGCTGCTGCGACGGCTGATGGAGGCGGCCGCCCAGGCGCCGCTCCCGGACGCGCCTGAAGCCTCCCCGGGACCGATGTCGGGCAAGCTGGGACTTCGCCTGACCTCGGGCGATCTCGCCGCTCTGGAGCGAGAGGCGGCGTCGCAAGGGCTCTCCCGCACGCAGTGGACGGTCGGGCTTATCCGGGCCCGGCTGCACCGTCGACCCCAGTTCCGGCGAAGCGAAGCGCTTACCCTGATCGAGGTTCAGCGCGAGCTGAGGCGCATCGGCGTCAACGTCAATCAGATCGCGCGAGCCCTGAACACGGCCGTGATGGACGGCGTCGTACTGGATCTCGAAATCGCCCAGCTTGACGCCTTTGCCGCGGAGATCCGAGGACATCTCGGCGGCGTGCGGGACGCGGTGCAGGGCAACCTCGACTATTGGGGACCCGCGCCGTGACCGAGTTCCGCCGGCCGGTCGGGTTCGAAGACGCGCTGCGTCCGCCGGTGCGGCCGGCACGGGCGCGGCTCTCGCCCGGCGTGCTTCGATCGGGTCCGACAGGCGCGGCTGGCCAGGCGCGCGCGAAGCTCGAACGCCTGGCGCGACGGGCGCCGGAAGTCATGGTCAAGGTGACGGGTCGAACGCGCGACGGCACCCACCTCCAGCGCCATCTCGACTATATCTCGCGAAACGGCCGGGTCCGTCTTGAGGGGCCGGATGGCGAACAGCTGCTGGGTCGGGCTGAGGTGCAGGCGCTCGGCGACGACTGGCGCGGCGAGCTGGCGCTCCTGCCTCAGCGGCGCGACACGCCTGTCTCCTTGTCCATCATTCTCAGCATGCCGGCCGGCGTCGATCCTGGCCGGGTCGAGGACGCGTCTCGCGCATTCGCCGCGAGCCTCTTCGCGGATCGCTACCCCTATGTCTTTGCTCTGCACACCGACGAGCCGCACCCTCACGTCCATCTGAGCGTACGCGCCCTTGGCAAAGGCGGGGAACGTCTGAACCCGCGCAAGGCCGGTCTTCAGCTCTGGCGGGAGACCTTTGCGGACAAGCTTCGTGAGCGCGGAGTGGAGGCGGAGGCGACGCCGCGTCGAGCGCGCGGGGTGGTTCGCAAGGCGGAGCGGATGGCGGATCGGCGGCTGCGCGAACGCTTCGAGCGCGGCGAAGGCCCGATGCCCCGGACCCTTCAGGGGGCGTTGAAATCGGCGGCAAGACCGCCGGCGGCGGAGGCCGTCTGGGAGGTGCGGCTGCGGCGGCGGCAGGCCTTCATACGCCGCTCGCTGGTGGCTGAGGCGCTCAAGCTTCAAGCCTCGAAGGCCGTCGACGATCGACGACTTGGCCAGGAGCTGGAACAGTTCGTTCGCGACCTGCCGCCCATCCTGACGCGACGACAAATCCTGGAGCGAGCGCTGGATCGGGGTCGGACCGCGCCCTCAAAAGTCGAGGACGATAGAGGTACAGGGCTGGACTGGTTGTCTTCCTGTGGGCTCCTGTAGCCACAGTGCCGTCATCAATCGCAATGGGCGGCCTCGGACTTTGGAACGGCGGGTGGGCGGGCCGGTTGTCCAGTCAATTAGCCACCCCGCCGTGCCGCCGAAACCCAAGACTGTCAACGAGATCTCGGAGCGCATCAGCGAGCTGATCGCCGAGGCGATCGCCGAGACGGACGACGCCCGGCGGCGGGGTCTGCTGGAGCTGGCCGATCTCTGGGCCGACATCCGCCGGAGCCGGGTCGCCGCGGGTCCCGCGACGCGCCAGCCGGCGAGGATGTGATGGGGTTTGTCCAATGGGCGATCCGAGACGGATCTTTCGGAACGGATGGGGTTGGGCCGTATTGGTCCACGAGAAACCCCGGAGGCCTCCATGTCTGACACCAAGGGCAACGGCAGCCACGCCGCCCGCCGCGCCAACGCCGCCGCCGTCAGGGATGGCCAGAAGAATCCCCGCAAATCGTCGTCTGCCCAGGCCATTCTCGGCAAGAAGGGCGCGAAGTCCAAGTCGTGAGCGGCGTCTCACGGGCCGGCCGGATGGTGCGCGTCATCGATCTGGAGACGGCGGGGTCAGGGCCTACAGACGTCTGCGAGATCGGCTGGCAGGACGTGGCCGAGGGCGAGGACGGCGTCTGGCGGCTGGAAGGCGAGGGCGGCGCCCGGCTGGTGAATCCCGGACGGCCGATCTCGCCGGACACCATGGCCGTACACCACATCACCGACGAGGCTGTGCGGGGAGCGCCCTTCTGGAAATCCGCCGCCGAAGATATTCTGCGACCACACCCGCCGGTCGTCGCCCTGGCGGCGCACAGGGCCGCGTTTGAGCAGCGCTTCTGCTCGCCGCGTCTGACCGGCGGGGCCGACTGGATCTGCACCTGGAAGTGCGCTCTGCGCCTTTGGTCCGAGCTGCCGCGGTTTTCCAATCAAATGCTGCGCTATCTGCGCCAGCCTGAGGGACTGGTGCATGAGCGGGGCCTGCCCGCCCACCGCGCTTTTCCCGACGCCTATGTCACTGCCCACCATCTCCGCGACCAGTTGAACCAGTCCGCGCTCGCGGATCTGCTGCGCTGGAGCCGCGAACCCGGTCTGCTGCCGCGCGTGCCGTCGGGCCCACTGAGAGGCCGGGCCTGGTCGGACGTGTCAGCGTCAGATCTTGGTGTTCTAATGCGCGACCGGGACCTGGACGTGCGCTTCAGCGCCGGCGTGGAAAGCGAGCGGCGGGGCGAGGGAAAGCAGGCGGAGCCGGTCAAGGTCCCGCCTGATCGACTGCTATAAGCGAAGCAGGCTAATCCCCGAGACAGCCTGCCTAGCCGCCCCTAGTTGGAGACCGGCGAGAGGACGAGAGAGGCCTTGGCGTCGTCCGACGGGAAGACTTCGCGCATCATCATGACACGCTGGGGGAAGGGGAAGCTCAAGCCTTCGGCCTCGAACCGTTCCTTCACTGTCTTGATCAGATCGCATTTGGCGTTCTGCCAGTCGGCGGGCGTGGTCCAGCAGCGCAGGGTGACGCTGACGGCGCTGTCGTCCAAGGAGGTCACCCGCGACCAGGGCTCCGGGTCCTTGAGGACGCGCGGATCGGCGGCGGCGCACTCGAGCAGAAGGCGCAGCGCCAGGTCGAGGTCGTCCTCGTAGTCGACCCCGAAGGCGAGGTCGATGCGGCGGCGGCCGGAGCCATCCACATTGACGATGAGTTCGCCGAACACCTTGCCGTTCGGATAGACGAGGGTCAGGCCGTCGTAGTCCACCACCGTGGTGTGGAAGAGGTCCAAATCGCTGATCTTGCCGGACCGGCCGTGGATCTCCACGCGGTCGCCGATGCGGTAGGGTCTCAGCAGCAGGATCATCACGCCGGCGGCGACATTGCTGAGCGTGCCCTGGAGCGCCAGGCCGACCGCCAGCGAGGCGGCGCCGAGGATGGCGAGGACCGAGGCGGTCTGGACGCCGACCTGCTGCAGCACCGCGACCAGACCCACGGCGATCACCAGCCATTTCACCAGGCCGGACAGGAAGTCGCTAAGCGTGGTGTCGCCCGGGTGATTGCGGTGCGGCAGCCGGCCCAGCGCGCGCCGGGCGAAATTCGAAAGCCGTTTGGCCGCCCACAGGGTGAGCGCCAGAATGATCGCCGCGACCAGCAAGCGCACGCTGAAGGCTCCCACAGCTCCCAAGACTTCCCGCACCATGACCGGATCGCCTTCCAAGGCGCGGCGGGCGGCTTCGAGGAAGGGCACGGGGGCTTCCGGCGGCGGTGTCTGCATGACGGCTCCTTGGCGAGCCCGGCTGCAACGTCGGAGCGCGCGATACGGTTCGCGCGCGTTTGAGGCCGGCCGACATCGTTGACCCTAAGACAAGCCCTCGTTCGCAAACGGTAGCGCGGCTAAGGACGCCCGTGTCCGCACACACAGCTGCTTAGTTTGAGAGGCCTGGCCGTCAGCTTGAGGCGCCGTCGCGTCCTTATTCTATGGGTTCGGCGGTCTTCCGAGCCTTGGTATGTTGGGCAGCTTCAAGGCATGCCGCCTCTCTTTCAACCCGACCTAACCTCGACAGACCGTTATCCAGGTCAAACTAGCTGCAGGCCGGAGAAGCCCATGCGGTGATCACAACTTTGCTTGCCGCACCTTAGTCGACGGACGTTACAACGGCCTCTGCCAGAGAGCTGGGCTTTGCTCTCAGCTGCAAGGATAGCGGTCGGCGAGCCACTCGCGCATGGCCTGTGTCACCGTCATGTTTCGCCGAGCTTTGGGGATGGAACGGAAGCGGCCTAGCAACTGATCCACCGTCAAATCTGGCCGCCGAGGAATGCAGGTGGTGCGAGGCCGGCCAGATTGACGAAGCGCCTCTTGCTCGTTTGCGACCGTCTGAACCGCCGTCTGAACCTGTCTTTGAAGGCGACGCGTCGCCGGGTGAAGAATGGCTGTCGGGTTTCTAGGGATGCGGTCAGCCGTAGCCAAGAAAGAGCGAACAGACGCGTCCTGCGCGCTGGTCGTGGTGGGGATGGCGACGAGCACGGCCGATAGCCCCAGGATGGCTGCAATCATCAAATCGATACGTCTTGGCATATGCGCCTTCAAGACGGTTTGGGGTTGTCATCTAAGATTGTTATTCGCAACCTCAAATGTTTAGTCGTCATCCCTTCGAAGGCCCGGGAGCCAGCCATTGAGGCTCGAGAATATCTCGACTTGGACTTCAACCCCGCAATCCGAGACAGGTCCGCCCTTTTCGCAGGTCTGTCGAACAGCGCCCGCCAGGGGTTGACGCCTCGAGGCGTATTCAGCGAGCTGACGATCGCCTTGCCGGGCGAAACGCGCGTCTCGACGACTACCGCCAGACCCCGCGATCGTTCGCGACGTCAGGGGCCTCTCCACGCAGGTTGGAGGCGTTGGGGAGGTGATTGGCAGGTTGCTACATTCCAGGCGACCCAAGGTGCGTGACGGCGCCAATGTCCCTGGTGTCGCCGGCGCCACGCGCCAGGCGGGATCGAAACGTCCCTCACCCGACGCGGTCGAGGGAACTTCAGGCGATGCGATGAAACTCTGCCGTTGCGGAGCGAGCGGCGTAAGCGATCTGTCCGAACCCCGAGTGTCTGTGACGGGACTCCTGTTGGGTCCGGGAACGGTCGCGATTTGATCCGTCTGGAGTGGACGGGGCGGCCGACTAGAGACGGGCCTTAGGTCTATCAGCGTAAGGGAGATTGCGGGACCGACCGCGACGTTCGGGACTTGTCGCTCGGTGGGTTGGCTGAGGAGAGCGACCACAACGACGTGCAGCCCGACCGCTGCCGAGGCAATCGCCGATTTAGAACGGCGAAGTCGGGCGGGTAACCGCAGGTGGTTTACCGGAGCCAGCATATCGCTTGGATTTGCAATCTAAGACTGATGATTCTCGTTGACGCGCCAACCTTAGGGAACAAACCTCCCAGCGCCATTAATTACGAGGGCTAAGAATGGTTGTTTTGACGGGTGATCAGTTTGCCGATGTTCGGAAGGCTTCCGCCCAGCTTCATCCGCGCTGACGCAGTACTTGCAGCCGGTTTCCGCGAAGGCTCGCTCCGCTTGCACCGTCATTCTCGCCGAAGGGCCCATAGGGCGCGTGTCTTGATCGGGACGCGGTCTGAAGGCCGGCTTTCAGCAGTGAGACCGATGTCTGCAAATGGCGCTTAGACGAAACGTGAGTTCATCGAACTCTGGCGTTGCGAGACGGGCTGAGCTAAGAGCCGCCTCCCGATAACGAGACGACCCATGTACGGCACCTGCGCCACCTTGAGCCTGCCCATGCAGCTCGACCGCCAGCCGGTCGAGGGCAATGGCGCATGCGCGGAAGGTGTGTAGGGGCGAACCGGTCTGACCGTTTCGGATTTCCAGCAACCCCTCCCGCCACCGGCCGGAGGGGTTTCTTGTATCCGCGAGAGCTCCGCCGGCCGGTCCGAGAGGATCAGACGAAAGAGGAGAAACGACCATGTCGCACTACGACGTGATCGAAGGTCCGGAGCACGTGCCGATCAAGGCATGGACCCGGGGAGTGCCCATCGAGGATGCCGCGCTCAAGCAGCTTAAGAACGTCGCCTCGCTGCCGTTCATCCACAAGCACGTAGCGGTGATGCCGGACGTGCACTGGGGCATGGGCGCCACCGTGGGGTCGGTGATCCCGACCGTCGGAGCCATCATCCCGGCCGCCGTGGGCGTGGACATCGGCTGCGGGATGATGGCGGTGCGGACCTCGATCCGCGCCGAGCATCTGCCTGACGACCTGTCTGCCATCCGCTCCGCCATCGAGGCGGCGGTGCCGCACGGCCGCACCGACAACGGCGGCCGCAACGACAAGGGCGCCTGGGCGTCCGAGCCGCCGACCTCGGCCCATTCCCGTTGGGAGGTGCTGAAGGCCGGATACGACGCCGTCGTGGATAAGCACCCCAAGGCGGCGCACGCGCGCGGCTATGGCCATCTGGGCACGCTCGGCACAGGCAACCACTTCATCGAGCTGTGCCTCGACGAAGCGGGCGACGTGTGGGTGATGCTGCACTCCGGCTCTCTCGGCGTGGGCAACCGGTTCGGGACCTACTTCATTGAACAGGCCAAGCACGAGATGCGCCGCTGGCACATCAACCTGCCGGACCAGGACCTGGCCTACTTCCCCGAGGGGACCGACGGCTTTGTCGACTATGTCCGGGCGGTGTCGTGGGCGCAGAAATACGCCCGCGCCAATCGTGAGGTGATGATGGATCAGGTCCTGGGGGTGCTGCGCGCCTTCTGGCCCGACTTCGAGACCACAGCTGAGGCGGTGAACTGCCACCACAACTACGTCACGAAGGAAAAGCACTTCGGCAAGGACGTCTACCTGACCCGCAAGGGCGCGGTGTCGGCCAAGGACGGAGAGCTGGGCATCATCCCCGGCTCGATGGGGGCAAAGTCCTTCATCGTGCGCGGCAAGGGCAATGCGGACTCGTTCTGCACCTGCTCGCACGGCGCCGGTCGGGCCATGAGCCGGACCGAGGCCAAGCGGCGCTTTACGGTGGAGGACCACGTCCGCGCCACCGAAGGCGTCGAATGCCGCAAGGACGCCGAGGTGATCGACGAAACGCCGATGGCCTACAAGGACATCGACGCGGTCATCGCGGCCCAGACCGATCTGATCGAGGTGGTTCACACACTGCGTCAGGTAGTGTGCGTGAAGGGATGACGGGAGCCGGTTCCGCAGCGATGCGGGGCCGGCTTTCGTCGTTCAGGGACGTCCAGTTCTGACGACGAAGCGAGTGTCCGCTCTTGGCGCAAAGCTGACGCAGAGGGCGTGAAATCAAAACGGCAAGAAGCTCACCTTCTGGGAGGTTGATCTTCTCCGGCGGATGGCATCTGCAAGGAGGAGAACTGAAGGGTTGCGCGGCCGCCGGCGTCGGCAGTCAGCAAAGCGGCCCCGAGCGGGAGCGCGAGCGCAGCCTCGGAGGCGACGGTCAGGTCGATCGCGATCAGGCCTCGCGTCGTCGAAGGCTCGACCAGCCGCAGGCGCAGGCCGTCTCCTTCGAGCTCGGTCGCATCCCGTCGATCGTGGCGCTGGAAGCCGGCGGCGACGAGTTGGGAGATCAGCCGATCTCGCAGATCTGGAGACAAGGATAGCGTCAGGCCGACGATGTCGAACCGTCCCTGACCGGCGTCGGCGCGAGGGGCCAGAATGTCGGCGCGGCGGACCAGTGGCGGCTCGGTGGCGTCGGAGCCCGTCTGCCAACGCTGGAACTCTGGTCGATATACCATGGCCCAGACCGCCAGGTCCGGGCCAGCCGCGGTGTCGTCGCATTGCACAGCGTCATACCAGGGCGTTGGCGGCGTGCTGCGTCGATACTCGACCGGGGTGCGTCGGGCGCGATCGCCGCAATGAACACGCCAAGCTCGCTCGACGGCGTCGAAGCCGTCCGAGGCGTCCAGGCCTAGTCCCAGTCCGACCTTGCCGACAGGTTCCTCGAACCTGTTATCCGGGGCGAAGATCTCCAGATAGGTTTCTCGCCCACGGAAGAAGATCCGATCGGCGTCGGCTTGGGGCGGGGCGTAGTCCGGCAATCCTCCGTCCGTCCGGCCGAGCACGGCCGCCAGCGTCGGGTTATCCCTCAACGCCGCGAAGGTCGGCCCGTCCACCACGATGTAGACGTGGTTCAGAGCGGGGCGGGCCTCGGAGCGTGGAGCCGCGGTCTGGTCGACGGGAGAGGCCTGCGCCCCTCCGGTCAAGGCAAGCACGGCGGCTATGGCGACAGCGACGCGCATCCTACCACCGCTTGCTCAGGGTCAGGCGGGCCGTGCGCGGGGCCTGCGGGTAGATCTGCGAGAAGCCGCCGGTGATGAAGATGGTCTCGTCGGTGACGTTGTCGACGTTCAGCCGAACCTCATATCCGTCTGCGAATTCATAAGCTGCGTTCAGGTCCACTCGGGTGTAGCCCGGCAGGTCGAGGTTGTTACTGGTCGTGGCCGCCTGGCTCGAGGCGTGGAAGACGCCGCCACCGATCGTAAGCCCGGTCAGAGGCCAGTCGAACGCCCACGAGGTCCACAGGGCGGCCTGATGATCCGGAACGCCGGCCAGCCGGTTGCCGACGATGAAGGTGTTGGTGTCCTCGGCGATCTCGCTGTCGCTCCAGGCGTAGGAGGCGACGACGGTCCAGGGATCGAGCGGTCGCGCCGACACCTCGGCCTCGACGCCGCGCACGCGGATCTCGCCGGCCTGGATGACCCGGTTGAAGTCGACGGGGTCGGAGACCACGGCGTCGGTCTTGGTGATCTCGAAGGCCGACAGGGTCAGTTCGGCCCGGCCGTCGAAGGCCAGCGCCTTGGTTCCGAGCTCGACCTGCTCGCCGCGCGTGGGCTTGGGCGTCAGCCCGCTTTCCAGCAGACCCGCATCGCCCTCGTTGCGCGAGGAACGGGCCCAACTGGCGTAAACTGACCAGTCCGGGGTGACCAGATAGGTCAGGCCGGCCCTGGGTGAGAAGGGCCTGTCCGTGCGGCTGACGCCCGGATCGACGAAGTCGGCGCTGAATGCATAGGTCTCGACCTCCTCCACACGTCCGCCCAGCAGCAGCCGCCAATTGTTCCAGGCGATCTCGTCCTGAACATAGAGGCCGGTCGAGGTGTAGTCGTAATGGCTGTCGCCGACCGCGAGGTAGCCCGTCGGACGGCCGGTGCGGACGGGGTTCAGCAGATCGATCGGCTGGCCGTATGCGATCTGCCCGTCGAGATAGGAAAGCTCGTCCCGGCTGCGATCGAGGCCGATCAGCAGACGGTGAGTTAGCGGGCCCGTGACGACCCGGCCGTACAGCTCGGCCTGCAGGGTCAGGTCGTCCTGCGTTTCGTCATAGCTGACGAAGCTGCGGTTGACGGTCGTGCCGGACAGAGGCGGGAAGCCGTAGTTGAAGAACTGCTCCTCGGGCACGTCCACTGCCGAGACGAAGCCGCCCAGGCGCAGGCGCCAGTCGGCGTTCAGGCGGCGGTTGAACTCCAGGCCGGCGACCCACTGCTCCTTCTTGATCCGCATGAAGTCCTCGCCGTAGTTGCGGCTGACTGGCTGATCCAGGAAGGCGGCGTTGTTACCGAAGCCGCGATCGAAGGCGGCGTCGCGCTGGAGATATTCGAGCCGGGCCAGGAGGCTGGTCTCGGCGTCCGGACGCCATTCCACGACGGGCGAGATGTAGAGCTGTTCGTTGTCGACCAGGTCGCGATAGCTGCCGGCGTTTTCGTAACCGACGTTGAGGCGCGCCAGTACCGTGCCGTCGGCGGTGAGCGGGGCGTTCACGTCCAGGCCGCCCCGCCAGTAGGCATTCGATCCGCCGACGACGAAGACCTCGCCGCCCGACCAGCCATAGGGGCGTTTGGAGACGAAGTTGACCACGCCGCCCGGCTCGAAGCGGCCGTAGAGGGCCGAGGCTGGACCCTTGAGCACCTCGATGCTCTCGACGCCTTGAAGGTCGATCTCCGGCTGGCTGACCGACTGGCGGAAGCCGTCGCGCAGGGTCGAGATGTTCTGGAAGCCGCGGATGCGGAAGCGCTGGTTGCCCGAGAAGCCGATGGTGCGCTGTACGCCGCTGACGGTCTCTGCGGCCTCGCCGATGTTGGAGACATTCCGCAGGTCCAGCAGCTCGCGCGACACGATGTTGACCGTGAAGGGCGTCTCCAGAACCGGGGCGCCCGTCTTGGTCGCGGTCTCGCCGGGGACACGGCCGAGCGGGCGACCGAAGACGGTGATGGCGTCCAATTCGACGGCGTCGTCGTCCGCCGCGCCGATCGGAGCATCCTGTGCCACCGCTAGCGTCGGCGCTGAGAAAAGGGCGGCGAGGCTGACGGTCGCTAGCAGCAGTTTCATGGGGTCCCCCGAACGAAATGGTCGCGCTTGTTATGCTATAACATTGCGGTTAGTCACCCCTAGGGATGGATTTTTCTGTTCCGCGCCGAGCGGGAGGTGGCGAGACATGCTGAGACGATCATTCCTGCTGGCCGCCGGCGCATCGGCGCTCTCAGCCTGCTCTGATGTCCGGGATGAGCCAAAGGCCACGGGGAGCTCCAGCGGAACGCCGATCCCGCTCAGACATGCTCGTTATCTCAAGCTCGAGCGCCATGGCGGTTACGCGGTGGCGCGTCTGCGGGCACCGGTCGCCGATCAGAGCGGCGGCCAGGCGCAGGAGCAGGAGGCCGTCCTGGTTTTGGCGCCGCGCGAGGGCGCGGAGCCCACCCTGCCGTCAGGACTGCGGGATGCGACGGTCATCCGCACGCCTGTGATGCGGATCGCCGCCAACGCCAGTTCTGACGAGGCCTTTCTGGGCCAACTCGGCGTCAAGGATCGGCTGGTGGCCGTGGGCGGACGCGTCTCCTACGATGACGACGTGCGTCGCGGCGTCATCGAGGGGCGGATCGGTCAGATCGGCTACAACTGGCACGCCCCGCCCAACCTTGACGTTCTGCTGGCCGCTCGGCCCGACGTCTTCCTGATGCGCCTGTCCGACCTGTCCCATACGCCGGTGCTGGATCGGGCCCGTCGGCTGGGGCTGACGGTCGCGCCGACCTTCGCCGAGGATGAACCCAGCTATCTGGGTCGCGCCGAATGGATCCGCCTTCATGGCCTGCTGACCGGGCGGGAAGCTGAGGCCGAACGCCTGTTCGACGAGATCGAAACCCGCGTCGAGGCGCTGAAGGCGGCGGCGGCCGCGCGGCCGGCTGTGCCGGCGCTCTGGGCCTATCCGGCGGGGGGAGATCGCTGGGTCGCCACCGTCCGTGGGGCGGAACAGGCGTATCTGGCCGACGCCGGCGGCCGCAATCTGCTGCTTCGGCCGGAAGACCCGCGCAAATGGTCATCCGAAACCCTAGCGACCGAGCAGATCCTGCCGATGGCGGATCAGGCCGAGGTCTGGATCGTCGGTGATCTGCACGCGGCCCCGCCGCGCAGCACGGTGGTGGAGGGTGTCTCACCGGCCTTCCGCGCCGGAAGGTTGTTCGCCAACACCGGTCGCAGCAATCTCTCCGCCAACGCTTATGACTGGTACCAGACCGCCTTCGTCCGGCCCGACTGGGTTCTGGCGGATTTCGTGAAGGCGCTGCATCCGGAGCTGGTCACTGAATCCTTCCGCTTCCTCAAGCCCGTCGCTCGGGGCGTCTACCGATGACCTCCGCCTTCGCGCGGCCCGCGCTTGTTGAAGGGGGGCTGGTTCTCATCCTCCTGATCGTGATCCTGGCCAGCCTGATGATCGGTCAGGTCATGCTCAGCCCAGGAGAGGTGATGTCCGGCCTGGGCTCGATCGGATCGGGGTCGATGGAGTCGCGCATTGTCGTTGATCTTCGGTTGCCTCGGGTGCTGGCGGCCGTGATCGGCGGCGCGGCGCTCGGCTTGGCCGGTTTGCTGATGCAGACCCTGTTCCGCAACAAGCTGGCGGATGCATGGTCACTGGGTCTGATGGCGGGGGGGCAGTTCGGCGCGGCCCTGGTCGTCGTCGCCGGCGCTGTCGTCGGTCCCGGCTTCCTGATGATCCTGACAGGCTTCGCCGGCTTGGGCGTCGTCGCCGGCTCGGTGCTGGGGACGCTCGGCGTGGCGCTGGCCATGAGCGCCATGGCGCGCCGGGTGGGCACCGTCACCCTTCTGGTGCTGGGGCTCATGTTGGGCTTCCTCGCCCAAGGGCTGATCAGCGTCTTGCTGCATTTCACCAACCGCAGCCAGGGACGGATCTTCGCGGCCTGGAACGACGCCACCTTTGCCAATGTCGTCTGGGGCGACTTCGCGACCCTGGCCCCCTTGCTGGCGATCGGGCTTGTCGGCGCCGTCGTTCTCGCCAAGCCCCTGACCGCGCTCCTGCTGGGTGACGTCTATGCCGAGAGCCTCGGCGTGAACGTGCCCCGCCTGCGCCGGCTGGTGCTCGGGACGACCATTCTGCTAGCCGCGCCCGTGACGGCCTTCTGTGGTCCCGTGGCCTTCGTGGGCCTGATCGTGCCGCATCTCGCGCGAGGCCTACTCGGCTCGGCGCGGATCGGCGGCCTGATCCCGGCGACCGCCCTGATCGGGGCGGTCTTGGCCTTGGCGGCGGACCTGGTGGTCCACCTGCCGTGGGAGCAGCATTTCCTGCACCTCAACGCCATCCTCGCGCTGATCGGCGCCCCGCTGGTGATCCTGCTCTTGCTGAAGTCGCGCAATCTTCGCGGCGGGGAGGGCTGATGTACACGATAGACACCCTCCGGATCGGCTATGACCGAACCGTCCTTTCGACGCTTGAGAAGGTCGTCGTCGAACCCGGCGAGTTCATCTGCCTGCTGGGGCGGAACGGCCAGGGCAAGTCCACCCTGCTGCGGACGCTGGCGGGCTTCATTCCGGCCGTCGAAGGCGAGGCCTGTCTCGACGGGCGGCCGGTGCGGCGCTGGCCCGCCGCCGAGCGGGCGCGCAAGGTCGCCGTAGTTCTAACCGATCGACCCCAAGTCGGCTCGCTGCGGGTCCATGAACTGGTCGAGATGGGCCGCCAACCCTACACGGGCTGGATGGGGTCGCTCTCGGACGAGGATCACGAGATTTGCGACGACGTCCTGAAACAGGTCGACGGCGAGCAGCTGCGCGACCGCTTCGTCGATAGCCTGTCGGACGGCGAGCGGCAGCGGGTCATGATCGCGAGAGCCCTGGCTCAACGCCCGCAGGTCATGTTGCTGGATGAGATCACCGCCTTCCTGGACCTGCCCAGTCGTGTGACCATCACGGCGACCCTGCGCCGGATCGCTCGTGAAACAGACGTCTCGATCATTCTGTCCAGTCACGATCTGGAGCTATCGCTCAATGCCGCCGACCGGATCTGGCTGCTGCCGGGCGATGGCCGCTTCGTTGATGGCGCGCCGGAGGATGTCGCCTTGTCCGGCGCGATCGGCAAGGCGTTCGATCAGGCCAATCTGGCGTTCTCGCTGACGAGCGGCCGGTTCGAAACGCGGGGGACCAGCCGTGGAACGGCTTTCATCGAAGCCGACGGTCCTGCGGCCGTCTGGCTGGGACACGCCATTAAAAGGTTGGACTTCGGGGTCAGTGGCTCCCGGGCAGGAGCCACCGTCGTCATTCGCCACTCTTCGCAGGGCTATGAGCTTGATGGCGAGACCTATTTGACGATCCATTCCTTGAGCAAGGCGCTCATCCGCCGGCTCGGATAGCGTTGGTGCAAGGTCGCCTATTGGCTTTGATCGGAATGTCCGGTTCTGGCGCACTGCCGACATCGGGTTAGGTGGGGCGGGCACCGTCGCCACCGGTGTCGACGTCCGGTGCTCAAGCCTAGCCCTGCGTTCGCTGGCCGATGCCGATAAACAGCGGGTGCTCTAACCCAAAGATAGCCGGCCGTGACAGCAATACGCTGTGGCATTTATTGCACGGCGTGCATTGCCATGGGCGGGTGGGAATAATCAGGCCTTTCGGAGCCTTTCGGCGCCGCTTCCAAATGGCCCGATAAGCCTCTGACAACATCTGAACGTCACATCTGCGTCTCGGAAGCGTTGCCGAACATTGCGGCAGGCGTCACCCAAACCGTGAGAGACCGTCATACCGCTCCGCTACTGCGGCATTGGGCGGGCGAAGGCGCTAAGCGCTATCGGGTCGGAGCATGACGCTCCGCTCCGTGTCTGCCGAAACCATTGGCAGTCACGGTGACCAAAATGACCGGCTTGAAACTGAAATCCCTGCTGACCGTCGCGGCCAGCGCTCTGCTGCTCTCGGCCTGCGGATCCGCCGAAGTGGCTTCGCCTGGCGAGGGCGGCTTCGGCGGCGGCGGCGGGACAACGCCGCCTCCGACGACGCCGCCCCCGGGGACGCCGGCGGCCGACTGCCCGACCGGCCTGTCGAATATCGGCGTGGTGGCTAACGGCACGCTGCGCGCCTGCCAACTGCCCCAGCAGATTCTGGGCAACCTGACGCTGCCGTTGCGGGCAGGCACCATCTACGCCATCAGCGGCCGCACCGAGGTCGGCACCGACCGCGGCGCCAATCCGAACGCGCCGGTGGCGGGCAGCCAACAGGGCGTGTTGACCATCGAGGCGGGCGTCAAGGTCTTCGCCTCGGGAGGCTCGGATTATCTTCTGGTCAACCGCGGCTCGCAGATTTTCGCCGAGGGCACGGCCACCAACCCGATCATCTTCACAAGCCGCCAGAACATCGAGGGCCAGACCACGGCCAACTCGCAGGGCCAGTGGGGCGGCATCGTCCTGGCCGGCCGCGCGCCGGGCGCCGTCTGCCCGGTCGGCGTGACCGCGCCGAACGAGGCCTGCGTGGGCGTCGTGGAAGGCACCAGCGCCAACTACGGCGGCAACAGCCCCGACGATAACTCGGGCCGGCTGCGCTACGTGCAGATCAACTATTCCGGCTTTGAAATCTCGCCCAACAACGAGCTTCAGGCCTTGACGCTGGCCGGTGTCGGCCGCGGCACCACGGTTGAATACGTCCAGTCCTACAACAGCTCAGATGACGGCATCGAAATCTTCGGCGGCACCGTCAACCTGCGCTACATCGTCATCAACGGAGCGGACGACGACGGCTTCGACGTCGACACCGGCTGGCGCGGCGGCGCCCAGTTCGGCATCGTCACTCAGCGTCCGACGGCCGTGACCAACGGCAGCCGCGGTTTCGAATGGTCCGCTGCTCCAACTGGCACGACCTTCTACACCCAGCCGCGTGTGTCCAACTGGACCATTGTCGGCCGCAACGCCGCCGTGGCCGCCGACGCCATCGTCACCCTGAACACGGGCGTTCAGCCGACCATCCTGAACTCGGTCTTCACCAATCCCTCGACCTCGGCGGCCGCCTGCCTGGACATCGACGACGCCCAGACGGTGGCCAACGGCCCCATCTTCCGCTCGGTCTATTTCGCCTGCTCGCGTCCGTATGAAGACGATGCGAACGTTAATGCGGCGGCGACGGCGGCCATCTTCATCAGCGGCACCAACACCGGCAACACCGCCAACGGCACGTCGACCATGACCGCCCCGGCCGGCGCCACGATGCAGAACACCAGCCTGGCCTTCATCAACGGCGCCAACGAGACCGCCGTGGCCCCGGTGAACCCGCAGACGATCTACAGCTGGTTCCAGCCGGTGACCTACATCGGCGCGGTCCGTAACGCGGCGGACACCTGGTACCTGGGCTGGACCTGCGGCCTGCAGGCCGGATCGACCTGCTGACGACGGACGGGGGGCGGATGACCGCCCCCCGATCCTCCTTTTCCCGTCGAGATCCCTTCCGAGGCCCAGAATGAAGACCGTGACCCTGACCCTGGCCGGCGCCCTTATGGCGACCAGCGCCCTTACACTGCCCGGCGCCGCTGCTGCGCAGTCCGCCGCCGCGCCCTTGTCGGGCCCCGCCGCCGTGCAGCCGGAGATCGGTGAACAGGACCAGCCCGCGGCGCTTGGCGAGATCGTCGTCCTGGGCCGCAACATCCCCGAGCCCAATCGCCAGAGCTCCGAGGTCGCCGCCTTCCTGACGTCTGAAGATCTGGCGCGCACTGGCGACAGTTCGGCGGCCGAGGCGTTGACGCGCGTGACCGGCCTGTCGATCGTGGAGGGACGCTTTGTCTATGTACGCGGACTGGGCGAGCGCTATTCGTCGGCCCTGCTCAACGGATCGCCGCTGCCCAGCCCCGAGCCGCTGCAGCGGGTCGTGCCTCTGGACCTGTTCCCTGCCGACATCCTGGCTGGCGTGACGGTGCAGAAGACCTATTCCGCCCGCTATCCCGGCGAGTTCGGGGGCGGCGTCATCGACCTGACGACCTTGGCCACGCCGCGCGAGCCCTTCCTTAATTTCAGCCTGTCGGTTGGCGCGAACAGTGAGACGACCGGCCGCGAAGGCCTGATCCATTTTGGCTCGCGGACGGATTTCACAAGTTTCGACGACGGCACGCGCGACGTGCCCGGCGAACTGCGTCTGGCCTTCCAGTCGGGCAATCGCATTCTGGCCGGACAGAACTACTCCGACGCCCAACTGCGGCAGATCGGACAGTCGCTGATCAATGCGCCGCTGCGCCTTCTTCAGCGCGAGACGCTCCCGGCCAACTTCGGCGTCAAGCTGAGCGGCGGGAACTCGATGCAGACGGGCCTGGGCGAGGTCGGCGCCGTGTTCGTGGCGGCCTATGACAACGCCTGGCGCCGGCGCGTCGGCGTGCAGCAGGAAGGCCGCCTGTCGCAGGGCCAGATCGAGGCCCAGGCCGACTACGACTTCCAAAACACCCAGAACAACGTCGGTGTGGACCTGTTCGGCTCGCTGAGCCTGGAGAACGGCCCCAATACGGTGAAGTGGACCAACCTGTATGTCCGCAACGTCACCAAGGCCACGCGCAGCCGCGAGGGCTTCAACGACCTGACCGGCAACAACACGCGCGACGACTACACCGAATGGTTCGAGCGCGAGCTTTTCTCGACCCAGCTGTCGGGCGAGCATTATTTCGGCGGTCGCGACGAGTGGGAGCTGGAATGGCGCGGCAGCTGGGCCCAGACCTCGCGCGATGCGCCCTATGAGACCCGCTTCGGCTATGGCCAGCTGCCGGACGGGACATTCGTGCACAACATCCAATCCAATCGCATCTCGTTCAGTGAACTGGACGATACGGTGACCAGCGGGGGCGCGGACCTAAGCTACATCCTGCCGCTGTCGAGCGCCCGCGAGGCGAAGTTCACTGTCGGCGTCTCGGGCTATGACAATCAGCGCGACAGCGTGCAGCGCAGCCTGCGCTTCATCGCGCCTAACGGTCTTAGCCAGGAGCAGGTCCGCTCGCGGGTGGACTATCTGTTCTCGGACTTCAACATCGGCCCAGTGCTGCAGATTGAAGAGGTCACCGGCTCCAACGGGGCGGCGGCCTATGAGGCGGACATGCGTGTCTGGGCCGGCTATGCCCAGGTCGAGGCCGAGGTGCTGCCTCTGGTCAATCTGACCCTGGGCGCGCGTTACGAAGACGGCCGGCAGAGCGTGACGCCGATCGACCTGTTCGGCGGCCAGACCGGCTTCCTGCCGACCCAGATCGAGCAGGACTACATCCTGCCGGCGGCCACACTGACCTGGAACTTCGCCGAGGACATGCAGCTGCGCGTCGGCGCGTCCAAGACGCTGGGCCGGCCCCAGTTCCGCGAACTGGCGCCCCAGCAGTACACCGACACAGAGAGCGACCGCACCTTCATCGGCAACCCCTATCTGGTGAACACCGAGATCGTGAACCTGGACGCGCGACTCGAATGGTACTTCGCCAGCGGCCAGTATGTGACGGCTGGCGTCTTCTACAAGGACCTGGACAAGCCTGTTGAATCCAGCGTCGTCGATCAGGGCGCCTCGATCTCGCAGACCTTCCTGAACGCGCCGGCCGCCGTCGTGCGGGGCTTCGAGGTGGAAGCGAAAAAGTACTTCGACTTCCCCAACGCGGGCCTGGGCTTCGTCGCCGACAAGCGCTGGCTGGTGCAGGGCAACTACACCTGGGCCGACTCAGAGGTTCAGGTGAAGGACGGCGACACCGTCATCACCCAGAACAGTCTGGGCGTGGCCCAGCCGGCCAGCTTTTACATCATCGATGGCAGCCGCCTTCAGGGGCAGTCCGAGCACGTCGCCAACCTGCAGCTGGGCTGGGAAGACGATGCGGCGCGGTCGCAGGCGACGCTGATCGCCAACTATGTGTCCGAGCGCAGCTCGGCGCGTGGTCGCCCGGGCGAGCCCGACCTGATCCAGCGGCCCGGCGTGATGCTGGACTTCGTCTACCGCAAGGATTTCGACGTCGGCCAGCGCACCTTCGGCTTCGCCCTGGAGCTGCGCAACCTGCTGAACGAGGACTTTCTCGAGTATCAGGAGCTGGGCCAGCGAGTGATCGTCAACGGCTACGACCTGGGCGTTTCCGGTTCGATCAGCCTGACGGCCCGGTTCTGATCCGGACGCTGTCACGGTAGCGTCGCGGGACTGTCGCGCCAGCGATCAAGCAGCGTCACGTCTGCGCCGCTAGACATCGCTCGACAGGCCCCGATGGGCCGAGGGGCGTTTGGTGATCCGCGGCATTCCCCAGTTCCTGGCTTCGGCGCGCGAGGCGGTCGTAACGCGACCCATCCTCGCCCGCCGGGCGATAGAGGCGACGCTGATCGCCCTGCTGGTGGTCCAGTCGGGGCGCGCGGCTTGGCCATTGTTCGCGACGGAGCCGTCTGCCAAGCCGGTCGAAAGGCCGGCGCCCGACCTGTCGATCCTGTCACGGTTCGACGCCTTCTTCCGCACCGGCGAAGCCGGGTCGCTGGCGGGAACCCAGACCGGAGCCGCCGGCCAGATGCGGCTTTACGGCGTCCGCTCGGGCCCGCAGGGCTCGGCTATCATCGGACTTGCCGATGGCCGGCAGATCTCGATCGGCGTGGGGGAAGACGTCGAACCCGGCCTGGTCCTGCGCGAAGCCGGCGCGGACCATGTCGTGCTAGCGCGCGGCGCGGCTCTGACACGGCTTGAGTTTGCCGAGGTTCCCGTGGGCGCGCCCCCACCTCCACCGCCGCCCGAAGGCGAGCAGGTCGTCGCCCCGCCCCCCGCGCCCGCCGCCGTCGATCCGGCGCGTCTGGCGAGCGCCTTGCGGCCCCGGATGCAGGGCCTGACCATGCGCGGTCTCAGCATCGCCCACGGCCCTGATGCTGCTCTGTTCAGGGGCGCCGGCCTTCAGGCCGGGGACGTGATCCTGGCGGTCGACGGGACCGAGCTGAACTCGCCTCAGGCCCTGGCGTCGCTGCGTACGCAGCTGGCCGACAAGGCGTCGGTCGAGATCCGATACGAGCGCGACGGCGAAGCCCGCGCGACAACCCTGAGGACCCGTCCCTGATGACGCGACCCCGTTCGCGCGCCGCCCTGCGCGGCGCCCTGTGCAGCACCCTTGCGCTGACCCTGGCTGTTGCGCCGGTCCTTCCCGCTGCGGCGGCGCCGGCGGCCCAGGCTCAGACGCTAAACGTTCAGGGTGCCGACATCCGCGCCTTTATCCAGGACGTGGCCCGCATGACCGGCCGCACCTTCATCGTCGATCCGGCCGTGACCGGGACGGTGACCGTATCGAGCCAGCGGCCGCTGGGGCGCGCCGAACTGTTCGAGGTCTTTCTGTCGACCCTGCGCGCAAACGGATTGGTCGTCACGCCGACGGGATCGGGCGCCTATCGCATCAGCCCGGCGCAGGGCGCGGCGCAGGGCCCATCCACGGTGGGGTCCGAGCGGTTCTCGACCGAAGTCTTCCCGCTTCGAAACATCGACGCCGCCTCGGCGGCCGAGACCATTCGCCCGCTGGTGGGGCCTCAGGGACAAGTGCTGGCCAATCCCGGCGCCAACAGCGTGGTGGTCGCCGACTTCGCCGATAACCTGCGCCGCATCCGCACCCTGGTCGGCCGCATCGACGTCGATCGGTCCTCGTTCGAGGTGGTGACGCTGGACAACGCCTCGGCGCGCGAGATCGCCGGCGTTCTGGAGCGCGTGCTGGCCGCGCCAGGCGGGTCGGCGGGCGGCGTGACGGCCACGGCGGTTGAAAGCTCCAACGCCATCGTGCTGCGCGGCGATCCGACCGCCGTCGCGCGGGTGCGGGGCCTGATCCTTGACCTGGACACGCGGGCGCAGTCCAGTGCCGACATCCGCGTGGTCTTCCTGGAGCACGCCAACGCCGAGCAGCTTCTGCCCGTCCTGCAGCAGATCGTCGGCCAGACGCCTGAGACGGCCTCCGCGCCGACCCCGATCGGGGCTCAGGCGGCTGAGGCCGCACCCGTCGCCGCACCGGCCGCGCCTTCGCCCGGCCAGCGGGCCAGCGTGGCGCGCTTCCCCGGCGCCAACGCCCTGGTCATCTCTGCGCCGGCCGACACCCAGCGGATGCTGGCTGACGTGATCCGTCAGCTGGATGCTCGACGCCAGCAGGTGCTGATCGAGGCCATCGTCGTGGAGTTGAGCGACACGGCGGTGCGCGAGCTGGGCGTCCAGTGGCTGCTGGCCGGGTCCGACGGCAATCCGGTGGGCCTGACCAACTATTCGGATCGCGCCGCGCCGCTGCTGCCGATCGCGGGGGGCGCGGCCGCCGGTCAGTTGGATCAGGACGATCCCCTGCGTGAGCGGTTGCAGAACCTGGCGCTGAACAGCCTGCTGGGCGCCAACGGCTTTGTCGGCGGGGGCGGGGGACGCATCGGTTCGGACGGGCTGTTCGGCTTCATCATCAATGCGGCCAAGTCGGATCAGGGGTCGAACCTGCTTCAGACCCCGTCGCTGATGACGCTGGACAACGCCGAGGCGACCATCCTGGTCGGGCAGGAGGTGCCGATCACCACGGGCGAGACTCTGCTGGACGGCAACACCAACCCGTTCCGCACGACCCAACGCCAGGACATCGGCGTCAAGCTGATCGTCAAGCCGCAGATCAATGCGGGCGGATCGATCACACTGAACCTGCGTCAGGAGGTGTCCAGCATCAACGGCGTGCTGAGCGCCGGAGCGTCCGACCTGGTGCTGAACAAGCGCGAGCTGGAGACGACCCTGGTGGTCGACGACGGCGACATCGCCGTGGCCGGCGGCCTGCTGGACCAGAACGACCGGCTGGACGTGCAGAAGGTGCCGGGGCTGGGCGACATTCCCGTCGTCGGCGGCCTGTTCCGGTCGACCAGCCGCCAGCGCGGGCGGACCAATCTGATGATCTTCATCCGCCCCACCATCATCCGCAGTCCGGCCGACGCCCAGGCGCTGACCGCCGATCGCTGGGGGTATATGCGCGGCGAGCAGCTGCGCGCGGATCCGACGCGCGAGCCCAGCCTGGACGAGATGCTGCGCGATTACATGCGCACCCAGCCGCCGGCGGCGCCCAGCGTGCTTGACCGGCCGGCGCCAGGCCCCGCGGCGCCGACTGTCCCGGTCGAGGCGCAGTCGCTGCCGCCGGCGGGCCCTTCGGCAGGCGGCGCATGATCACCCTGGTCAATCCGACGCTGCCTTACGCCTTCGCCCGCCGCCACGGCGTGGTGTTGCTGGACGCGGGCGAGATCGCGATCGTCGGCCTGCGCGAGGACGCCGACCCGCTGGCGCTGATCGAGACGCGGCGGGCGCTGGGCCGGCCGTTGAAGGTCGAGCGGATGGCGCGCGGCGTCTTCGAGCGGGCGCTGTCGGACATTTACGCCGACGAAGGTCTGTCCGGGTCGCTGGACATGCCCGCCGGCCTGGAAGGCCTGGCCGAAGACCTGCCGGCCACAGCCGATCTGCTGGACGGCGCCGACGACGCGCCGGTCATCCGCCTGATCAACGGCGTGGTGGCCGAGGCGGCGCGGGCCGGGGCGTCGGACATCCATTTCGAACCCTATGAGACGCTGTTGCGCGTGCGTATGCGGGTCGACGGCGTGCTGCGCGAGATGCTGACGCTGGACGCGCGGGTCACGCCGCTGCTGGCGTCGCGCATCAAGGTCATGGCGCGTCTGGACATCGCCGAGCGACGGCTGCCGCAGGACGGGCGTATCGCCCTGAGCCTGGGCGGACGGGCGCTGGACGTGCGGGTCTCCACCCTGCCGGCGCGGGCGGGCGAGCGGGTGGTGATGCGGATACTGGACCGCGATCAGGCCGGTCTGGGTCTGGCCGACCTGGGCATGGATCCCGGCACGCTGGACGTCTTCCGCCGCAGCCTGTCGGAGCCCAACGGCATCGTCCTGGTCACCGGGCCGACGGGGTCGGGCAAGACCACCAGCCTGTACGCTGGCTTGTCGCTGCTGAACGACGGCAGCCGCAACATCCTGACGGTCGAGGATCCGGTCGAGTACGCGGTGGAGGGGGTCGGCCAGACCCAGGTCAACGCCCGTGTGGGCATGACCTTCGCCGCCGGCCTGCGCGCCATCCTGCGCCAGGACCCGGACGTGGTCATGGTGGGCGAGATCCGCGACGCGGAGACCGCCTCGATCGCCGTCCAGGCCGCCCTGACGGGCCATCTGGTGCTGTCGACCGTCCACACCAACGACGCGGCTGGCGCGGTGGTTCGGCTGCGCGACATCGGGGTGGAATCCTTCCTGCTGGCCTCGACCCTGCGCCTGGTGGCGGCCCAGCGCCTGGTGCGTCGACTCTGTCCGCGCTGCCGCCGCGCTGAGCCGGCGGACGCCGCCGTGGCGCGACTGGCGGGCATCGACTTGGGCGAGACCGTGTGGCGGCCCGCCGGCTGCGAGGCCTGCGACAACACAGGCTATGTCGGCCGCGTCGGCCTGTACGAGGTGATGGCGGTCGACGATCGCATCCGCCGTCTGGTCGCCGCAGGCGCGGATGAGCACGACATCCGCCAAGCCGCCTTCGCCGGCGGCGGGACCTTGGGCGACCAGGCGCGGCGTGCGGTGCGCGAGGGCGTGACCTCGGTGGAGGAAGCCGTACGCGCCGCGCGTCAGGACGCGCCTGTGGCCGAGGCGGCGGCATGAGCCAGGCCTTCGCCTATCTTGCGGTCGATCCATCCGGCCGCGGCGTCTCCGGCGAGGTGACCGCAGCCGACGAGGCGCAGGCGCGGCGAGCTCTGGCGCGCAAGGGACTGACCCCGCTTGAGCTGCGGTCCGGCGCGCAGAGGGCACAGGAGGCGGCGGCGGAAGCGCGCGGTGGTCGGCCCCTGGACACCCGCGCCCTGGCGATGGCGACGAGGCAACTCGCAACCCTGATCAGCGTCTCACCGCTGGAAGAGGCTCTGCGCGGCCTAGTGCTGCAGGCCGAGAAGCCGGCGCTGAAGCGGGTCCTGCACGGCGTTCACCTGGGCGTCATGGAAGGCCAGCGGCTGTCGGACGCCATGGGACGACAGGGCCGCGCCTTTCCGCCCCTGTATCGCGCCATGATCGCCGCCGGCGAGGCCTCGGGCGCGCTGCAGCCCATCCTCGAGCGCCTGGCCGAGGGGCTGGAGCGCGAACGCATGATCCAGGGGCGCGTGCTGACGGCGCTGATCTATCCCGCCGTTCTGGCGGTGGTCGCCCTGGGCGTAATCGCGGCGCTTATGACCTTCGTGGTGCCCAAGGTGGTCGAGCAGTTCAACAGCATGAACCAGACCCTGCCGCTGCTGACGCGCATCGTCATCGGCCTGTCGGATGCGATGCGGACCTGGGGCTGGGCTGGCGTCCTGGCCTTGCTGCTGGCGGGCCTCGCCTCGGCCGCCCTGCTGCATCGACCCGGTCCGCGACTGGCGTTTGACCGATGGTGGTTGAGGGCGCCGGTGGTCGGCCGGCTGACCCGCGACCTGCACGGCGCGCGCATGGCGCGGACGCTGGCGACCATGCTGAACGCCGGCCTGCCGGTGCTGGAAGGGCTGACCCTTACGGCCCGCACGGTCCGCAACCGTGCGCTTCAGACCTCGACCCAGGCCATGGCGGACGCCGTGCGCGAAGGCGGCGGCCTGTCGGCGGCCATGAAGCGCGGCGGGGTTTTTCCGCCCATCCTGATGCACATGACCGCGTCCGGCGAGGCCGCCGGTCGTCTGGCCCCCATGCTGGATCGCGCGGCCGACTATCTGGAGCAGGAGTTCGCCGCCTTCACCACCGCCATGCTGAGCCTTCTGGAACCGGCGATCATCGTCGTCATGGGCGGGCTCGTGGCGCTGATCGTGCTGTCGATCCTGCTGCCCATTCTTCAGATCAACACCCTGGCCCTGGGATGACGCCCATGCCCCTGAACGCACTCCGCACCGGTCCTCGAACAGCCAGCTCCCGCGCGGCGAGCGACCGGACAAGATCACGCCAAGGCTTCACCCTGGTGGAGCTCATGGTGGTCATCGTCATTATCGGCCTGCTGGCAACGGTGGTCGCGATCAACGTCCTGCCGAGCCAGGACCGCGCCATGGTCGGCAAGGCCCGGGCCGACATCGCCACCCTTGAGCAGGCGATCGAAACCTATCGCCTGGACAACCTGAACTTTCCGACCGACGCGCAGGGTCTTGAGGCCCTGACGCGCCCGCCCGCCGACCTGGCCCAGCCGGACCGGTATCGCCAGGGCGGCTACGTCCGGCGTCTGCCCGCCGACCCGTGGGGCAATCCCTATCAGTACCGTCGCCGCAGCGCGCACGGCGGGGCCTTCGACGTCTATTCCTTCGGCGCCGACGGCCGAGAGGGAGGCGAGGGCGATGACGCCGACATCGGCAACTGGCAGGCGTGACCGGACGTCTCGCCAAGGCTTCACCCTGGTCGAGCTGATGATGACCCTGCTGATCATCGGTCTGGCGGCAGGGGCTGTCGTGCTGACCGCGCCCGACGCTCGGCCCAGCGTCACCTCCGACGCCGAGGCCTTCGCCGCCCGCCTGATCCGGGCGCGTGAAGAGGCCGTGCTGACCAACCGCCCCGTTGCGGTGGCGGTCGATGCGGCCGGCTACGACTTCTCCGTCTTCGACGTCGAGGCGGGTTGGACGCCGCTGGCGGAGGGGCCGTTCAGGCGCGTGCACTGGGCCGAGGGCGTCGAGGCCACGCTGGCGCCGGCCAATGGGCGCTTTGTCTTTGACCCGGTCGGCGCGGCGGAAGTGGTCCGTCTGGTGCTGAGCCGCGATGGGGTCCAACGCGCCGTGGCTGTGGACGCCGCCGGCGAGGTGTCGGTCAATGACTGACCGGGGGGGCTTCAGCCTGCTGGAGATGCTGGTGGCGCTTGCGGTGTTCTCGCTGGGGGCGCTGGCGCTGCTGCACCTGACGGGCGAGGCGACGCGCTCGGCCGTGCGGGTGGAAGAGCGCGCCCTGGCCAGCGTCGTGGCGGACAACCGCGCCATCGAAGCCGTCATCGCGCCCACGCTCCCGGTCGGCCTCACCGAAGGGGTCGATCAGCTAGCCGGCCGAGACTGGGCCTGGAGTAGAGAGGTCGTGGCCACCGAAGACCCGGCCATCCTGCGCATCTCGGTTCAGGCGCGCATCGACGGACGGCTGGCCGGCGAGCGTGTGATGTTCCGACGGAGCCCGGCGTGAGCAGGCGCGCGGGGTTCTCGCTGGTCGAGGTGCTGGTCGCCCTGGCCGTCTTCGCCCTGATCGCGGGCGCAGGCGCCTCGGTCCTGGTGGTCAGTCTGAACACGCGCGACAGCGTGCGCCAGGCCAGCGAGGGCGTGGCCGAGCTGCAGCGCCTGCGCGCCATGCTGCGCGCCGACATCGGCCAGGCGACCGAACGGCGCACGCGCGGCGTCAACGGCCGACCCTCGGCCCAGCCGATGATGACCGGCCAGAACCCTGACGACGCGCTGCTGGTGCTGACCCGCGCCGGCTGGACCAATCCGGGAGAAGACCCGCGCCCGTCGCTGCAAAGGGTCGAGTATCGGCTGGTGGAAGACCGGCTGGAGCGCCGCTTCACAGACCATCTGGACGGCGCCCGGCAGGGCCCGCCGCAGATTCTGGCGCGCGGCGTTCGCGCCGCCGAGGTCAGCTTCATGGTCGGCGGCCAGGCGGCGCCCGCCTACGCCGCCTCGATGGAGCGACCCCTGCCCGACGCGGTGCGCATCCGCCTGACGCTGGATGGTCTGGGCGCGATCGAGCAGTTGTTCCTGACGGGCGCGGAGGCATGAGGCGGGGACGTGTGGAGCGGGAGGGCATGGCCCTGCTGACCGTGTTGCTGCTGACGGCGGCCATGGCGGCGGTGGCCGTGGTGATCCTGGATGATGTGCGCTTTTCGGTGCGCCGCGCGGTGAACGCCGAAAGCGGCGCCCAGGCCCAGGCGCTGGCGGCGGGCGCCGAGCGGCTCGCGGCGGCCCGTATCGCGGCCTTGCGAGACCCGGCGGCCAGACCCGCTCCCGAGGCCTGGCGAGGCCAGACCCTGACCCTGCCTATCGAAAGCGGAGCGGTGGCGGCCACGCTGGACGACGGCCAGGCCTGCTTCAATCTGAATAGCGTGGTCCAGGGCGTGGGCGAGGATCTATCGGTCCGCGATCTGGGGCTGGCGCAGTTTCTCGCCCTTGGCCGTGCGCTGGGCGTCGAGACCGGCCGCATGGCCGCGGCGGGCGACGCCTTGGTCGACTGGCTGGACGCGGATACGCAGGCGCGGCCGCTGGGCGCGGAGGACGCCGCCTACGGCGGAGCCTATCGCACCGGGGGCGTGATGCTGGCCGAGGTCAGCGAACTGCGCGCGATCAAGGGCTTTGCGCCGGACCTCTATGACCAACTGCGCCCCTGGGTCTGCGCCCTGCCCACGACCGCCCTGTCGCCGCTCAATCCCGACAGCCTGACCGCGGACGAGGCGCCGTTGCTGACCATGCTGACCCTGGGCGGCCTGCCGACGCCGGCGGCGCGGCAGGTGCTGACCGCCCGCCCGGCCGGGGGCTGGGGCCGAGCCGACGTCTTCTGGAGCCAGCCGGCGCTGGCGGCCCTTCCGACCTCCGACGAAACTCGCGCCCAGCCCGCCTTCGACCCGCGCTGGTTCCGCCTCAAGGTCGAGGTCGAACAGGGTGGCGCGCGCGCCGTCCGCACCGCCCTTCTGCACGCCGCGCCCGATGGCGCCGTGCGCACCGTCATCCGCCGCTGGACGCTGGAAGAATGAAGACGACACGCCTGATCCTCATCCCCGAGCGAGCGACCGATCCCGCGCCCTATCGCCTGTTCGACAGCGCCGGCGCCCTGCTGGAGCGGGGCGAGATCACGCTGGAGACGGCTCGGCCGCGGCCGGATGTTCGGGACGTGGCCCTGGTTCCGGGGTCGGACGTGCTGGTCCGATGGGTCGAGCCCGTACAGGGCAACGCCCCCCAAAGGCGCGCTGCGGCTCTATGGAGGCTGCGCGACGAGCTTGCGGCGCCGACCGATCGCCTCGTGGCGGCCCTGGGTCCGGTGCAGGAAGACGGGCAGCTGATCGCGGTCGCCGCCGCCTCCCTCGTGGAGGCGTGGGGCGATTACTTCGAGGCCCTGCACCTCGCGCCGGTGTCAGTCGTGCCGAACAGTCTCGTCCTGCCTCGGCCCGAGGAGCCGCAGGCCGTTCTGACCGCCGTGGCGGCGGGCGGTGTGGTCCTGCGCGGTCGGGCGCTCGCGGCGGTGGTCCAGCCCGATCTGGTCGAGACCGTCACACCGGGGCTGGCGCGGACGCCGGCGGAAGACCTCTTTGAAGCGACTCTGTCCAACCTCGCCCTGAACCCACCGCTGGATCTGAGAGGTCAGGCCAGACAGGCCAGAGAGCCGATGAAGCGCTGGTCGCTCGCCGCAGGCCTGGCGGCGGCACTCGTTCTGAGCCCCATGATCGTGGACCTTGCGCACGTCCTGGCCTTCAAATCGAAGACGGCGGAGGCACGGCGCGAGGTCCGATCGGCTGCCGCCCTAGTCTGGTCCGATGTCGGGCAGGCGAGCGATGCGGAGCTGGCGCGCCGGGTCGGGGCCGCCCGCGCGCCAGGTGATCTCGCCGCCGCCGCCGCCGCGCTGTCCGCCGCTATCGAGCGCGTGCCAGGCGCCGAGCTGGATGCGTTCGGCGCCGAGCCGGGCGAGGGGCTGAACGCCGTCGTCACCTATCCCGCGTTCCAGGATCTCGATCAGCTGAAGTCCGAACTGGCCACGGCGGGCTTCGATGCGGACGACCTGTCCACTGTGGAAGACGAGGGGCGTATCGTGAGCGACCTGCGACTGGAGCGCCGGTCATGAGGCCACAGGCCTGGTTCCTCGCGAGGACGCAGCGCGAACGCGTCTTCATCGCCTGTGCGGCGGCGATGGCCCTATGCCTCGCCCTGTGGTTCGCAAGCGGCGCCGCGCGACAGGCGCGCGCGGCGGCGGCGTCCGACTGGCGATCCGCCCATCAGACGCTCGAGGCTGCGCGACGCTGGAAGCCCAGCGTCGCAGGCGCTCCGCTGAGAACGCGGCTTCAGGCCCAGGCGGACGAGGCCGGAGTCGATCTGGACATCGCCGAGTCGCAAGGTCAGGTCACCGTGACCGTCGCATCCGCCTCGACGTCAGGCCTGCTGACCTTCTTGGGCCGGCTTGACGCAGAGGGCCTGTCGCCGTCGACCTTCACCATAGTGGAGAACGCCGACGCCACGCTTCAGATGGTCGCGATCCTGCCCGCGGCCGGGGCCGCGCCGTCTTAGCCGTTACCCTCAGCCAGCTCGCCCGAGGCTGAGGCGTCACCCTCACATGACGCTTCAACAAGCTGATCTCGGCCGCTGCAAGAAAGCTTCCACTCCGAGGGCTTTCGCGACTTGCTTATTTCGCAATCGCGGTAAATATTTCGCACGTGCGCAATTTCGTTCTGGGGGATGGAGCAGGTGACGCGATATCGGACGACCCTTGCGGGAGCCTTCGCCTTATTCTCAACGGTGCTGCCGGCCGCCGCTCATGCGTCGCCGGCAGGCCAAGCGCTTATGGCGCATCAGGTTCCGCTGGAGTTGGACAGCGCCGGCGCAGCCTGGCTGACGACATCGACGGCTCTGGTGCTGCTCATGACCCTGCCGGGGCTGGCCATGTTCTACGGTGGCATGGTGCGCCGCAAAAACGTCATCGCCACGATCACCCAGTCGGTCGGGGTTTTTGCGGTGGTCGCGCTGACTTGGTTCGTGGCCGGCTACAGCCTTGCGTTCGGCAGGGCGGGATCCCTGGGCGGATTTGACGCCGACACGGTGAATCGGGTCGTTGGAAGCTTCGACGCCATCTTCCTGAATGGGGTGACGGTTGAAACAGCCCATGGCCTGCTGCCCGGCATTCCGGAGTTCCTCTGGATATCGTTCCAACTGACCTTCGCGGTCATCACGCCAGCCCTCATCACCGGCGCCTTTGCCGAACGCTTCAAATACTCGGCCCTGCTGCTGTTCACCGCGCTCTGGTCGTTGGTTGTCTACGCACCCATCGCCCACTGGGTCTGGGGCGGCGGCTTTCTAGGGGCTTCCGGTGTCCTGGATTTCGCCGGCGGGGCGGTGGTCCACGTGAACTCCGGTGTCGCGGGCCTGGTTTGCGCGATCGTTCTCGGCGCGCGCAAGGATTACGGCGTCGCCCCCATCAATCCGCACAATCCGGTGCTGACCATGATCGGCGCGTCGCTGCTGCTCGTCGGCTGGATCGGGTTCAATGCAGGCTCGGCCGGCGCCGCCGACGCGCTGGCGGCTGTGGCGGTGATTAACTCGCTGCTGGCCGCTGCAGCCTCTGCTTTGACCTGGAAGCTGGTCGAGGTGCTCCACAGGAAGAAGGTCTCGCTGATCGGCATGCTGTCCGGCCTCGTCGGCGGCCTGGTGGCTATAACCCCAGCGGCAGGCTTCGTAGATCCCAAGGGGGCGGTCGTCATCGGTCTCGCGGCCGGACCGGTCTGTTACGTCGCCTCGGTCTGGATCAAGAAGCTGCTTCGCTATGACGACAGCCTGGACGCTTTCGGGCTCCATGGGGCAGGGGGCGTCCTGGGCGCCTTGCTGACGGGCGCCTTCGCCACAACAGCGGTCAACAGCTTGTCGCAAGACGCCAATGTCGTCGTCCAAGCGATCGGTCTGATCTGGATCATCGCCTACAGCGCCGCGGGCACCTTTTTCATCTTGATGATCTGCAAGTTCACGACCGGCCTTCGCGTGACCGCTGCGGGCGAGGAGCAGGGGCTGGATGTCCACCTCCACGGAGAAGCGCTGGAAACCTACTGAACCAGCAACCTCACGACCGAGGAGTCGCCGAGTTCGCGGCATTCTCTCACTCAGCTTGTGCACTTTCTGAAAGAAAATTGCGCTCCATGGCGTTAAGCCATCAATGTTGAGTGAAACTTGCTAAAACCGCTCTCTAAGTCGTAGACCCGTGCGCCGTTGCGAAGAGGACTTCCGTGCCGTCCGAGAACCAGACTTTCGTCATTGTTCCGCGAGTGGGGCCCGCCAAGACGCCGGCGCCCGAGCGCGTTGGAACGTTCAGCGAAATCCATGCTGATTTCGACGGCCGGTCGGGAAAAGCTCAGTCGAGCCGCTGCGCCCAATGCGGCGTGCCTTTTTGCCAGAGCGGCTGCCCGCTAGCGAACAACATCCCGGATTGGCTCAGGCTGGCTGCTGAAGGTCGGGCCGAAGAGGCGTGGCGCCAAGCGCATGCGACCTCCGCCATGCCCGAGATTTGCGGCCGCATCTGCCCGCAGGATCGTCTGTGTGAAGGCGCCTGCACGCTCGAACAGGCGGGCTGGGAGACGGTGACCATCGGCTCGGTAGAGCGATGGCTAGGCGAAATGGCCTTCGAGAAGGGCTGGATCGAGCCCATCCGTCACCGAGGTGAGCGGGGGCAGTCGGTCGGTGTCGTGGGCGCGGGTCCAGCCGGCTTGGCGGCGGCGGACCGACTGCGTTCTGCGGGCTATGCGGTGACCCTCTATGACCGTTACGACCGCGCCGGCGGCTTGCTGACCTATGGCATACCGAGCTTCAAGCTCGAGAAGCACGTCGTGCAGCGACGTTTGGATCGACTGGTCGAGGGGGGCGTCGTTCTTCGGCTGGGCGTTGATATCGGAGGGTCTGGGCCAAACGACCTGTCGTTCGCCGAAGTGCGGGCCGCCCATGATGCCGTGCTGGTGGCGACTGGCGTCTATCAGGCGCGCCGGCTGGCGGCCCCGGGCGGCGGTTCGGTCGGGGTGGCGCCGGCGTTGGACTATCTGATCGCCTCTAACCGAAAAGGGTTCATGGACGCCGTCCCAGCCTTCGACAGCGGCGCTCTGAATGCGGCGGGCAAGCGGGTCGTGGTCATCGGCGGCGGGGACACGGCGATGGATTGCGTGCGGACTGCGGTGCGGCAGGGCGCGGTTTCGGTGACCTGTCTGTACCGCCGCGACCGCGACAACATGCCCGGCAGCGCGCGGGAGGTGGCGAACGCAGAAGAAGAAGGCGCCGTGTTTGAATGGCTGGCCGCCCCGCGCTTGCTGCTGGGAGACGCCCGGCGGGTGTCCGGTGTGCGAGCCCAGCGGATGGTTCTGGGGGCTCAGGGCGAGGATGGCCGCAGGAGCGTCGAGCCGAGCGCAGACGGCGAGTTCGATCTCGCCGCCGACCTGGTGATCGAAGCTCTGGGTTTTGATCCCGAAGACCTTCCGGCCCTGTTCGAGGAGCCTGATCTGGCCCTCACCGAATGGCGAACCGTCCGAACGGCCGGCCGCACGAGTGCGACGACGCTGGAAGGGGTCTTCGCCGCAGGCGACATCGTCCGGGGGGCCTCGCTGGTCGTGTGGGCCGTCAAGGATGGACAGGACGCGGCAGCTGAGATCGAAACCTGGCTGACCAACCGCGCGCGAGCGGCGGCGTGAGTTTCGATCCAGAGGCTCACCTGCGTGATCGTCAGCGCCTGATCGATGGGCATGCTTACGACCCCGCCTCGGAACGAGATGCCTGCGGTGTGGGCCTGGTCGCCGCCATCGACGGCCGTCCCCGCCGCGACGTGATTGACCTCGCGCTACGGGCGCTGAAGGCCGTCTGGCATCGTGGCGCGGTGGACGCCGACGGCAAGTCCGGAGACGGCGCCGGAATCCTGATCGGCCTGCCTCGCACCTTCTTCGAGGCCCAGGTCCGCGACGCTGGTCACGACCCTCGGCCCGGTCCCATCGCCGTGGGCATGATCTTCTTGCCCCGGGTCGATCTTGCGGCTCAGGAAGAGGCTCGGACCATCGTCGAGCGCGAAGTGATGGGGGCGGGCTTCTGGCTCTACGGCTGGCGGCAGGTGCCGACCGACATGTCTGTGCTGGGCCAGCGGGCGGCGGCGACCCGGCCCGAGATCGAACAGATCATGCTCAGCGCCCCAGACGGTCTGGAGGGAGAGGAACTGGAGCGGGCGCTTTATCTGCTGCGACGTCGGATCGAGGCGCGGGCGACAGCGGCGGGACTGCAGCATTTCTATATCTGCTCGCTGTCGGCGCGGTCGGTGATCTACAAAGGGATGATGCTGGCTCAGGCGCTGGCGGACTTCTACCCGGACCTCAACGATCCTCGGGTGGAGGCCAATGTGGCGCTGTTCCACCAACGCTATTCGACCAACACCTTTCCTGAATGGCGGCTGGCGCAGCCGTTTCGGATCCTGGCGCATAACGGCGAGATCAACACCCTCCGTGGCAACGCCAACTGGATGCGGAGTCACGAGATTCGCATGACCGCCGAGGCCTTCGGCGCCGACGACGCTGTGGTCAAGCCGGTGATTCAGGCCGGCGGCTCCGATTCCGCGGCGCTGGACAATGTCTTCGAGGTGCTTGTCCGCGCCGGCAGGCCCGCTCCGATGGTCAAGGCCCTGCTGATCCCGGAGGCGCCGATCGAGGGTGTGATCACTGAAGATCATCGGGCCCTCTACGCCTACTGCAATGCAGTGATGGAGCCCTGGGATGGGCCCGCCGCCGTCTGCGCTACGGACGGCCGGTGGGTGGTGGCGGGCAAGGACCGAAACGGGCTGCGTCCTCTGCGCGTCGCCGAGACCGCCGATGGCCTGCTGATCTGCGGCTCCGAGGTCGGCATGACCGGCGTGCCCGATGTTCGCATCAAGCGGCGGTTGCACATTGGAGCCGGACGGATGATTTCCGTCGATCTCGAGGCTGGCGTTCTTTATGACGAAACGCAGACCGTCGATCGACTGGCCGCCGCCCTCCCATACCGTCAGTGGCTGACGAACATGGTTGGACTGGATCCCCTGATCGGGCCCGGACCGGAGCCCCGCCGTCTGTCCGGAGAAGACCTGACCCGCTTTCAGGCTGCGGTCGGCTGGACGCAGGAAGACTTAGACACGCTGCTGGATCCGATGGCCGGCGAAGGCAAAGAGGCGACAGCCTCCATGGGCGACGACGCACCGCCGGCGGTGCTGTCCCATCAGGATCGGCCATTCGCCCACTACTTCAGGCAGGCGTTCGCCCAGGTCACCAATCCGCCGATCGATTCCCTGCGTGAAGCCGGTGCGATGAGCCTGCGGACCCGGTTCAAAAACCTCGGCAACATCCTCGCCCAGGACGAGACCCAGACCCGAGTGTTCGTATTGGACAGTCCGGTGCTGACCACTGGCATGTACGAGCGCATGCTGGACGTCGTCGGCGAGGGCGGCGTTGCCGTCATCGACTGCACCTTCGGCGCGGCCGAGGGGGAGTTGAAGGCTGCCCTGCACCGTATTCGGAGCGAAGCTGTGGCTGCGGCCCGCGGCGGCGCCGGACTTATCGTGCTGACGGATCAGCAGACGGGCGACGACCGGCCGCTGATCCCCATGATACTGGCCACAGCCGCAGTGCACGGTCGATTGGTGGATGAAGGGCTCCGCACCTACTGCTCTTTGGTGGTGCGTTCTGCTGAAGCCATCGACGCGCATGCCTTCGCGGTGCTGATCGGGGTCGGCGCCACGGCCGTGAACGGCTGGCTCGCGCAGGAAACCTTCCTCGAACGCCTGGAGGGCGGTCGCTATCCGGGCTTGAGCCTGCGCCAAGCCTGCCTGAACCATAAGTCGGCGGTTGAAGCCGGACTGATGAAGATACTGGCCAAGAAGGGCATTTCGGTCATTTCCGCCTATCGCGGCGCCTGCGAGTTCGAGGCGTTGGGGTTGTCGCGCGCCCTCGTCGCGGAATTCTTTCCCGGCATGACTTCGCGCATCTCCGGCATCGGTTTGGCGGGGCTGGAGGCGCAGCTCATCCGCAAGACGAACCAGGGTTTTGGCGCGTGGCGGCCCTCGCTGCGCATAGGCGGATCGCACCGGATTCGAGCCGGGGAGGAAACCCACGGGTGGGACGCCGAACTGATCCACAGGCTGCAGGACGCGACCACGCGCGGCGACTATGGGCGCTTCAAGGCCTATTCCCGCCGGGTCAGGGAACTGCCGCCGACCGCAGTGCGCGACCTGTTGGATTTCCGCTCCGCCGTCCCGATCCCCATCGATGACGTCGAAAGCGTGAATGACATCCGCCGCCGCTTCGTGACGCCAGGCATGTCCCTTGGCGCCTTGTCGCCTGAGGCTCATGAGACACTGAATGTCGCCATGAACCGCATCGGCGCGCGGTCGGTTTCGGGAGAGGGCGGCGAGGACCCCGAGCGGTACATGCCCCGACCCAATGGCGACAACGCCAACAGCGCGGTCAAGCAGATCGCCTCCGGCCGATTTGGCGTCACGGCCGAATATCTGAATCAGTGCCGCGAGATCGAGATCAAGGTGGCCCAGGGCGCCAAGCCTGGCGAAGGCGGCCAGCTGCCCGGTTTCAAGGTCACCGATTTCATCGCGCGAATGCGTCACTCAACGCCCGGCGTGGGTTTGATAAGCCCCCCGCCGCATCACGACATCTATTCGATCGAGGATCTGGCTCAACTTGTCTACGATCTGAAGCAGATCAATCCTGACGCCCGGGTGACGGTGAAGCTTGTCGCTCAGTCCGGCATCGGCGCCGTGGCGGCCGGCGTGGCCAAGGCCAAGGCTGACGTCATCCTCGTCTCGGGCCACAACGGAGGCACCGGCGCCTCGCCTTTGGGTTCAATCAAGCATGCGGGCCTGCCATGGGAGTTGGGCTTGTCCGAGGCGCACCAGGTCTTGAGCCTGAATGGGCTGCGCGGCCGCGTACGACTTCGGGCCGACGGGGGGCTGCGCACCGGCCGGGACATCGTGATCGCCGCTTTGCTGGGTGCTGAAGAGTTCGGCATCGGGACGGCCAGCCTGATCGCCGTCGGCTGCCTCATGGTGCGTCAATGCCACTCGAACACGTGCCCCGTGGGGGTCTGCGTTCAGGATGAGCGATTGCGCGCGATGTTCACCGGCACTCCGGAGAAGGTAGTGAACCTTTTCAGCTTCATCGCTGAAGAAACGAGAGAGCAGTTGGCGTCGCTGGGGCTGCGATCACTCGACGAGGCTGTCGGTCGAACCGATCTGCTGCGTCAGGTGTCACGCGGCGACGCCCATCTGGATGACCTGGACCTCAACCCGCTGCTGGTGCGGGTCGGCGAGGACGAGTCGCGCTCTATCGAACCTCCCTACAATGCCGTCCCCGACACACTGGACGCCCGAGTCGTCGGAGATGCGGCGCGCTTCCTCAACGGCCTGGAGAAGATGTCCCTGACCTACGCCGTGGCCAACACCCAACGCGCGATAGGCGCGCGCATCTCCTCCCATATCGTGCGCCGCCATGGTTCAGATTTGTCGCCTGGGCGGCTGACGCTGAAGCTGCGTGGAGCCGCAGGCCAGTCTTTGGGCGCCTGGTGCGTCGCCGGCCTGCGCATCGAGCTGGATGGCGAGGCCAACGACTATGTCGGCAAGGGACTGTCTGGCGCTGACCTCATCGTCCGCCCGACCGTCTGGGCAGCTGGCGAGGCGCTGATCGGAAACGCTTGTCTGTACGGCGCGACTTCCGGAACTCTGCTCGCGGCCGGCGCGGCGGGCGAGCGGTTCGCGGTGCGAAACTCGGGAGCCACGGCGGTGATCGAGGGATGCGGCGCGCACGGCTGCGAATATATGACAGGCGGAACTGTGGTCGTCCTGGGCGAAACGGGATGGAACTTCGGCGCGGGGATGTCGGGGGGCGAGGCCTTCATTCATGATCCGCAGCGAACCGCGCGTCTCCGCTTCAGCGATGAATCGGTGATGAGCCAGCGGGTGATGGGCGAAGCGGAGGGACGCCTTCGCAGGCTCGTGGCCCTTCACGCCGAGGAGTCCGGTTCGCCGCTCGCACGCCGCCTTCTCGAGACCTGGTCCGAGGCGGTCGCTCAGTTTCATCATGTCCTGCCGAGGCTGGAGACATACGACGCCTCGAGCGCCCGCCGCGCCGCGGGCTGCGGGCCAGCGAGCAGGGGTTGATAGCCGTATCGAAAGCGCTCTGCGGACTAGACCCGACCGACGATGGGGGGCCGCGCGCTCCAAATCGACAGCGCAGAGGCTCGGCCAGGCGATCGAACGCATGCCGCGTCGTTCGCGGCCGCGTGGCGTCGCCGCGCGCCAGCCAGGCTTGAGCGGCTGCGGCTCGCTACGTCAGTCGGTCGGCGGCGACCGCCTTCGAGGCGGCTCGCCCTTGGCCTTGCGGGTGATTTCCTTGAGCTTGCGGCCTTGCAGGGCCGACAGGGCCTGGCCGGGCGCGCCCTTTTCGGGATCGGCAAAGGCGCGGCCGTGGGTGCGGATGCGTTCGTCCACCGACTCCAGAAACTCGCCCTCCCATTCGGACAAGGAAACGCCCGCCTTCTCTGCCGAGCGGCGGGCGCGTTTCAGGGCGTTGAGGGCGGCCCGCTGGGCCGCTTTGCGCTGAGCCTCGAAGGGGCTCAGCGGCTTGTTGTTTGCGCTATCGCCTTTCAGGCTGCTTGAGCGCGTTGATTTCGCGCTATCGCCCTTTGGGCTGCCTGAGCGCGGGGGCTTGCCGCTATCCCGCTTCAGGCCGCTCGTGCGCAGCCCGCCCTTGGAAGGTCCGAGCGGGGTGCGCTTCAAGCCGGGTCGCCTCAGACCTCGCCGAGGGCCGAGAGGTAGAGGTCCAGAATGGCTTCCTCTTCCTGGCGCTTGGCCTTGTCCTGCTTGCGGATGCGGATGACCTTGCGCAGCACCTTGACGTCGTAGCCCTCGCCCTTGGCCTCGGCGAAGACCTCCTTCATGTCGGTCATGACGGCCTGCTTGTCTTCTTCCAGACGTTCCAGACGCTCGATGATGGTGCGCAGCCGGCCCTGGGCCGTGGCGGTCAGGACGTCGGGCGAGGCGTCGAAGGCGGCGTCGTCGGCCATGAAGGAAACTCCGAAAAACTGGCGGGGAGGCTAACCATGTCCGCCAGCCGGCATCAACGGCGGACGCGAAAAAGGCTGCGGACAAGTCCGCAGCCTGAATACTCTTCGCTTAAGCAGCGATCGACCGCGTCGATCGCGTTAGCGAACCAAGCTCTCGCTTAGCCCTGCTTCGCCTTGAAGCGGGGATCGGTCTTGTTGATCACGAAGACCACGCCCTTGCGGCGAACGATCTTGCAGTCGCGGTGGCGACCCTTGAGCGACTTGAGCGAGCTGCGGACCTTCATGGCCTTATCCTTAGTGCGCTACCCCTCGCCGCGCGGCGGCTCGCTGCTTGAGCGCGGCCGGGACGAGGAAACAATAGAAAAGCCGCAGGGGCGGACCTTGCGGCGGAGGCGGTCGTATAGATAGGGAGTCGCCGTTCGTCAACAGGGCAGGGCGCGCGGCGCTTGCTTGTCGACATTCGCTCAAGGCCGAGAGGTGCGAAAAAGCAAATCGCGCTCAAAGCCGCGAGCGACCGCGTCGCGAGCATAGCGCAAAGGGAAGAATCTGCGCTTAAGCCGCGAGGCCCCGCGGGCTGAGCATAGCGCAGAATAAACCTTGGAGGCCTGGCCTCCGAGTCGAACGGAGGGTCTGACGGCTTGCGAGCCGTCCGCGTAGCCCCTCCGCCACCAGGCCGTCGAAAGGAACAGGGTGGACCTAGTCCCAAAGGCTTAACGCGCGTCTCCCGATCGTGGTTAACGCCCTGCGACACGCCGAAGCGGGCTAGACTTGTGCGTCCAGATTTCCGATTCGCAGGCGCATGACCGTTCACACCCCTCCGCCCGAAGGCGGCCGCATCGTCGAGGAGCCGATGGCCGAGGCGCTGTCCAAGCGCTACCTCGCCTACGCCCTGTCGACCATCACCAACCGGGCGCTGCCTGACGTGCGCGACGGCTTCAAGCCCGTGCACCGCCGCATCCTGTACGCCATGCATCAGATGCGGCTGAACCCGCAGGCGGCGGCGCGCAAATGCGCCAAGGTCGTCGGCGAGGTGATGGGCGGATACCACCCCCACGGCGACGCCTCGATCTATGAGGCCCTGGTGCGCCTGGCCCAGGATTTCGCCCAGCGCTATCCGCTGGTGGACGGGCAGGGGAACTTCGGCAACATCGACGGCGATAGCGCCGCGGCCATGCGCTACACCGAGTGCAAGCTGACGCCGGCGGCCGTGCTGCTGCTGGACGGCATCGATCAGGACGCGGTCGACTTCCGCGCCACCTATGACGATCAGGACGAAGAGCCGGTCGTGCTGCCGGCCGGCTTTCCGAACCTGCTGGCCAACGGCTCGTCCGGCATCGCCGTGGGCATGGCGACCTCGATCCCGCCGCACAATGTCGGAGAGCTGATCGACGCCTGCCAGATGATCCTGGAGCGTCCCGACGTCACGACCGAGGAACTGGTGCAGATCGTGCCGGGGCCGGACTTCCCCACCGGCGGCGTGTCGGTCGAGGGCCACGCCTCCATCCTGGACGCCTATGAGACGGGTCGCGGCGGCGTGCGCCTGCGCGCGCGCTGGGAGACCGAGGACCTGGGTCGCGGCGTCTGGCGCATCGTTGTCACCGAGATGCCCTATCAGGTGCAGAAGAGCCGCCTGATCGAGGCGCTTGCCGACCTGATCGAGAACAAGAAGGCCCCGCTGCTGGGCGACGTGCGCGACGAGTCGGCCGAGGATATCCGCCTGGTGCTCGAGCCCAAGAGCCGCACGGTCGAGCCTGAGGTTCTGATGGAGAGCCTGTTCAAGCTCTCGGATCTGGAGGTTCGCTTCCCGATCAACATGAACGTGCTGGACGCCACCGGCACGCCGCGCGTCATGGGCCTGAAGGACTGCCTCAAAGCCTTCCTGGATCACCGCCGCGAGGTGCTGAACCGGCGCAGCCAATGGCGGATCGCGCGCGTCGAAAAACGCCTGCATCTGCTGGAAGGCCTGCGTATCGTCTTCCTGAACCTGGACGAGGTGATCCGCATCGTCCGCGAGGAGGAGCAGCCCAAGGCGGTGCTGATCGCGCGCTTCGGGCTGAGCGAGCCCCAGGCCGACTACATCCTCGACACTCGTCTGCGCCAGCTGGCGCGGATCGAGGAGATGGCGATCGAGAACGAGTTCAAGGCGCTGTCCGAGGAGCTGGCCCAGCTGAAGGCGCTGACGTCGTCCGAGGGCAAGCAGTGGAAGGCGATCGGCAAGGAGCTGGAGGCGGTGCGCAAGGCGCTGGTCTCGCCGCGCCGCACCACCATCGGCGAGGCCGTCGACGCCTCGAACTTCGCGCCGATGGAGGCCTTCATTCCGCGCGAGGCGATCACCGTCATCCTGTCCGAGCGCGGCTGGATCCGGGCCGCCAAGGGCAAGGTGGACGATCCGTCCGAGCTGAAGTTCAAGGAGGGCGACAGCCTGGGCTTCCTGGTTCCGGCCTATACGACCGACAAGCTGCTGGTCGGGGCGTCTGACGGGCGGATCTTCACCATCGGAGCCGACAAGCTCGCCTCGGGCCGGGGGCATGGCGAGCCGCTGCGGCTGATGATCGACCTGGACGAGAAGGCCGAGATCATCAACGTCGTGGCGCATGAGCCGGGCGCCAAGCTGCTGGTGGCGTCAAAGGCCGGCTACGGCTTCGTCGCGCCCGAGAACGACCTGCTGGCCCAAAAACGCGGCGGCAAGCAGGTGCTGAACGGCGGGATGCTGGCCATGTGGCGGGTGACGGGCGATCACGTCGCCACCATCGGCGAGAACATCAAGGCGCTGATCTTCCCCATCGCCGAGCTGCCTGAAATGGGCCGAGGCAAGGGCGTGAAGCTGCAAAACTTCAAACAGGGCGGCCTGGCCGACGTGGCGATCTTCAACGCCGAAACAGGCCCGGAATGGGCCGACGGCGGCGGGCGTCGCCGCAACTGGCCCGACTGGAAGGACTGGCTGGGCAAACGCGCTGGCGCCGGACGGCAAGGGCCTAGGGGCATGCGCAAGTTCCGCTAGTGCGGGGCAGCCACAAGATGTTGTGGTGAGCCCCCCTCAGGCCTAGAAGGATCGCCTATCTAGAGTCTCGGGGACGCCAGTGACCGCCTTCACCCACGACGCCTTCTTCGCCAAGACGCTTTCGGACGCCGATCCCGACATCTTCCGGGGCATCCAGGGCGAACTGGGCCGCCAGCGCGAACAGATCGAATTGATCGCGTCGGAAAACATCGTCTCGCGCGCCGTGCTGGAGGCGCAAGGCTCGGTCCTGACCAACAAATACGCCGAGGGCTATCCCGGCCGTCGCTACTACGGCGGCTGCGAGTTCGTGGACGTCACCGAAGATCTGGCGCGCGAGCGGGCCAAGCAGCTGTTCGGCGCCGCCTTCGCCAATGTGCAGCCGCACTCGGGCGCCCAGGCCAACCAGGCGGTGTTCATGAGCCTGCTCCAGCCCGGCGACACTTTCCTGGGCATGGACCTGGCCTGCGGCGGTCACCTGACCCACGGCTCGCCGGCCAACCAGTCCGGCAAGTGGTTCCGCCCCGTCACCTATAAGGTGCGCGAGGACGACCACCTGATCGACTACGACCACGTCGCCGAAATGGCCGAGCGCGAGAAGCCCAAGCTGATCCTGGCCGGCGCCTCGGCCTACAGCCGCCACATCGACTTCAAGCGGTTCCGCGAGATCGCGGACTCGGTCGGCGCTTATCTGATGGTGGACATGGCCCACTACGCCGGCCTGATCGCTGGCGGCGTCTATCCCGATCCGGTGCCCCACGCCCATGTCGTGACCACCACCACGCACAAGACCCTGCGCGGCCCGCGCGGCGGCATGGTGCTGACCGATGACGGCGACATCGCCAAGAAGATCAACTCCGCCGTCTTCCCCGGCCTGCAGGGCGGACCGCTGGAGCATGTCATCGCCGCCAAGGCCGTCGCCTTCGGCGAGGCGCTGAAGCCCGAGTTCAAGGCCTATGCAGCTCAGGTGGTGAAGAACGCCCAAGCCCTGGCCGGTGTCCTGGTCGAGCGCGGTCTGGCGATCGTCTCGGGCGGCACCGACAGCCATCTGATGCTGGTCGACCTGCGCCCCATGGGCGTGACCGGCAAGGCGACCGAGCACGAGCTCGAAAAGGCGCTGATGACCTGCAACAAGAACGGCGTGCCATTCGACACCGCGCCCTTCACCATCACCTCGGGCGTGCGCCTGGGGACGCCTGCGGGCACCACGCGCGGCTTCGGCGAGGAAGAGTTCAAACAGATCGGCCACTGGATCGCCGACGTGGTCGCCTCGATGAAGGGCGGCGACGAAGCTGATCCGGCCGTGGCGGCGGGCGTTGCGGCCCAGGTGCGCGAGCTGACGCACCGCTTCCCGATCTACGGATAAGTCGCTGATGAAGTGCCCCTTCTGCGGAAACCAGGACACCCAGGTGAAGGACAGCCGCCCGTCGGACGACGGCGCGGCCATCCGGCGCCGTCGGTCCTGCCCGCAATGCAACGGGCGCTTCACCACCTTCGAGCGGGTCCAGCTGCGTGAACTGGTGATCCTGAAACGCAACGGCCGGCGCACGCCGTTCGACCGCGACAAGCTGGAGCGCTCGCTGGGCATTGCCCTGCGCAAACGCCCGGTTCAGGCCGAGCAGGTCGAACAACTCGTCAGCCGCATCGTGCGTCAGCTGGAAAGCCTGGGCGAGACCGAGATTCCGTCGCACGTCGTCGGTGACTTCATCATGAAGGCGCTGAAGTCGGTCGATGAGGTGGCCTATGTCCGCTACGCCTCGGTCTACAAGGACTTCCGCCACACGGGCGACTTCGCCAAATTCCTGGGCGACGAAGGGCTGGACGAGCCCGGACGCGGCTGATGCGCGTCACCCTGAAGCTGGCCACCTCGCTGGACGGCCGCATCGCCACCGCGAGCGGCGAATCCAAATGGATCACGGGCGAGGCCGCGCGCGCCCAAGGCCACCGCCTGCGCGCCGAACACGACGCCATTCTTGTGGGGGTGGAGACGGTGCTGGCCGACGATCCGGATCTGACAGTGCGCCTTCCTTCTCCCCTCGTGGGAGAAGGTGGCTTGCGCAGCAAGACGGATGAGGGGGAGATTTCTGCGCGCGCGCCCGGCGATGAGGCTGGTTCGACCGCCCCCCTCATCCGAGCGGCTGCGCCGCCCACCTTCTCCCACGATGGGAGAAGGAACCCGTTGCGCGTCGTCCTCGACAGCCGCCTGCGCACGCGCGAAACGGCCAAGGTCGCCGCCTCCAACACCCTGATCCTCACCACCGCCGCCCCGCGCCCCATCGGCCAGGCCGAGGTCGAGCGTTTGGCCGACGGCGGGCGGCCGGAGCCCGCCGCTGTGCTGACGGCCCTGTCGCGCCGAGGCCTCACCTCCGTCCTGATCGAAGGCGGCGGCCAGGTCGCGGCGTCCTTCCTGCGCGCGGGGCTGGTCGACCGCATCGAATGGTTTCGCGCCCCGAACCTGCTGGGCGGGGACGGGCGGCCCTGCGTCGCGGGGCTGACGCTTGCGAAACTGGCCGACGCCCCCAAGTTCCGGCGTCTGTCGGTCGAGACGCTGGGCGACGACCTGTGGGAGCGCTACGAGCGGATCTGAAATGTTCACCGGCATCGTCACCGACATCGGCCGCGTCCGCAGCGTGCGCCAGACCGAGCGCGACCGGCGCTACGAGATCGAAACCGCATGGGACACGGCGAACATCGACCTGGGCGCCTCCATCAGCCATGCGGGCTGCTGCCTGACGGTGACCGAGACGGGGCCCGGCTGGTTCGCCGTCGAGGTGTCGGGCGAGACGCTGTCCAAGACCACCCTGGGCGATTGGGCTGAGGGCGGGCGCATCAATCTGGAGCGTGCCGCGCGGCTGGGCGACGAGATGGGCGGCCACGTCGTCTCGGGCCACGTCGACGGGCTGGGCCGCATCGTTTCGATCACGCCGGAGGGCGGCTCGCACCGTGTCGAGATCGAGGCGCCGGAGCCTCTGCACCGCTACATCGCGCCCAAGGGGTCCATCACCGTCGATGGGGTTTCCCTGACCGTGAACGGCGTCGAAGGCCGCCGTTTCGGGGTCAACATCATCCCGCATACGTGGACGGCGACCACGCTGGGCGCGCTGAAGGCCGGCGATCCGGTCAATCTGGAGATCGACATGCTGGCGCGATACCTCGCCAGATGGCAGGAGACCGCCTGATGCAGCTCGCGGCCAACATGAACGACAGTCCCATCAGCCCGATCGAGGATATCCTGGAGGACGCCCGCAACGGGCGGCCCTATATCCTCGTGGACGCCGAGGATCGCGAGAACGAGGGCGATGTCATCATCCCCGCGCAGTTCGCCACCCCCGACCAGATCAACTTCATGGCCCGCCATGCGCGCGGCCTGATCTGCCTGGCCATGACGTCCGAGCGCGCGCGCCAGCTGCGCCTTCCGCCTATGGCCGCCGAGAACCGCACCTCGATGGGCACCGCCTTCACCGTCTCGATCGAGGCGCGCGAGGGCGTGACCACCGGCATCTCGGCCGCCGACCGGGCGCGCACCGTCCAGGTCGCCTCGGACCCGACCAAGGGCGCCGATGACATCGTTTCGCCGGGACACATCTTCCCGCTGGTGGCGCGTGACGGCGGGGTGCTGGTTCGCACCGGCCACACCGAGGCGGCGGTCGACATCAGCCGCATGGCCGGGCTGACGCCCGCGGGCGTGATCTGCGAGATCATGAACGAAGACGGCACCATGGCCCGCCTGCCGGACCTGGTCGCCTTCGCCCAGCTGCACGGGCTGAAGATCGGCACCATCGCCGATCTGATCGCCTATCGCCGCCGCACCGAGCGGTTTGTCGAGCGGGTGATGGACACGCCGTTCGACAGCGTCCACGGCGGGCCGTTCCGCCTGATGCTGTACCGCAACGCCATAGAGGGCGCCGAGCACATCGCCCTGGTCAAGGGCAAGGTCGAGCCGGGCAAGCCGACGCTGGTGCGGATGCACCAGGTCGATTTCGCCGCCGACATCCTGGGTCATGTCGAGGCGCGTCAGGACTATGTGCCGCGCGCCCTTAAGGCGATCAGCGGCCATGACGGCCCAGGCGTGGTCGTCTTCCTGCGGGACCCGGACCTGCACGGCCTGGCCGAACGGCTGGCCGGCGGCGACAAGCCGCGCGGCGGCGAGCGGGTGCTGAGAAACTACGGCGTGGGCGCCCAGATCCTTCTGGACCTGGGTGTGCGCGACATGATCGTGATGAGCTCGACGCGACCCGAACCGACCGCGCTGGAAGGCTACGGCCTGCGCATCGTCGGCTGGCGCGATATGGACGGAGAAGACCAATCCTGACCGACCCCCACCGCGTCCTGATTGTCGAGGCGCGCTTCTATGAAGATCTGGCCGACGCGCTTCTGGAAGGTGCGAAGGACGCCCTGCGCGCGCGCGGCGTCCAGTTCGACGTCGTCACCGTGCCCGGCGCGCTGGAAGTGCCGACGGTCATCGCCCTGGCCGAGGAGGCCGGCCGCTATCCGACCGCGCCGCGCTATGACGGCTATGTCGCTCTGGGCTGCATCATTCGCGGCGAGACCTACCATTTCGAGATCGTGGCCGATCAGTCGGCGGCGGGCCTGCGCAACCTGGGCCTCAAGGGCCTGTGCATCGGCAACGGCATCCTGACCACCGAAGACGAGGACCAGGCCTGGGCCCGCGCGCGCCTCAGCGAAGGCGACAAGGGCGGGTTCGCCGCGCGCGCCTGCATGGATCTGATCAATCTCAAGAAGCGCCTGCGGCACGGTCTGGGTGACGGAGCCTCGGCATGACCGAACCCAACAGCCTGGCCTCTGTCATCGCCCAGCTGGAAGAAGCGGACAAGGCCCGCCGCGAGCCTCAGCTGAACAGCCGCCAGCGCCGCGCCCGCACCGTCGCGCGCCTGGCCGCCGTGCAGGCGCTCTATCAGATGGAGCTGGCCGGCGAGGGCGTGGACACCATCATCCGCGAGTTCCAGAACCACCGCTTCGATGGCGACATCGACGGCGAGATGCTGGCCGAAGCCGACGAGGCCTGGTTCGCCGAGATCGTGCGCGGCGTGGTCGAGGGCCAGCAATCCATCGACGCCGCTATCAAGGCGCGGCTGGCCTCCAACTGGCGCATGGAGCGGCTGGACGCGACCTTGCGCGCCCTTCTGCGCTGCGGGGCCTATGAGCTGCGCGAACAGCCCGACACCCCGCGCGAAGTGGTGATCGACGAATACGTCGAGCTGGCCAAGGCCTTCTTCGACGAGGCGGAGGCCAAGTTCGTCAACGCCGCCCTGGACGGGGTGGCCCGCGACGCGCGGGACGCCTGACGACGGTGGTCGAGCCCGCGGGCGAGTTCGAAACGATCCGCGAGCTGTTCGCGCCGCTGGCTCACCCGGAGTGGGGCCGCGGGCTTCTGGACGATGTCGCCGTCGTGCCGTCGCGCCCGGGCTTCGACCTGATCGCGACCAAGGACGCCATCGTCGAAGGCGTCCACTTCCTGCCTGACGATCCGATGGACACGGTGGCGCGCAAACTGCTGCGCGTGAACCTGTCGGACCTCGCGGCCAAGGGCGCCGAGCCGTTCGGCTATCTGCTGGCCTGCGCCTGGCCGCCGCGCCTGGACTGGCCCCAGCGCCAGGCCTTCGCGGAGGGCCTCAAACAGGATCAGGCCGCCTTTCGCGTGCATCTGCTGGGCGGCGACACCGTCTCTACGCCCGGACCCGCCAGCTTCTCCTTGACCGCCCTGGGTTGGGCTCCGGCGGGCACGGCGGTCTCCCGCGCAGGGGCGCGGCCGGGCGATATGGTCGTGGTCACGGGCCAGATCGGCGACGGCTGGCTGGGGCTGAAGGCGGCACGAGGCGGCCTCGCGCTTGATCCCGACCGGCTCCAGGCGCTGACCGCCCACTATCGCACCCCCGAACCCAAGACGGCGCTGGCGGACCTGGTGCTGGCTCACGCCACGGCGTCAGTGGATGTGTCCGACGGTCTGCTGGCCGATCTGACCCATGTGCTGGAGGCCTCGGGCGTCGGGGCCGACCTGGCGCTGGAGCGGCTGCCCCTGTCGCGCGCGGGTTCGGCCTGGATGGAGGACCGGGTCGATCCCGAGGCCGCCCTGCTGGACCTGGCCACGGGCGGCGACGACTACGAGATCCTGATGACGGTGCGGCCCGGCGCGGTCGAGGCCCTGCGACGCGAGGTCGAACGCCGCCACGACCGGTTGACGGTGCTGGGCGAGATCACCGCCCGGCGGGGTCTGCGTGTGAGCCATCAGGGCCAGCCGGTCGCCGTCGGCCGCACGGGCTGGCGTCATGGCTGAGATTGACGTGCTGGTGATCGGCGCGGGCGTCCTGGGCTTGTGCTGCGCCGTCGAGCTCGAGCGTCGTGGTCACGGCGTTCAGGTCGTCGATCCGGGCGGGCGCAACGCCTCCTGGGTGGCGGCCGGCATGATCGCCCCGGCCCTGGAGTCCGCGATCGAGGACGTGACCCCGGCCCGCGCCGCCCTGCTGCGCCGCGCGCGCGACCTCTGGCCCGACTTGGCAGAGGCGGAGGGAATCGAACTGCACCGCCGCCCGGCCGAGTGGCGCGGCGAAGGGGCGGATGTTGTCGCGGAACGCCTGGCGGCTCTGGGCTTCTCGGTCCGCCATGAAGCCGGCCGCGTCGTGACCGACGACGATTGGCAAGTCGACTGCCCGGCTGCGCTGGAGGCTTTGCGCCAGGCCCTGGCGCGCCCCGTCATCGCGGCGAAGGTCGAGGCCCTGGCGGCTCATGACGGCGGCTGGAGCGCGACCCTTTCCGATGGCGGGTCGCTGACTGCTCCGACCTTGGTTCTCGCGACGGGCGCGGGCGCGGCGATCCCGGGCTTGCCCGACCGTGTGGCGGTCCTGGTGTCCGCCATCGAGCCCGTGCGGGGTCAGATCGGATGGACGGCCGCTCCGCTGGCGGACCATGTGGTGCGCGGTTCCGGCGGCTATCTGGCGCCTCAGGGCGGCGGAACCCTGATCGGCGCGACCATGGAGGCGGGCCGACGCGACCTGGCCTCTGATCCCGCCTCGAGCGGCGCCCTGACCGCCGCCGCCGAACGTCTGGCGACGCTTGATCCCGCCACTCCGATCGACTGGCGTGTGGGCGTGCGCGGGGCGACCGCCGACGGCCTGCCGCTGGCCGGGCCGAGCGGGGAGGCGGGCCTGCACTTGGCTTTGGCCCCCCGGCGCAACGGTTGGCTTCTGGGGCCGCTGGTCGGCCGCGTGGTGGCGGACGGGATCGAGGGCCGATCCGGCGAGCCGGCCCTCGATCCTCTGCGGCTCTAGTCCGCCAGCGCGAAACGGACGCCGAAGGTGACGCGCGCACCGTCCACCGGCCGCCCGTCCACGGTCTGCGGGCTCATGCGGAAGTAGCGCCCCAGACCTTGGGCCGCACGGCCGAACCCGCGCCCCGCCGGCGTCTCGGACGCCACGGTGCAGCCGGTCAGGGTGCCGTCGACCCGAACTCGGCACTCCAGCATCGCCAGGCCGGTCTGCCCGCGTTCCAAGGCCGCCGACGGGTAGGCCCGCATCAGCTGGTCCCCCGTCGGCCGGCTGACCCAGTCGGGCTGGGTGATGACCGGGGGCCCGACCGGGGCCGGCTCGACGGGCCGCGTCTCGGTTCCGCCGGGAACGGCGTGCGGCTGGGGGGGGGCGATGGTGATCGGTCCCGGCGTCGGGATCGGATTGTCGCTGATCGGCGCGATCAGCGGCGGGATCGGGCTGGGCCGGGGAATGGTGCGGTTCAGCGGAGGATTAGGGGCCGGCGGCGTGGTGCTGACCACGACCGGCGGCTTGGGACGCGGCACGAAGGTCAGCTTGGTCACGGGCGGCTCCGGTGCGGGCGGCGTGATCGCGATCGGCGCCTCGAACCGTTGATGGTAGAGCCAGGTCGCCCCGCCGGCGTGCACTATCACCGAAACGCCGATCGCCGCCAGCATCCAGCGCGGCATCGGCCGCTTGCGGTCCGCATAGTCCAGCGGCGAGCCATGTCCCGGGCCGCCCGCGGTCTGCATCATCATCATCGCCGTCTCTCCCTTTTGGGCCCTCCCCAGAACCCAAGGCGAAGCTTGCCGCTTCCGTTGCGGCAACTTTAGGGCGTGACGCCAAGCGTCGAACCGGGCTCGATCTGTGGAGCGCCGACCCGGCGTTAAGGCCCCGTTAACCGCGATTCACAAAGGTTAACGCATGTCCATCGGAGCGATTCCCTCGGCAGGCGGCGTGGAGGCTGCGATCCGTCGCGCCTCCAACGCGACCGGGGTGGACGCCGATTTCCTGATTAAGACTGCTCGGCGCGAGAGCGCCATGAACCCGATGGCCAAGGCGCGCACCTCATCTGCGGCGGGGTTGTTCCAGTTCATCGAGCAGACCTGGCTGGCGACGGTGAAGCAACATGGCCGCAAGCACGGCTACGGCCAATACGCCGATCTCATCCATCGCGCCTCCGACGGGCGCTGGCGTGTCGAGGGGTCGGCGCGAAACATGGTGCTGGACCTGCGGTTCGACGCCCAGGCGGCTTCGACCATGGCGGCCGAGCTTGCGTCCTCCAACGCCGCCTATCTGCGCGGCCGCACGGGCAGGGAGCCTGGCGCCGGGGATCTCTATGCCGCTCATTTCCTGGGGCCCGCAGGCGCGGCCAGCCTGATGGAGGCGATGACCACGCGGCCGGGCGCCAGCGCCGCCAGCCTGTTTCCCGAGGCCGCTCGGGCCAACCGGCCGATCTTCTATCGCGAAGGCCGAGCAGCGACCGTCGCCGAGGTCTACGCCAATCTTCAGCGCACGGCCGGCGGCGCGCCCGCCATCTCCACGTCCGCGCCTCCGCCGGCTACCGATCTCAGCGAGAAGGACCGGATGCTGGCTGCACGGCTGGACCGCCTCAAGCAGGATCAGAGCCTCCTGGCGCTTCTGCTTGGCCAGGACGGCGATGGCGGCGGCTTCAAGGGGGCGTTTTCTCCTCGTGACGCCGTCTGATGGTAAACCGGCCGTTAAGCATGGTGGTGTGAAGGTAGGTGCGCTTCCATTGCAGGAAGCGCTCAAGAGCCGCCCCATGACCGCCCACCGCGCCCGACTGACTGAAATGGACATCCGTCGGCTGATCAAGGCGGACGACGAGGACGACCGCGCCGCCGCCGCCCACAAGCTGTGCCGCAGCATGGAGCGGTTGCCGCTGGACAACGAAGGCCGGGCGGCCGCCGAGAAGATTCTGCGCCTTCTGGCCGACGACTCCGCCGAGATGGTCCGCCGCGCCATGGCCGTCACGCTCAAGAACTCCGATCTCATCCCCCGCGACTTGGCCCGGCGGCTCGCGGCGGACATCGAGACGGTGGCCCTGCCCATCATCGCCTGGTCGCCGGCGTTTCATGACGAAGACCTGATCGAGATCGTTCGCGCGGGCTCCGCCGCGCGCCAAGTCGCCGTGGCCGGTCGTTCAGTGGTGTCGCGCGACGTCGCCGAGGCGGTGATGGAGCACGGCGCACGCGAGGCGGTCCGCACCCTGGCCTCCAACGACAACGCCGACCTCTCAGAACGCGCGCTCGAGCAGGCCGTGGCTCGTTTTGGCGATGCCGACGACGTTGTCGCCGCCCTGGCCTATCGCCCGGTGCTGCCGCTTCATATCACCGAACAACTGATCGAACGGGCGTCCGAGGCCATCCGCGACCATCTGGTCGCCCGCCACGCCATCGCGCCCGAAACGGCGGTGCGTCTGGCTCAGTTCGCCCGGGAGCGCGCGACGGTGGATCTGATCGACCAAGCCGTCGGCCAGCTCGACCTGGCCGGCTTTGTCGCGAACTTGAACGCGCGCAAGGCCCTGAATGCATCGCTGCTGTTGCGCGCCCTCGCTCGCGGTCGAATGGCGCTGTTCGAGCACGGCCTGGCGGAACTGGCTCAAACCCCGCATCAGCGCGCCTGGCTGATGGTGCACGACGGCGGCCCTCTGGGCCTGCGCGCACTCTATGATCGCGCGGGATTGCCGCCGCGCCTATTCGCCGCCTTCCGGGCCGGGGTCGACACGTGGCGTTCGCTTCAAGCCGAAGGCGTAGACACGTCGGGCGAGGCCTTCCGCGAGCGCATGCTCGAGCGTTTCCTCAGCCAGCGGCCGGCTGTGGCGCGCGAGGACCTGGCCTATCTGATGGAGCGGCTTGATCGACCGGCCGCCGCCAACGACGCCCGTCGTGCAGCCTAGCCTACAAAGCGGACCTCAACGCCCGGTTTGACGGCCGCCGCCAACTGTTCGGCGTCCCAGTTGGTCAGCCGTACGCAGCCGTTCGACGCCGTCTTTGCGATCTTGGACGGATCCGGAGTGCCGTGGATGCCGTAGGTGTCGCGCGACAGGGCGATCCACACCGAGCCGACCGGATTGTTGGGACCCGGCGGGACCAGGATGCGTCGCGGTCCCCGGTCATAGGTCACACGAGAGGGGTCGTAGGCGTAGTCCGGATCGTTCGCCACGCCGACCACCGTCAGAGTGCCCGACGGCGCGGGACGCTCGGTCGATCCTATGGTGGCCGGATAGAATGCGATCAGCCGATCGGAACCGTCGAAGGCGCGCACCGAACTCTCGGTCTTGTCCACGACGACATAGGCGACCTCGGCGGGCAGGGCGCGGGCGCCCACCGCCGCCACGACCAGGGTCTTGCCGACCAGTCCTTGCGCCATGCTGAAATCGACCCCGGGGTTCAAGGCCTGAAGCAGGGCCTCGGTCATCTGAAAGCGCTCGGCCAGACCTTCCAGCGGCGTGGCGTAGCCGACGCGGTCCAGCTGCGACATGGCCTCCAGGTCCGTCGGGACGGTTCCGATGAACGGGCCCTCGACGTCCTGAGCGGTGATGACATGGTCGGTCAGGACCGGGCTGCTGTCGCCCGAGGTCAGCCGATCGAACACCTGCTGGTCCAGCACGCCGTCTTCGCTCAGGCCGGCCGCCTTCTCAAAAGCGGCGATGGCCTGGGCCGTGTTTTCTCCACCCAGGCCGTCGATTATGCCCGGCGAAAAGCGGGCGCGTCCGAGAAGGATCTGGGCGCGGATGATGGCGGGGTCGAGCTGAACCTGCGCGGGCGGCGCAGCCTGGCCCTCGGCCACCGCAGGAGCGGGCGTCGGCTGAGTGAAGACGGCGCGTTCGATGGCGTCGCGCGACAGGCCGCTCTGGGCGGACTGACCGCTTTCGGCGGGCGCCTGCGGCTGGCCGCGATCACAGGCGGCGACGGCGAGTGGGAGAAGCAGGGCGAGGGCGGGGGCGGCGTAGCGCGCCGTACGGCTAAGGCTCATATCTGCCCAATGCCTTGATGCGCCTCACGTTCCGTCTCAACGAAGCGCGGCGGCCAGGCCCTCGGCGGTGTTCGCCGCCCAGCAGGCATATCCGGGATCGTTCAGGTGCAGATCGTCGGGGCCGACGCCGCCGCGATCCAGCCCGGACCAGCCGCTCATCGCCGCGAACCTTTGCTGCACGGCATAGCCGACGCGACCGCCCTCCAAGGCGATCAGGCGCGAGATCTCCGCCAGAGCCGGGTTCTTTCCGTGAAACGCCGAGTTCGTCGCATTGTCGGGCAATCTCTGCGGATCGATCAGCACGACATCGACATCGGCCGCGTCCAGCACGGCCTGGCCGCGCCGGAAGTCGATGAAGAAGTCGTCCAGCGGCCGGTCGCGCAGCACGTCATTCGTTCCGAGCTGCCACAGGACCAAATCCGGCCGGCCGGCTGCGATCTCGGTCTGCAGGCGGTCAGCGGTCTCCTTCGCCGTTTCGCCGCCGATCCCCTTGTTGACCACCGTCACCGCGACCCCAGGGAGGCGCTGGCTCAGGCCCTGCTCGAGAAGAGGGACGAAACCAAGCTCGGCGCGGCTGGCGCCCACCCCCTCAATGCTCGACGATCCCATGGCCAAAACGGTCAGCTTGCCGCTCTCCACCGCCGCGCGGGCGCGGTCCAGGCCGCCGTTCGACACGATGTTGTCGGCGCTTACGGGACACGCGGCGGGCGCGGCCTGGGCGAGGGCAGCCGAAGGCGTGATCATGACGAGGGCGGCGGCGAGCAGGGCTGGTCTCACGAATTGGGTTCTCCGGTCGCAGGATCGGTTTCGGTGTCGCCAGGGTTTGAGGACCCTTCAGAGCCGGGCGGTTCCGTGGCCGGGCGGGGCGGCTCGCCGTCGTGGGCCGGCGGACGCTGTTGCTCGGTTTCGTTTTCGCGGGTCGGCGGACGGCGGGGGTCGGTCATGAACGTCTCCGGGTCTAGAGTCTGAGATTGGTTGACGCAACGCGCGGGCGTGAGCGCGGCTCCCATCCACTCCCTGTTCACCATCCCGCTAAACCACAGGGAAACGGCGGTCGTTCAGAGTGGCGGCATGCACACCACCGTCGATCTTGTCGCGCCCCAGGCGCTGGACGTCGAAGCTCTGGCCCTGTGGCAAGCGATGGCGCGGGCGAACCCGGATCTGTCTAGCCCCTATTTCGACCCCCGGTTCACTCAGACGGCGGCGCGGTTCAGTCCCGGCGCTACGGTCGCCGTTTTTCGGCGCGGCGGACGCACCGTCGGCTTTCTACCATTCCAGACACGGGGCGCGACCGCCCAGCCGCTGGGCGCGCCGATGAACGACTATCACGGCGTCGTGGCCTTTCCGGGCGAGGCGCCGGCGCTGGACGAGGTCGCCAGCCTGCTGGGCCGTCCGCGCCTGACGGTCAGCGGCTGGATCGGTCCAGCCGCCGAAACCGTGCAGCGCCGCACGGCGCGGGCAGAACTGGGCATCGGCGGGCACGAGGCCTGGTACGCCGAACGGCGTCAGACCTTTGGCAAATTCTTCAAGGACAAAGAGCGTGCGCGCCGCAGCATGGCGGCTGAGTTCGGCCCGCTGCGGGTCGAGGTTGGGCTGAACGATCCGACCCTGCTGGACTGGTTGATCGATCTGAAGCGGGACCAGTACCGCCGCTCAGCGCGGCACGATGTCTTCGCCTGCGGCTGGACGCGCGACATGCTGCACGCCCTGATGGCAGAGGCTGACGCGGACTTCGGCGGCTCGATCGCCGCCCTTTGGGCTGGGGACACCTTGATGGCGGCGGAATATAGCCTGCACGCCGGATCGACCCTGCATTTCTGGTTCCCGGCCTACACCCCCGGTCTGGCCCGCTGCTCGCCTGGAATCCTGCTGACGCTGGACACTATCCGTCTGGGCGCCGAGCGCGGCTGGACGGTGTTCGACTTCGGCGTCGGCGAGGAAGGCTACAAGAAGTATTTCCAGAACGGATCCCAGAGCGTGGGCGAAGCGGTGTTGAACCGGCCGGGGCTGCGCTCGGCCCTGTCGGGAGTGGCGGTGGCCACGATCAACTTGGCGGGGGAAGGGCGCGGGGAGCGGCTGCGCACCAGCTTTCGCCGCAGGCTGGCCGCCATCGAGGGATGCGAGACCGATGCCATGAGCCAGTTGAAAGGCGTGATGGCCGCCACCGGCGCGGCCTTCGGAAAGCTTTCTCGCGACCGGGCGCCGGCGTGACGGGCCTCGCCGCCCGCTACCGAGGGCCGATCGCGCAGGCCGAGGTGCATGCACACGGGCTGACGGCGGCAGGTCTGGCTGAGGACGGGGTGCTGGCCGCAGTGCTGGATCGTTACCCGCCGGATCTTTTCGACATCAATCTTTACGATTTCGATGATGCGGGTCAGGCCTCGCTGCGGACGGGAGCGCGCGGGCTCCTCTCAGGAACGGAACTGCTGGAAGCGATCAAGCAGGGCCGGCTGTGGGTGAATATGCGACAGGTTGCTGAAGGCTGGCCTGAGTTATGGCGCGCCGCGGCGCCGGACTTGCGCAGCATCACCGATGCGCATGGCGTCAGACCCGTGTCGTGCAGCGGCCAGTTGATCCTGTCGTCGCCCAAGGCGCGCGTGCCCTACCATTTCGACGCGGCGGGCGTGGTGCTGCTGCACATGCGAGGACGCAAGCGGCTGTTCGTCTACCCTGGCGACGAAGCGCATCTGCCCGAACAGGCGATGGAGCTGGTGGTCTCCCGCCAGACAACGGAGGAGACGCCCTATCGGCCGGCTTTCGAGGCCGATGCTCAGATTCTTGACCTGGAGCCCGGCCAGGCGGCGACCTGGCCCTTCTATGCCCCGCACCGGGTCGAGAACCTGGACGCGTTCTGCGTCTCCCTGTCGATCGAGTTCCAGACCTGGAGCACGCGCCTCCGCAACGGCGCGCTCTATGTGAATGCAGTTCAAAGGCTGCGGGGCCGCAACCCTTCGTCGACCGATCAGCTTTCTGCGCCCGGGCTCGCGGCGCGTTGGGCGGCGGCGGTCGCACTCAAGCGCATGGGCGCCGTCCGGAACGGGATCATCGACATCAAGCGGGAATTCGAGCCGGCGGTCGGTGCGGTGGACGGCGCTCGCGCGCTCTGAACCGGCAGGATTACAAAGGGGTCATGACCTCGATTTAAAGTGACCCGCGCCGTGACCGGCCGCACCCTGCTCTCAGCCTGGCCCTGGCCTGGAAGGAGAGAAGCCATGAACACCCCCTTGATGATCGCCGCATCCGCCGTCGCCGCCTGCGCCGCTCTGCCGGCGGCCGCCCAGAGCGTGGAGGTGCGCGACGCTGTGGCGCGCGTCGTCGTGATCCCCGAGGACCGCACCGACATCGCCGTGGAGATCGAGCCGGGTCGCGCCGGCCTGCCAGCCCTTCGGGTTGCACGCCGCGGCGCCGACGTGCGCGTCTTCGGGGAGTTGGGCCGCAATCCGGTGCGCCAGTGCCGCGCGGGGCCGCCGGACGCGCGTCAGCCTGGCGAAGGCGCCTCTGTAGAGGTCCGCGGCCACGGCCGGGTCGACCTGGCGGACGCGCCCTTGATCGTGCTTCGCACGCCGCGCGATGTCGATGTTTCGGGCAGCGGCGCCGTCTTCGGCTCGGTGGGTCGGGGTGCGCGCTCGCTTGAGCTTGGGTCGGGCGGCTGCGGGTCCTGGACGGTCGCCAACGTCGACGGACCGGCCAGACTCAGCATTGGCGGCTCGGGCGCCATCCGAGCGGGCTCGGCGGCCGAGCTTGAAATTCGGATCGGCGGTTCCGGCAGTGTCGCCGCGGCCTCGGCCCGTTCCCTGGAAGCCGCCATCGGCGGCTCGGGCGACATCGTCGTCCAACGCATTGACGGCCCTGTCGACGCCTCGATCGGGGGGTCCGGCGACGTGCGCGTCCGCGGGGGAGAGGTGACGCGCCTGACCGCCTCCATCGCGGGATCGGGCAATGTCGTGTCCGACGTGCCGGTTCGGGAAATCTCGGCCAGCCTCGTCGGCTCGGGCAGCGTACGCGCCCCGGCCGTGAGCGGAAATGTCAGCCAGTCGAGCGTGGGCTCCGGCCGGGTCGTGGTCGGACGTTGAGCCTCAGGCCGGCCGGATAACCATGCAGGTGACGCGCCGTTCGGACAGGGCGGCGCAAGCCGCTTCGGCGGCGTCCTGGCTCAGGCCGACGAAGCGGGAGCGGTACCATTCGCCTGCGACCTGAACATCGCGGTCGGCCCCGTTGAACTGGCTGCGGAAGCGGCGCGCCACCTCGGTCAGCCAGTCGTCGGCCACCTTCTGATCCTTGAAAGCCCCGACCTGAACGGCCCAGCCCCCGGAAGATGCACGCGACGCCGTCTGGCGGTTCAGCGATTCGCGGGCCGTGACCGCGCCGCCGTTCAGAGAGGCGGTCAGCCCTTCCGGCGAGCGGGGGGCCGGGGCTTCCGCACGAACGACGGGCCGGGCCGACGGCGCGGGCGCGACGCGGTTGGGCAGATTGGCGGGCGCCGGGCCCGAAACGAGAGCCACGCCGGCGCCGATTGGCGCTGACGTGGCGGCGACGCCGCCGTCCTCGTCCTCGTCGCGCTGCAGGCTGGCGTAGGCGATCGGCGCGGCGTTGTCAGGGTTGGAGCCGATGCCGAAGCCGCGCTGCTCGAAGAAGGCCTGGGCCACCTGAAGCCGCTCGCCGCGCTCGCGACGGCGCTCGACCTCAAAGCCGGTGTTCATCAGTTCCGCGACGTGCGCGTTGCGGCTGGCGCTGGAGCGTCCGCCCAGAACGATGGTGATCAGCCGCTTGCCGTTCTCGACCTTCGACGCCGCCAGATTGTAACCGGATGCGTTGGTGAAGCCGGTCTTGATCCCGTCGTAGCCGGCCGTGTTCAGCAGACCGTTGGTGTTGCGGTAGTCGCGCCCGTTATAGGCCCAGTCGTGCAGGCCGAAATAGCGGTAGTACTGGGGATAATCGCGCATTACGGCGCGGGCCAGAACGGCTAGGTCGCGCGCAGTGGTCAGCTGGCGCCCATCGGGCAGGCCGTGCGGATTGACGTAGCGCGTCTGTGTCATGCCCAATTCTTCGGCCTTGCGCGTCATCATGGCGGCGAAGCGGGCTTCCGAGCCGCCGATATGCTCGGCGATAGCCATGGCCATATCGTTTGAGCTGCGCACGGCTGTGGCGCGCATGGCGTTGTCCAAGCTGATGGTCTGACCCGCCGCCAGCCCCAGTTTCGACGGCGGCTGGGACGCGGCGCGCGGCGAGACTGTGATCACGTCGTCCAGGCTGACTTTGCCTTCCGACAACGCTTCGAACGCCAGATACAGCGTCATCACCTTTGTCACCGACGCTGGATAGCGACGAGCGTCTGCGTGGCGTGCAAACAGAACTTCGCCCGAGGCGGCGTCCACCACGACGGCGGCGTAACGGGCGTTCTCGTTCGATTGTGCGACCGGCGCCGGCCCGGGATGGGGCATCAGGGCGACCAGGGCGGCGGCCGCGAGGGCAGGGGCGAAACGGACAAACTGGGCGGGAGTCTGCAAGGCGTTGACCCTCATTCACACTGCGCGCCGGCGGCCCCCGACGCTACGCCATCAAACAGCTAGCATGAGCCGAGGGCGTTTCGTCGCGGTTAACGGGCTGTCAACGTAGATTTGAAGACGCAAGCTTGACGGTTTTGTGCATCGCACAATAAACCTTGACGCGCCTTCGCACTTGCACCATATATCGCCCGTCGCGCCAGAATCGCCTGGTGCGGAAATCATAACGCGGACCACCCGCGAGCTTCGCTTTCAGGAGATCCCGACATGGCTGACGCCACCGAAACGATGAAGAAGACCGTCGAACAGACCGCTTCCAAGACCAAGGCCCAGGCCGAGCAGTTCCAGGCCGCCGGCGCCCAGGCGTTCCGCGAAGGCGTGGACAAGTCCGTGGCCGGCTTCAGCGAGCTGAACGCTCAGAGCAAGCGCAATCTGGAAGCCATGGTCGAGTCGGCCTCGGCCGCCCAGAAGGGCGCCGAAGCCCTGTCGCAACAGGCCCTGGCCTTCAGCAAGAAGAGCTGGGAAGACAATATGGCCGCCGCCCAGTCGATGGCGACCGCCCGTTCGATCCAGGAACTGGTCGAACTGCAGACCTCGTGGGCCAAGTCGGCCTCTGAGGCCTACCTCTCGGAAATGACCCGCATGACGGAGACCCTTACGGCCTCGGTCAAGGACAGCTTCAAGCCGATCAACGAGCGCGTCACCGCCTCGGTCGAGACGCTGCAAGCCGCTCGCTAAATCGGCGATCGACTGCGAAATTGAAGAGCCCCGGCGGAAACGCCGGGGCTTTTTCATGTCTTGATGGTCAGCCGGTCCATGACGGGCTCCAGCTCATCGAAGCGGTCGATGACCGCCGCGACGTCCAACTCTCGGACCGGAATGTCGGTGTAGCCGAAGCTGACCAACACGCAGGGCATGGGCGCGTCGCGCGCGGCCCGGGCGTCGGTCGCGCTGTCGCCGATCATCAGGGCGCGGGCGGGATCGCCGCCGGCCTTGAGCACGGCCTCGCGCAGGTGGGCGCCGGACGGCTTGCGGGCGCTGACGACGTCGGGGCCGACGATGGCGGCGAAATGTCGGGTAAGGTTCAGCGCCTCGATCAGGGTGCCGGACAGGTCGGTGCGCTTGTTGGTCGCCACGCACAGGATCGCGCCCCTCGCGGCCAGTCGGTCCAGCGTATCAACCACGCCGTCATAGGGGCGACTGAGGTCGGCGATGTGGGCCCGATAGTCCTCGATGAAGGCGTCGAACAGGGCGGGCGACGCCGCCTCGTCCCAACGGGCGCCGGCCTCCTGAAAGCCATGCTCCAACAGAGCCCGCGCCCCGTGCCCGACCAGATGCCGCGCCGAGGCCAGCGGGACTCGCGGCAGACCGCGCTGGGCCAGCAGTCGGTTCAGCGTGCCCATCAGATCGGGCGCGGTCTCCACCAGGGTGCCATCCAGGTCGAAGGCCAGGGTCCAGCCGGTCAGGTCGTGGCCGCTCATGGGCTCTCCTTGCTCGCGATGCGCAGGCCGTTAGGCTAGATCGCAAGCGCCGACCACCCGCAGGGACGATTCATGACCACGCCGACACGCGCCCGCGCCGCCGTCATTCTGGCCGCCGGACAGGGCACGCGGATGAAATCGCCGCTGCCGAAGGTGCTGCATCGCGTGGGCGGACGCGCCATGCTGGACCACGCCATCGATGCGGCCGAGGCCCTGGGCTGCGAGCGCGTGGTGGTGGTGGTCGGCGACCATTCGCCCGAGGTCCGCGCCCATGTCGTCAAGCGGCTTGGCGAGGCCGCAGTGGCGGTGCAGGACCCGCCCTTGGGCACCGGCCATGCGGTCCTAGCGGCGCGCCAGGCGCTGGCGGACTTCGACGGCGAAGTGGTGGTGACCTACGGCGACGTGCCGCTGCTCAAGGCGTCGGACATCGCGCCGGCCTTTGGCGCCGACGGGGTGACGGTGATCGGCTTTGAGGCGCGAGACGCGGGCGCCTACGGCCGTCTGATCCTGACCGACGCCGGGCTGGAGGCCATCGTCGAGGCCAAGGAGGCGAGCGCCGATCAATTGCGCATCACCGCCTGCAACTCCGGCGTCCTGGCCGCGCCCGCCGGGGTTCTGTTCGACCTGCTGGACCGAGTGACCAACGCCAACGCCAAGGGCGAATACTATCTGACCGACGTGGTGGCCCTGGCGCGCGAGGCCGGCCATCCGACCCGCGCCGTCTTCGCGCCCGAGGACGCGGTGATGGGCGTCAACGCCCAGGGCGAGCTGGCCCAGGCCGAGGCCCTGTTCCAGAAGGTGCAGCGCGAGACGGCGATGGAGAATGGCGTGACCATGGCTGCGCCCGACACCGTCCACTTCAGCTGGGACACCCGGATCGGGGGCGGGGCGGTGATCGAACCTTTCGTCGTCTTCGGGCCCGGCGCGGTGATCGAGGGCGGCGCGCGCATCCGCAGCTTCAGCCACATCGAGGGCGCGCGGGTCGCCGCCGGCGCCGAGGTCGGTCCCTATGCGCGGCTGCGCCCCGGCGCGGACCTGGCCGAGGGGGTCAAGGTCGGCAACTTCGTCGAGGTCAAGAATGTGACGATGGCCAAGGGCGCCAAGGCCAACCACCTGGCCTATCTGGGCGACGGCGCGGTGGGGGCGGGCGCCAACATCGGCGCCGGGACCATCTTCTGCAACTACGACGGCTTCTTCAAACACCGCACCGAGGTCGGCGAGGGGGCCTTCGTCGGCTCCAACAGCGCCCTTGTCGCGCCGGTTCGGATCGGCGAGGGCGCCATGATCGGCTCCGGCTCGGTGATCACACGCGACGTGGCGGCCGGCGACTTGGCGCTGGGGCGGGGCGAACAGACGATGAAACCGGGTTGGGCCAGGCGGTTCATGGACACGATGCGCGCGAAGAAGGCAGCCCGATGAGCGATATTCAGAAACGCAACGCCGGCGAGGCCGCCGCCCTGCGCGTCGAAGCCGGCATGAAGGTCGGGCTGGGCACCGGCTCGACGGCGGCCTGGTTCGTGCGGGCGCTGGCGGCGCGCAACCTGCCTGGTCTGCGCTGCGTGCCGACGTCGGAAGCCACCGCCGATCTGGCGCGCGAACTGGGGCTGACGCTGTCGACGCTGGAGGACACCCCGCGCCTGGATCTGACGGTCGACGGCGCCGATGAGATCGGTCCGGGTCTGGCGCTCATCAAGGGCGGCGGCGCGGCCCTGCTGCGCGAAAAGCTGGTGTGGGAGGCGTCGGACCGCTGCATCATCATCGCCGACGCGGCCAAGGTGGTGACGAGCCTGGGCGCCTTCGCCCTGCCGATCGAGGTCGTCGCCTTCGGCCACAAGACCACGGGCAACCGCATCGCCGACGTCCTGTCCGATCACGAGATCGGCCAGCCCGCGCGCCTTCGCCAGGCCGAGCGCGGCATCGTGCGCACCGACGGCGGCAATGTCATCTATGACGCCCGCTGCGACGCCATCCACGACCCAGCCCGCCTGGCCGACGATCTGAAACTGATCACCGGCGTGGTCGAGCATGGGCTGTTCCTGGACCTGGCCGATGAGGCGATCATCGGTTTGGATTCCGGCGTCGAGACCTTAAGTCCCTGACCTGCACGGTCCTCGAGGAACAGAATGGCTGACTACGACTACGACCTCTTCGTCATCGGCGCTGGCTCTGGCGGGGTGCGTGCGGCGCGGCTGACGGCGCTGGGCGGCAAGCGGGTCGCGATCGCCGAGGAATTCCGGGTCGGGGGCACCTGCGTGATCCGCGGCTGCGTGCCCAAGAAGTTCATGGTCATGGCGTCGGAGGTCAGCCACGCGCTGGAGATCGCCGAGGGCTACGGCTGGTCTTTCGACAATGCGAAGTTCGACTGGCCGACATTCCTGGAGGCCAAGGACGTCGAGATCGCGCGGCTGTCGGGCATCTACGCCGCCAACCTGGGCAAGGCGGGCGTCGATCTGGTGCATGGCCGGGCTGTGCTGAAGGACGCTCATACAGTCGAAATCGTCGGCAAGGATCGGACGATCACGGCCGAGAAGATTCTGATCGCCACCGGCGGGCGGCCCTGGAAGCCTGAGAGCCTGCCGGGCATCGAGCACGCCATCACCTCGGAAGAAGCTTTCCACCTGCCTGAACTGCCCAAGCGCATCCTGATTGCAGGCGGTGGCTATATCGCGGTGGAGTTCGCCGGCATCTTCGCCGGGCTGGGGGTCGAGACGACGCTGATCTATCGCGGGCCGAACATTCTGCGCGGATTTGACGACGACGTGCGCGCGCATTTGGCCGGGGAGATCGAGAAGCGCGGCATCAAGGTCATCCTGGGCTGCCAGCACCAGTCGATCGAGAAGACCGAGACGGGGCTGGTCAACCACCTGGAGAACGGCATGACGCTGGAGACCGACGTGGTGATGTTCGCCACCGGGCGGGCGCCCCATGTCAAGGATCTGGGCCTGGAGACGGCGGGTGTGCAGCTGAACGACGCGGGGGCGATCAAGGTCGACGACCTGTCGCGCACCACGGCGGAGAACATCTGGGCCATCGGCGACGTGACCGACCGCATGAACCTGACGCCCGTGGCGATCCGCGAGGCGGTGGCCTTCCACGAGACCGTCTATCGCGACAACCCGCAGGCCTTCGACTACGAAGCCGTCGCCACCGCCGTATTCAGCCAACCGCCCGTCGGCGTCGTGGGCCTGACGGAATCGGAAGCGCGCCACAGCTGTCCGGGCGAGGTCGACGTCTATGTGACCCGCTTCCGCCCCATGAAATACGCCTTCACCGGCTCGGACGAGCGGGTGCTGATGAAGCTGGTGGTCGACGCCGACAGCCAGCGGGTCGTCGGCGTCCACATCGTCGGACCGGAATCGCCCGAGATGATCCAGCTGGCCGCCATCGCCGTTAAGGCGGGCCTGACCAAGGCTCAGTGGGACGCCACCTGTGCGGTGCACCCAACCATGGCCGAGGAGTTGGTCACGCTGAAGGAGAAGCAGTCGCCGGCGCACATGGCGGCGGGGTAGCGCGGCGGGCTGAGGCGTCAGCCCCAGCTTTCGACCGCGCCGCGACGGCGGGCGAAGCCGCCGACGGGAGCCGCGGCCGGCGCCGTGCGCGGTTCCGGCTCGGCCTTGCCGAACAGCCAGCCCTGGCCGTGGGTGACGCCCAGCGCCTTGACGGCCGCGCACTCGGCCTCCGTCTCGATCCGCTCGGCGATGGTGGTCATGTTCAGCGAGGTCGCCAGATCCACCACCGACTTCAGCAGGGCGCGCGTCTTGGGCTCTGATTGCAGGTTTTCGACAAAGGTGCCGTCGATCTTGACCGTGTCGACCGACAGGCGGCGCAGATAGTCGAACGAGGCCGCGCCCGCGCCGAAGTCGTCGATGCAAACCTTGATCCCAGACTGGCGCAGGGCCGACAGGCGCCGGTCGGCGGCTTCGATGTCGGCCAGGGCCGCGCTCTCGGTCACCTCGACGCTGAGGCGGCGCCGATCCTCGGGCTTGGCCGCCGTCATCTTGAGCAGAGCCTGGACATAGCGGTCGTCGGCCAGCGAGGCGCCCGAGATGTTGACCGCGACCTTTGCCAACCCGAAGCCCGGCTGGCGCATCTTGGACAGGGCCTTTTCAACCACGGCCAGATCGAAGTCCTCGATCAGGGCCAACTCCTCGGCCAGGTGGATCGCCGCCGCCGGACTGCCGCCGGGACCGAACCGGGCCAGGGCCTCGAAATGGTGCACGGCCCGGACGTCCAGATCGACGATCGGCTGATAGTGCAGCTGGAATTCGCGCGTGCGGACCATGCCGCGGAAACGGTCGGCGTCACGCAGCGTCTTCTTCAACGAGTCGGCGAAGGCCATCTCGGGGTTCTGAAGCCCGCCGTCCTTGAGGCAGCCTTCGATGGCGAAGCGCATGGCCCTGAGCGCGCACAGGGGTTCGGTCCCCGGCGCCATCTGGGCGTCGGCGCAGACAGGTGCGAAGGTGAGGCCTTCGGCCGCCCCGGCCTGGCGCACTTCGTCGGCGATGTCGCGGCCATCCTCGGCGTCACGCAGCAGGGCGAACCGCTCGTCGGTCAGCTGGGCGGCGTTCATGCCGGGAATGGAGGCGGACTGCAGCACCGACCGGACACGCGCCATGGCCTTGTCGGCTCCGTCGTCGCCGGCGCCCGGCAGGTCGAGGAAGGTGAGGGCGTAGGCCTTGCCGTCGCCACGCCCCTCGACCAGGGCGCGGCTGGCCGAGGCCATGAAATCCTCAGCACCAAGCAGCGGCTCAGGCTTCGGGGCGACCGCATCGATCACTGGGCCCTCGTAGATGACAGCCAGCGATACGGCGGGCGCCCGCTCGGGCAGGATGAAGGCGCGCACCCAGGCGCGCCGGGCCTTGCCCTCGCCGCAGGCGATCAGGACTTCGATGCGGTCGGACCGGGCCCCCGGCGTCAGCCGCGAAAGCGCTTGCACGGGCGCGGCGTCCACCACCAGATCGGCGAAGGGCTTGCCCTGCCAGGCGGCGGCGATGTTCAGGCCGGAGGTCGGCCCGGCGCCCAGCACGAAGGCGACGACGCCCTTGCCGTCCAGCTCGACCAGAGCGTCGGCGGAAGCGAAGGCTAGGCCCAGAAGGCGCGCGGCGAGCGACATGGACGCAGGCTTAGCGCTGCGGGCTTAAGAAACCGTCAGGCTGTGCGGTTGAAGGCGACCGCGCGTCCGTCGCCCTGGGCGGCGTGGCCGCCTGGGCCGTAGGCGGCGGCCGGCGGGCGCGCGGCGGCGACTTCACCGGCCAGGGTGCGCACCAGGCCTTCGGAGATGGTGCGGGCGGCTTCGACGGCCGAGGCGTGGCGGGCCAGCACGGCTTCGAATGCGCGTGTAGCCTGGATCAGAGCCTGGCGATCCGCCAGGGGCGCCTGGGCCAGCTGCGACGGATCGGCCTTCAGCTGGGCGGACTCGCGGCGATAGGCGTTGGCCATCTCCTGGGTCGCAGCCAAGCCGTGAGCCACGTCCTGGGGCCGGCGGGCTTCGAAGGCGGCGGTTTCGGCGGCGAGGCGCTCGGTCAGGTCTTCGGTCAGGCGGATCAGGCGATGGGCGCGAGCGACGGCGAGTTCGGTCATTGGCGGGCCTCCTGCATCTTCAGCATCTCGGACATGATCCGGTCCGAGAGGCCGATGCCGCCGGCCTGGACGGTCTGTTTGGCCATGGCGTCGATCATGAATCCGCGCCAGGTAGCCTCGGCGTTGCCCCCGCCGAAAGGCGCTTCGGTCGACAGGCCCTCGAACATGGGCCGCAGCATCTGGGCCAGAAAGCTGGCCTCGAACGCCTGGGCGGTTTCGCGCACCTTCTCGGTGTTGACCGCAGGGCGCTGGGGCGCGCCGGCCAGCAGGGCGGGAGAGACGGCGAGGTCGCTCATCACATCACCTCGATGTCGGCTTGCAGTGCGCCGGCCGCCTTGATGGCCTGCAGGATCGAGATCATGTCGCGCGGCGTGACGCCCAGGGCGTTCAGTCCATTGACCAGCGTCGACAGATTGGCCCCCCCGCCGATGATGCGCATCTGGCGGCCCGTCTCTTCCTCGACGGTGACGTCGGACTGAGGCACGACGACCGTCTCGCCGCGGCTGAAGGGCTCGGGCTGGCTGACCAGCGGCGTCTCCTGAACCGAGACCGTCAGATTGCCCTGAGCGATGGCGACGGTGGAGATGCGCACGGCCTCGCCCATGACCACCACGCCGTTGACTTCGTCGATGATGACCTTGGCCGGCGCGTCGACCTGGATCGGCAGGTTCTCGACGCGGCTGAGGAAGCCGGCGGCGCCGAAGTTGGCGGGCGGGCGCAGGGCCACGACCGTGCCGTTCTCGGCGAAGGCGGTCTGGGGGAAGGCGGCGTTGATGGCGCCGGCCACGCGCTGGGCCGTGGTGAAGTCCGGGTTGCGCAGGGTCAGGCGAACCTCCTGCATCTGACCCAGGTTGAAGCCGGTCTCGCGCTCGACCACGCCGCCGGAAGAGATGCGGCCGGCCGTCGGCACGCCGCGCGTGATGGAGGAGCCGGACCCGCCCGAGGCGGAGACGGCGCCGGTCTGGACCGTGCCCTGCGCCACCGCATAGACCTCGCCGTCCGCGCCCTGGAGCGCGGTGACCAGGACCGTGCCGCCCAGCAGGCTCTTGGCGTCGCACATGGCCGAGACATTGACGTCGATGCGCGCGCCGGGCGTGACGAAGGCGGGCAGGTCGGCGGTCACCATGACGGCGGCGACGTTCTTGGTGTTGGCGGTGGAGCCCCGGATGTTGACACCCTGGCGCTCCATCATCCCCTCCAGCGACTGGCGGGTGAGGGGGCAGTTGCGAAGGCTGTCGCCGGTGCCGTTCAGACCCACCACCAGGCCGTAGCCGACCAGCTGGTTGGAGCGCACGCCTTCCACCGAGGCGATGTCCTTGATCCGCGACTGAGCCGAGGCGGCGTCAGCCGCCGCCAGGACGGCGAGGGGAGCGATCAGGGCGGCGAGCAGTTTCTGCATGGTCGGGCCTTCGGACGCGGACAGTCGGCGTTCACCATGCCAGTCCCGTGCCGGATGAAATGCTGTGTCTTTTCAGTGATGGATCAAACGGGCCTCCGGCCGTGCGGGCAGATTCTGCCGGGCCGTTAACCAAGCCTTGACCGACGCGACCGAAGTTCGGCCTCGTGAACTGGAGCGTCCGCCCATGAAGGTCACCGGCCCCACAGGCCCGACCCCCGCCGGTCCCTCGGCTCGGCCCGCCCGCGCGACGGGCGGCTTCAGCGTGCCCCAGGGCGGCGCGGGCGGCGCCTCGGCGACCACGGCGTCCAGCGCCAGCGGCTCGGTGGCGGGCGTCTCCGCCTTGATGGCCTTGCAAGGGGTGGAGGATCCGCTGGAGCGCCGTCGTCGCTCCATCCGCCGCGGCGCGGGCCTGCTGGACCGGCTGGACGACCTGAAGCTGTCGCTGCTTTCGGGCCAGGCGCCAGGACCCGCGCTGGAGCGGCTTGCCCGCGGCGTGCGTGAAGAACGAGGGGAGGGCGACGGCGATGCCGGCCTGACCGCCGTGCTGGATCAGATCGACCTGCGCGCCGCCGTTGAACTGGCCAAGGCCGAACGCGCGCGCGTGTGATCTCCATGCTCGCGTTTCGCGCGAGTGAGGATGAAATGTCACGCCCCACGCGTTTACGAAGCTTAACAGGATCACGTGTGCAAGAACGCCGTTGCCGCGACTCGTGGACGTGCCTATACGCCTGTCATTGCGCCGCAGGGGGGCGCGAAGAGAAAGCGTGAGTGCGATGAACGCATTAGCGTCTATGGTCGCCGAAGAGCCGGTCCCGTACCGGCCGTCCGACGACGAGCCGTTCATGAACGAGCGGCAACTGGCCTATTTCAAACACAAGCTGCTGGCGTGGAAGGATGAAATCCTTCGCGAATCTCGCGGCACGGTGGTGAATCTCAAGGCCGAGACCGAAAACCATCCGGACCTTCTGGACCGCGCCTCCTCGGCGTCAGACCGGGCGCTGGAGCTGCGGACGCGGGATCGCCAGCGCAAGCTGATCTCCAAGATCGACGACGCGCTGCGTCGGATCGAGGACGGCTCCTACGGCTATTGCGAGGACACCGGCGAACCGATCGGCCTAGGCCGTCTGGAAGCGCGGCCGACGGCGACCCTGTCGGTCGAGGCGCAGGAACGCCACGAGCGCCGCGAGCGGGTTCACCGCGACGACTGATTATTATCGGTAGCGCCGCTCCACACGCGGTGTGACCGAGGTCAGCAGTTCGTAGGCGATGGCGCCGGCGGCGGCCGCCGCCTCGTCCAGCATTTTGTTTGGGCCGAACAACTCCGCGCGGTCGCCCGTCGCGATGTCGGCGCCCGTGACATCCACGGCGATCACGTCCATCGACACTCGGCCCAGGATCGCCCGCAAGCCTCCGCCCAGCCAGACCGCGCCGCGCGGGCTGGACGCGCGCAGGACCCCGTCCGCATAGCCTGCGGCGCAGATGGCGACGCGTACGGGATGATCCGCCACATGACCCCGCGAATAGCCGATGCTTTCGCCCATCGGCACGTCGCGAACCTGAAGCACTTCGGCCGTCAGGGTCGCCACCGGCGTTATGCGCGGATCAGGCCGGCCCTCGGGACCTCCGCCGTACAGGCAGATGCCCGGCCGGACGGCGTCGAAGGCGAAGTCTGCGCCCAGGAAACAGCCGCCCGAGTTGGCGAAAGACTTCAGCGCCCCCGGATACCGGCTCGAAATCTCGGCGAAAACGTCGCGCTGGCGCCGGTTCATGGGCTCGGCCGGGTCGTCGGCGCAGGCCAGATGGCTCATCACCAGGGCGAGGCCCTCGAAGGCGTCGGGCGCGTCTTTGGGACGGAAGCCCAGGCGGTTCATGCCGGTGTCGATCTGCAAACCGCAGGCGCCGCCGCCCGCCGCCCTCCAGGCCTGGAGCTGGCCGGGCTGATTGATCACCGGCCGCAGATCCGCGTCGCGCAACCGAGGGGCGGTGTCTGCGGGACAGCCGTCCAGCACGTAGATCATCGGCTCGCCGCCCAGTGCGGCACGCAGGGCCAGGCCCTCGGCGGGACGCGCGACGAAGAAGGTGCGGGCGCCCTCTGCCATCAGGCGCGCGGCGCAGCGCGCGGCGCCCAGCCCATAGCTGTCGGCCTTGACGACCGGATGCACAGGCGCGCCCGAGATCGCTTCCAGGGCATGGAAGTTGCGCGCCAAGGCGCCGAGGTCGATATCTAGCATGGCCGGGGAGGGCATCGGGCCCTTATGGCGCAACAGGCGTGCGTTGAAACCCCCACGAGGCGCAGCGGCCAAGAAAAAACCCCGCCTTGCGGCGGGGTTTCCGAGCCAGATTGAACTGGACCAGATGGATCAGACCGACAGGGCCGGCCGGACCCGTCCGGCTTAGCCCTCGGTCTTCAGCTGACCGGCCGATTCCTTGCCGGAGCGGCGGTCGCGTTCGATTTCGTAAGAGACCTTCTGGTTCTCGTCCAGGCCGCGCAGGCCAGCTTGCTCGACAGCCGAGATGTGGACGAAAACGTCCTTGCCGCCGTCGTCCGGCTGGATGAAGCCGTAGCCCTTGGTGGAGTTGAACCATTTCACAGTGCCGGTAGCCATTTTCAGGACCTCCGTTAGCAGTTGGCCTCGGGAGACATTCCCAGCGACCTGTCGGGTCTGAATGGAGCGGCCGGAACTCGTGCGTTCGCAGAGAGAGGGCGTTGCGCAGAAAGATCGACGGCCGACATGTGCTCACACATCGCCGGCCGGCGCAAGCGGGGCCTTTCGGCCTCACTCGTAGCTGTGATTGTCGTAGCGCCCGTCGTGGGCCAGGTTGCCGAACTTGGTGGTGTCGGCGTCGAACGACAGTTTGACGATGCCGATGGGGCCGTGGCGCTGCTTGCCGATGACGACCTCGGCCTGGTTCTGAAGCCGGTCCATGTCCTGCTGCCAGGTCAGGTGCTCTTCGGTGCCCTCGCGCGGTTCTGCGCGGCCCAGGTAGTAGCTCTCGCGATAGACGAACATGACGCAGTCGGCGTCCTGCTCGATCGAGCCGGATTCCCGCAGGTCGGACAGCTGCGGCCGCTTGTCTTCGCGCTGTTCGACCTGACGCGAAAGCTGCGACAGGGCGATGATCGGCACCGACAGCTCCTTGGCCAGGGCCTTGAGTCCGCCGGTGATCTCCGACACCTCCTGCACGCGGTTCTTCTGGCTGTTTCCCTCGCCGGTGGTGACCAGTTGGAGGTAGTCGACGATGATCAGGTCCAGGCCGTGCTCCATCCGCTTCAACCGGCGCGCGCGGGCCGCCAGCTTGGAGATGGACAGGCCGCCGGTGGCGTCGATGTAGAGCGGGCTTTCACCGATCTCGACCGCCGCGTCGCGGATGCGGCCGAAGTCCGAGGCGTCGATCTCGCCCTTGCGCAGCTTGTCGGACGACACGCCCGAGGCGTCGGCCAGAATACGCATGGCCAGTTGTTCGGCGCTCATTTCCAGCGAGTAGAAGGCCACGACGCCGCCCGACACCGTCTTGCGGCCCTCGGGCGTGGGCTCCCAGCGATAGTTGCGCGCCACGTTGAAGGCGATGTTGGTGGCCAGCGCCGTCTTGCCCATCGACGGGCGGCCGGCGAGGATCAGCAGGTCGGACGGGTGCAGGCCGCCAAGTTTCTGATCCAGGTCGTTCAGATGCGTGGCCAGGCCCGCGAGCTTGCCATCGCGCTGATAGGCCTCGGCGGCCATCTGCACGGCGCCGGACAGGGCATGGCTGAAGCTGACGAAACCCGACGAAGGCTTGCCGGTCTCGGCCAGGGTGTAGAGCGACTGTTCCGCTTGTTCGATCTGGTCGATGGCGGGCGTTTCGGGCTGAGGCGCTTCCTTGATGATCTCTCCGCCGATGCGGATCAGATCGCGGCGCAGCGCCAGGTCATAGACGACGCGGGCGTAGTCGGGCGCGTTGGCCGCAGGCGGCGCACGGTCCACCAAGTCGGCGAGATAGCGCAGGCCGCCGAACTCCTGGAAAGCCGGATCCTGCTTGAACCGCTCCATCAGGATGGTGGGCTCGGCCAGCATCCCCTGGCGGATGTGGTCCTCGATCGCGTCGTACAGGCGATTGTGGAAGGGCTCGAAGAAGTGCGAGCCGCGCAGCCGGTCGCTCAGCCGCTCGAACACGGCGTTGTCGAACATCAGGGCACCCAGCAGCGCCTGCTCGGCCTCCAGATTGTGCGGCATCGACGGCACGGCGACGCTGTCGGAGGGTCCGCCGAAATTGAGGGGGGCAAGCGCGTTCATCGGCATGGTGTTAACCCGTGACACGCGCCTGCGTCAGACCCGGCCGCAGCCTAGGCGTGGGCAAGTTCGGGACGGCTGTGGACCGCCCCGAATTCCTCAATGATTAGGTCAGCGGCACGGGTGCAGATCGACCAGCCAGGCACGGAATCCGTCACGCACGCTCATGCGCGCGCGACGCGACTGGGGGATGCCGTTCAGGAAGCGCAGGACCTGCCGTGCGTCGACCTGAACCTTTTCAGGCGGGCAGGCGCCGTTGGGTCGGCCGGCGGCCTGGGCGGCGCGCGCCTCTCGGACGACCGAGCCCATGGCGTCGGAAGCCTCGTTCATGATCCGCCGCGCGCTGGGCCTGACCATGGCGGTCGGATTCATCGGAATGCGGTTTGCCTCGGTCACAAAGACATCGAGGGTGCGGGCTGGCGTTTGAGCGGCGCCCGGCGTGGCGATGGCGAAAACGGCGATGGCCGCCCAAAGGCTGATGGTCTTGAACATGATCCCTCCCGTTCGCGATAACGCTGATTGCCCGAGATGGCGAAATCAGGGCTGAACGGCGGGTGAACGCCATGAAAAAGGGCGCGCCCAAAGAGCGCGCCCTGATCAGGTCGACCTGAAGGTCGGCTCAGGCTTCTTCGCCCAGGCCTTCCTGTTGGCCGGCGCCGCCGGCGACCATGTCCTTGGCCGCGTCTTCAGCGGCTTGGCGCTCGTCGTCGAACTGGCTGCGGATGACGTCTTCACCCTTGGCCTGACGCTCGGCTTCGTCAGCCGAACGGGCGATGTTGATCTTGACGGTGGCGCGGACCTCGGCGTGGAGGCGAACCGCCACTTCGTGGACGCCCAGCGTCTTGATCGCGGTGTTGAGCACGACCTGCGAACGCTCGACCTTGCCGCCTTCGGCCTGGATGGCCTCGGCGACGTCGCGCGCGGCGACCGAACCGTACAGCTGGCCGGTTTCGCCCGCCTGACGGATCATGATGTAGCTCTGGCCGTCGATCTTGTCGGCGACCTTCTGCGCGTCGGCCTTGTTCTTCTCGTTGCGCTGCTCGATGGCAGCGCGGTCAAGTTCGAAGGCCTTCAGATTGGCTTCCGTGGCCCGGCGAGCCTTGTCGCGGGGCAGCAGGAAGTTGCGGGCGAAGCCGTCCTTGACGGACACGACGTCGCCGATGGCGCCGAGATTCTCGACGCGTTCCAGCAGAACGACCTTCATCTTACTTCACCACGTACGGCAGGAGGGCCAGATAGCGGGCGCGCTTGATGGCCTTGGCCAGTTCGCGCTGCTTTTTCTGGGAGACGGCGGTGATGCGCGAAGGCACGATCTTGCCGCGTTCGGAGACGTAACGCTGCAGCAGCTTCACGTCCTTGTAGTCGATCTTCGGCGCGTTGGCGCCCGAGAACGGGCACACCTTGCGGCGACGGTGGAAGGGGCGGCGAGCCGGGCCGGAGCCGGCCGGGGCGCCCGGGGTCGGGGCGGTGGTGTCGGTCATGATCCGGTTCCTTATTCCGAAGCCGCGGCGTCGTCGCGCGGGCCGCGCTCGCGCTCGCGCTCGCGTTCACGCTCGCGGCGGGCCAGCAGGGGCGACAGTTCCAAGTCGAGCTCCTCGACGCGGATCGTCAGCCAACGCAGCACGTCTTCGTTGATCGACAGCTGACGCTCGACCTCGGCCACGGCGGCGGCCGGGGCGTCGATGGCGAGCAGCGAATAGTGAGCCTTGCGGTTCTTCTTCACGCGGTAGGTGAGGTTGCGCAGACCCCAGTACTCGATCTTGGCGACGGTGCCGCCGCCTTCTTCGATCAGAGCCTTGATGGTGTCGTTCAGCGCTTCGGCCTGTTGCGCCGAGATATCCTGGCGCGTCATGACCGTGTGCTCGTAAAGAGCCATGCGGGTCGTCTCCCTTGGTGGGCGTCGGCATGGAGCGGCCGGGCAGCCGGATCCACGATGGCTCCCGATGCGGCGGCCGAACCGATTGTCCGAACCCTTTGAAATCCGCGCCGGGACCGAAGCCCTGGAAAGCGGGGGCCTATAGGGGAAAAGCGCCGCCGCGGCAAGGCGCGAGGCGGAGCTCAGTCGGCCTGCAGCCGAGGCGTCTCGCCGCCCAGCACCACATCGGCCCAGAAGGCGCAGTTGTGGCGGCGCGCGAAGCTGTCGTCCAGGCGATCGCCTTCTGGCGAAAAAATCCGAACAGGCGCGTCTCCATCCTGTGTCACAGGCCAGTCGGCCAGGTCGCCGGCCCAGGCGTGACGCATGCGGTCTGACAGCGCCGCCTGCTCTGGGCTGAAGCCGTCAGCGTCTTGCAGCGCCCAGCTTGCGCCGAACACCGCAGCCAGTTCGCTGGCGTGGAAGGCGCCCATGTCGCCGGTCGCCCAGCGCGGGATGCGCACGGGCGCGTCCGCATCGCCGAACTCATAGCCGCGCACGGGGACGTGCGGCGACAGGGCGAGGCGCATCCGGTGAGCCGGACAGGCGAACAGGGCGTCGGTCAGGCTGGCCGCCAGGGAGGCTCGGTAGTCGCCGTCGACCACGGGATAGCGGTCCAGCACCGCCTCCGCATCGTCGCCATAGGACCAGCGCATCTCGCGTTCGAACCGCTCCCGGCTGCGGACCGCGACGGTGAACAGACGCGCTTCGTCGGTGTTGGACCCGACGATCACGGGGACGTGGGCGATCTGACCCGCCGCATAGGCGGCCTCGATGTTCATCGGCGTGCGCGGCCCGCCGTAAACGGGCCCCCAGGAGCCTGGGCCGTTGATGCCGCGGCGAGGCGAGGCGACGCGGGCGATGCGCCAGGCGGGCAGGGCGCGCAGGCAGTCGGCGTCCGGGCACCCCAGAGCCTCGGCGAAACGTCTGCCGTCAGCCGCCGCCTGATCGACGGCTGCCTGGGTCGAGCGTTCGAAACAGCCCGCGCTCTGGATGATGGCCGACTGGAACAGGCCCCTGGCCTCGGGCGAGGCGAGCAAGTGGCACAAGCCCCAGCCCCCCGCGCTTTCGCCAAAGGCCGTGACCTGGCCGGGATCGCCGCCGAAGGCCGCGATGTCGTTCTGCACCCAGCGCAGCAGGGCGATCATGTCCATCAGCCCGAAATCGCCTCCGGCGTCGCCCGGCGCGGCGAGATCATCCAGCGCCAGCCAGCCTAGGGCGCCGAGGCGATAGTTGAAGGTGACCACGACCCGGTCCTGATCCTGCGCCAGGCGGCTGGCGTCATATTGGCCGCCCGATCCCAGAGTGAAGGCTCCGCCGTGCAGGAACACCATCACGGGCCGCGCACGCTCGGGCTCGCCGGCCGGCGCATAGATGTTGGCGTAGAGGCAGTCTTCAGACCCCGCGACCACCCCGCCGCCGCCGCCCAGCACGGCCTTGGGACTGAGCGCCTGGATGCAGCCGCGGCCCAGTCGCGTGGCGTCGCGGGCACCGCTCCAGGGCTCGACTGGACCAGGGGCGCGCCACCGGTTCTCTCCGACAGGGGGTGCAGCGTACGGCACGCCCAGAAAGGCGCGCACTCCGTCGCCCTCGACCCCACGGACAATGCCCGCCTGCGTTCGCGCCAGCACGAGTTCGGCGTCCCTGGCGAAGCGAACGCGATCGACCTGTCCCGGCGTCAGCACACATCCCGCCGTCATCAGCGAAGCCATCAAGAGGATCAGAAGAGACAGACGCATCGGCGACGAAAAGCGCCAGACGGCTTCCGGTTCTGCGGTTTCACGCAAGCTGTGACTGGACGCCTCTGTAAATCAGGCCATCATTCCCTATCTCAGGGTCCGACTCCCCCAAGGATACGGAAGACGAATGCCTATCAGACGGCCCGGTGAACAGGATGGCGGCTCAGGCGCCGCAGTCGTCACCGAAACCAAGCCGAAGCTTCAGCGGCCCTCGCTCTATCGGGTGCTGATCCTGAACGACGACTACACGCCGATGGAATTCGTCATCTACGTGCTGGAGCGGTTCTTCCAGAAGAGCCGCGAGGACGCGACCCGCATCATGCTGCACGTGCATCAGCACGGCGTCGGCGTGTGCGGGGTGTTCACCTACGAAGTGGCCGAAACCAAGGTCGCCCAGGTGGTGGAAACCGCCCGACGTCACCAGCACCCCCTGCAATGCACGATGGAAAAGGACTGAGAGGAACCTCCCCATGCCCTCATTTTCGCGTCCTCTCGAAGAGACCCTGCACCGCGCGGTCCACTACGCCAACGAGCGCCGGCATGAGTATGCCACGCTCGAGCACCTGCTGCTGGCCCTGATCGACGACCCGGATGCGTCCGGCGTCATGACGGCCTGCAACGTCGACCTGTCGGCGCTGAAGGCCGCGCTGACCCTGTATGTCGATAACGACCTGGCGGCCCTGGCCACGGCCGACGGCGACGACGCCAAGCCGACCGCCGGCTTCCAGCGCGTGATCCAGCGCGCGGTCATCCACGTCCAGTCCTCGGGCCGGGAAGAGGTGTCGGGCGCCAACGTCCTGGTCGCCATATTCTCAGAGCGCGAGAGCCACGCCGCCTACTTCCTGCAAGAGCAGGACATGACACGCTACGACGCGGTGAACTTCATCGCCCACGGCATCGCCAAGAAGGCGGGCGCCGGCGACACGCGCCCGGCGCGCGGGGCCAGCCCCGAGGAGGCCGAGGACGGCGCGGTCGTCAAACAGGGCGGCGAGGCGCTCGAGGCCTATTGCGTCGATCTGAACGAAAAGGCCCGCAACGGCCGCATCGATCCGCTGATCGGCCGGCAGGCCGAGGTCGAGCGCTCGATCCAGATCCTGTGCCGCCGCACCAAGAACAACCCGCTGCTGGTGGGCGACCCCGGCGTCGGCAAGACCGCCATCGCCGAGGGCCTGGCGCGCAAGATCGTCAATGACGAGGTGCCGGACGTGCTGAAGGGCGCGACCATTTTCTCGCTCGACATGGGCGCGCTTCTGGCCGGCACCCGCTATCGCGGCGACTTCGAGGAGCGGCTGAAGCAGGTCGTCAAGGAGTTGGAGAACCACGAGAACGCGGTCCTGTTCATCGACGAGATCCATACGGTGATCGGTGCGGGCGCGACTTCGGGCGGGGCCATGGACGCGTCCAACCTGCTGAAGCCTGCCCTGGCGTCGGGCACCCTGCGTTGCATGGGCTCTACCACCTACAAGGAGTATCGCCAGCACTTCGAGAAGGACCGCGCCCTGGTGCGGCGCTTCCAGAAGATCGATGTCAACGAGCCGACGCTCGAGGACTCGGTGAAGATCCTCAAGGGCCTGAAAACCACCTACGAGGGCCATCACAAGCTGCGCTACACCGACAGCGCCATCCGCACGGCGGTCGAACTGTCGGCCCGCTACATGACGGACCGCAGGCTGCCGGACAAGGCGATCGACGTGATCGACGAGGCGGGCGCCAGCCAGATGCTGCTGCCCGAATCCAAGCGCAAGAAGGTCATCGGTCAGAAGGAGGTCGAGGCCGTCATCGCCAAGATGGCGCGCATCCCGGCCAAATCGGTGTCCAAGTCCGACACCGAGAGCCTGAAGGATCTACAGACCAACTTGAACCGCGTCGTCTTCGGCCAGGAGCAGGCCATCGAACAGGTCTCGTCGGCCATGAAGCTGGCCCGCGCGGGCCTGCGCGATCCTCAGAAGCCGATCGGGGCCTTCCTGTTCTCGGGCCCGACCGGCGTGGGCAAGACAGAGGTGGCGCGCCAGCTGGCCTCGACGCTCGGCATCGAGATGCAGCGGTTCGACATGTCGGAATACATGGAGCGCCACACCGTCAGCCGTCTGATCGGCGCGCCTCCGGGCTATGTCGGTCACGACCAGGGCGGCCTGCTGACCGATGCCGTCGATCAGCATCCGCACTCGGTGGTGCTGCTGGACGAGATCGAGAAGGCGCACCCCGATGTCTACAACATCCTGCTCCAGGTCATGGACAACGGCATGTTGACCGACGCGGTGGGCAAGAAGGTGGACTTCAGGAACGTCATCCTGATCATGACCACCAACGCCGGGGCCGCCGACAACGCCCGCGCCTCCATCGGCTTCGGCCGGGGCAAGGTCGAGGGCGAGGACGAGAAGGCCATCCAGCGTCTGTTCGCGCCGGAGTTCCGCAACCGCCTGGACGCCATCGTGGCGTTCAAGCCGCTGGGCGCCGACACGATCAAGTCGGTGGTGACCAAGTTCATCCTGCAGCTGGAAGCCCAGCTGGCGGATCGCAACATCACCATCGAGCTGACCGACGAGGCGGCCGACTGGCTGGCCAAGAATGGCTTCGACGAACTGTACGGCGCGCGCCCCCTGGCTCGCGTCATCCAGGACTCGATCAAGAAGCCGCTGGCCGACGACATCCTGTTCGGACGACTGACCCGCGGCGGCCACGTGAAGGTGGAGTTGAAGGACGGCAAGATCGCCTTCGACATCACCCCCGCCAAGGGCCCGGCCGCCAAGGCCGTGGAAGAGGAGGAGGCGGCGGACTGATCCCGCCGCCGACCTTCGAGCATAGGAAAAGGCCCTGGAGTTTCCTCCGGGGCCTTTGTCTTGTCAGCCGTGGCTAAGGCCTAGCGACGACGACCCAGGCCGCCCAGCAGCACGGCCAGACCGGCCACGATGCCGGTGGTCAGCAGCGGCTTGCGGCGGGCGAAATCCAGGCCCGAGCGGGCCTTGCCCTGCACGCTGGCCGGAGCCTTGTCGACCAGGCCGTCCAGGCCGTCGATGACGCGGCCGTAGGCGTCCTTGGCGTGGCCCTTGATCTCGTTGATCTTGCCGTCGGCCTGAAGCTTGGTGTCGCCCGTCAGGCGGCCAAGGCCGTTCTGAAGCTTGCCGCCGACCTTGTCGGCCGTGCCTTCGATACGTTGGTCAGTCATGGAAAATCCCTTCCGTTGGAACTGCGCCGGGGAGGCTTGCCGTTAGAGCGCAGAACGAGGTCGGGAGTTCCGTTTCCGGGACCGGTCGGGCGGTTTGGCCGCAGCCTCAGCCGACCTTCACCCGCGTGGCCGCCTCGGGCAGGTCTTCGCCGAACGCGCGCTGATAGAATTCGGCGATGGTGGGCCGTTCCAGCTCGTCGCACTTGTTCAGGAAGGTGAGGCGGAAGCTGAGGGCCAGGTCGCCGTCGAAAATCTGGGCGTTCTCGGCCCAGGTGATGACGGTGCGCGGGCTCATGACGGTGGAGATGTCGCCGTTCATGAAGGCGTTGCGGGTCATGTCGGCGACACGGACCATGGCCGCGATCTTGCGGCGGCCCTCGGCGTGGCGCCAGTCGGGGACCTTGGCGGCCACGATCTCGGCTTCGACGTCGTGGTCGAGGTAGTTCAGGGTGGTGACGATCGACCAGCGGTCCAGCTGCGCCTGATTGATCTGCTGGGCGCCGTGATACAGGCCGGTGGTGTCGCCCAGGCCCACGGTGTTGGAGGTGGCGAACAGGCGGAACCAGCGGTTGGGCCGGATGACCCGGTTCTGATCCAGCAGGGTCAGGCGTCCTTGCGCCTCCAGCACGCGCTGGATCACGAACATCACGTCGGGACGGCCGGCGTCGTACTCGTCGAACACCAGCGCGATGGGGCGCTGAAGCGACCAGGGCAGCATGCCCTCGCGGAACTCGGTGATCTGCTTGCCGTCCTTCAGGACGATGGCGTCCTTGCCGATCAGATCGATGCGGCTGACGTGGCTGTCCAGATTGATGCGCACCAGCGGCCAGTTCAGCCGCGCCGCCACCTGCTCGATGTGCGTCGACTTGCCGGTGCCGTGATAGCCCTGGACCATGACGCGGCGGTCGAAGGCGAAGCCGGCGCAGATCGAAAGGGTCGTCTGGGGATCAAACTGATAGGCCTCGTCGATCTCGGGCACATGGCTGTCGCGCTCGGCGAAGCAGGGCACCAGCATGTCGCTGTCGACGCCAAAGGCTTCGCGGACCGTCACCTTGCGGTGCGGCTCAAGCGTCAGCAGCGGGTCGGGCGTGGATTCGAGGGGGGAGGCCATGGCTTCATCTAGAGGTCGGAGGGGCCGCGCTCAAGTCGGCGCCAGACGCGAAAACGCCCCTCCGCCGGCTGGCGAAAGGGCGTCTTCATGAACCGTCTGAAGGACGACGGTTCAGATCAGGCTTAGTTGGCCGGGCGGGCGGCGTCGCGCACGTCGTCGGCGCGGGCGTCGGCGCGTTCACGGACCTGGTCGGCCTGTTCATTCAGGTTGTCGGCGCGCTGCTCGTTGGCGACAGTGGCGGATTCCGTGTTGGCCATGTCGGCGCGCTCGTCGGCGCGGTCGGCCTGGCGTTCCAGCTGGTTGGCTTCCAGGTTGGCCTGATCTTCGATGGCGGCCGCTTGACGGTCGGCTTCGTTCTCGGCCGGCGTGTTGTTGCCGCAGGCGGCCAGGGTGAGAGCGCCGACGGCGATCAGAGCGTATTTCATCATGGTTCGTATCCCTTCCTTGGGGTGTGGAGCGTCGATAACGCAGCGCTTGCGAAATGGTTCACGCTTCCGTGATGCTTCGCCTCATTCCGCGCTCAATCGCACGTCGACGTTGCCGCGCGTCGCGTTGGAATAGGGGCAGACTTCGTGCGCCTTCTGGATCAGGTCGTCGATGTCGGCCTGGTCCAGACCGTGGTCGGTCACCTTCAGCTCGATATCCAGGTTGAAGCCTTCGCCCCGGGTGTTCTTCCCGAAGCCGACGGTCGAATGCACCCGCGTGTCGGGGCCGACGGGCTTGCCCGCCTTGCCGGACACAAGCCGCAGCGCGCCCAGGTAGCAGGCGGCGTAGCCGGTCGCGAACAGCTGCTCGGGATTGGTCCCGTCGCCGCCCTTGCCGCCCATTTCGGTCGGCGTGGACAGCCTGACGTCGATCTTGCCGTCGTCCGTGGCCGAGCGCCCGTCCTCGCGTCCTCCGCCGGACGCCGTCGCATGAGCCTTGTACAGAACGTCCATGGTCATCTCCTGTGGTGAAGATCACGACATGGGCGCCCGGCGGCGCCCGGCAAGGGGTCAGGTCAGGCCGGCGCAGAATCCCTGAATGCGCTCGCAGGCCTGACGCAGCGTGTCCTCTCCGGTCGCATAGCTGACGCGGAAATAGGGGCTGAGGCCAAAGGCGGCGCCGTGCACCACGGCCACGCCGGCCTCGTTCAGCAGCTCGGTCGCGAAGGTCTCGTCGCTGTCGATGACCACGCCGCCTTTGGTCGTCTTGCCGATCAGGCCCTCGATCGAGGGATAGACATAGAAGGCGCCTTCGGGCGTGGGGCAGCGGATGCCTTCGGCCTGGTTCAGCATCGACACCACCAGGTCACGCCGGCGCTCGAACGCCTCGCCGCGCTCGGCGATGAAATCCTGAGGTCCGTTCAGCGCCTCGACCGCCGCCCACTGGCTGATGGACGAGGGGTTGGAGGTGGTCTGGCCCGCCACCTTGCGCATCAGGTCGATCAGAGGCTTGGGCCCGCCCGCATAGCCGATGCGCCAGCCGGTCATGGCGTAGGCCTTGGACACCCCGTTGACCGTCAGCACACGGTCGATCAGGTCCGGCGCCACCTGCGCCAGAGTGGTGTATTCGAAGTCGCCGTAGATCAGGTGCTCATACATGTCGTCGGTCATCACCCAGACATTGGGGTGACGCCGCAGCACCTCGGCCAGGGCTTCCAGCTCGGCCCGCGTATAGGCCGCGCCGGTCGGATTGGAGGGCGAGTTCAGGATCAGCCAGCGTGTGCGCGGGGTGATCGCGGCGTCCAGCGCGGCGGGCTTCAGCTTGAAGCCGTCCTCCTCGTGGCCGATCACGACCTTGGGCTCGCCGCCGGCCAGCAGCACCATGTCGGGATAGCTGACCCAGTAGGGGGCGGGCACGATCACCTCGTCGCCCGGCGACAGGGTGGCGACCAGGGCGTTGTACAGCACCGCCTTGCCGCCCGGCGCGACGTGAATCTGGGCGGTCGAATAGTCCAGGCCGTTCTCGCGCTTGAACTTGGCGGCGATGGCCGCCTTCAGCTCGGGCAGGCCGTCGACGTCGGTGTATTTCGTTTCGCCGCGCTGGATCGCGTCGATGGCGGCGGCCTTGATGTTCTCCGGCGTGTCGAAGTCCGGCTCGCCCGCGCCCAGGCCGATCACGTCGCGGCCCTCGCGCTTCAGCTCGCGCGCCCGTGCGGTGACGGCCAGCGTGGCCGACGGCTTGACGCGGGCGAGGGCGGACGACTGCAGATCGGACATGGCTTGGCCTTCGGCTGGTGCGCGTTGGGGGAGAACGGCGAGGCTTTCTTAAGGCGGCGGGCGGCGCGTGCAAACCCGGCGCCCGCGACGGGCTGCCAGGCGGTTCCTTCCGATCCGCCTCGCGTGTAGGGGAAATCCATGCGCGGCGTGCTTGATTTCATCCTCAACATGGAAGGCAGGCGGTGGCGGACGCTGCTGGCGAGCCTGGTGCTGCTGGGCGCGGTGCTGGCCGTGTTCGCCTTCGGCAAGAGCCATTTCGCCTTGGAGGCCGAGGATCAGCTGGAGGCCTGGCTGGGCGGTTTTCGGGCGGGGCCGTGGGGGCTGGCGGCGGCGGTTGCGGTGTTCACCCTGTCGGCCTTCCTGGGTGTGCCGCAGTTCATCCTGATCGCGGCCTGCGTGGTGGCCTTCGGCCCCTGGTACGGCTTTCTGTTCAGTTGGATCGCGACCGTCTGCTCGGCCGGGGTGACCTATTGGCTGGGGCGGGGGCCGACGGCCCGGACGCTGGAACGGTTCGGCGGGCGCACGACGGCGCGGCTGAAGCGGTTCGTGGGCGACAACGCCTTCTCGGCCAGCTTCATCATTCGGAACGTGCCGTCCGCGCCCTTCATTGTCGTGAACATGGCGTTCGGCGCCGCGCGCGCACGGTTCTGGCCCTATCTGGCCGGGTGCGCCCTCGGGGTTCTGCCCAAGACCGCGCTGGTGGCCTTCTTCGGCGGGTCCTTCATGGCGGCGGTGTCGGGCGACGGCGTGTGGACTTCGTTGATCCTAGCCGGGGTGGCGGTGGTCTGGCTGGCGCTGATGCTGGTCGTGCGCGAACTGGTCCGACGACGCGAGGCTGCCCGGGAGCCCGAAGCTTTTTAAAGCATTTCACAGTCCCGCCAATCGGAGCGATCCTCATGTTGAAGCTGTATTATTCCCCCGGCGCCTGCGCCATGGCCTCGCACTTCGCCCTGGAAGAGGCGGGCGCGGACTATGAGCTGGTCAAGATCGATCTGAAGAAGGGCGAGCAAAAGACGCCCGAGTATCTGGCGATCAACCCGGCGGGCGTGACACCGGCGCTGGTCACGAGCCGGGGCGTGCTGACCGAGAACGTCGCCATCGTCGGCTATGTCGCCCAGACCCATCCGGACGCCAAGCTGGCCCCGACTGACGACAGTTTCGCCTTTGGTAAAATGCAGTCGGTCAACGCCTGGCTGGGCTCCAGCCTGCATCCTGCTATCGGCAAGGTGCTGTTCAGCCGTCCGCCGCTCGAGGGCGCCGCGCGGGAAGCGGCCCTGAAGCTCGCGCTCGAGAAATACGACTTGGCCGAGCAGCATCTGCTGAAGGGACCGTGGGTGACCGGCGAGGCCTATACGGTGGCCGACGGCTATCTGTCGGTCTTCACGCGCTGGGCCCGCCAGGCCGATCTGCTAGACAAGGGTCGCTACCCCCAGCTGAACGCCCATCTCGATGCGGTCCAGGCGCGTCCGGCGGCCATTCGGGCGCTGGAGATGGAGGGGCTTCAGCCTGTCTGAGGCGCCCTGCGTCATTAAGGCCGTCAAAGGGGTTGTAATCGCCCCGGCATGAAGGCAAACGGGCCGACGGTCGGCTAGGCGACACGATCAGGAACGGCTCGGGCGAGGGGATGCGCACGGGCCGGGGCGTCGCCGCAGCGGGCCGAAGTGACAGTCGCCCTGACCGGCCCAAATCGAACGGTATCCCAAGCCCATGCATCTCTTCGGCATGATCTCGAACGACATCGCCATCGACCTCGGCACGGCCAATTGCCTGATTTATCAGAAGGGCAAAGGCATCGTGCTGAACGAGCCGTCGGTGGTGGCTCTGCGTAACGTCGGCGGCCGCAAGGTCGTCCACGCCGTCGGCATCGAGGCCAAGCAGATGCTGGGCCGCACCCCCGGCCACATGGAGGCGATCCGCCCCATGCGCGACGGCGTCATCGCCGACTTCGAAGTCGCCGAGGAAATGATCAAGCACTTCATCCGCAAGGTTCACAACCGCAAGGGCTTCGTGAACCCCAAGGTGATCGTGTGCGTGCCGTCGGGCGCCACCGCGGTCGAGCGCCGCGCCATCAATGACAGCTGCCTGAACGCCGGTGCCCGCCGCGTCGGCCTGATCGACGAGCCCATGGCCGCCGCCATCGGCGCCGGTCTGCCCATCCACGAGCCGCAGGGCTCCATGGTCGTCGACATCGGCGGCGGCACCACCGAGGTGGCCGTGCTGTCGCTGTCGGGCATCGTCTATTCGCGCAGCGTGCGCGTCGGCGGCGACAAGATGGATGACTCCATCATCAGCTACATGCGCCGCAACCATAACCTCTTGATCGGCGAAACCACCGCCGAGCGCATCAAGAAGGACATCGGCACCGCCCGCATCCCGGCGGACGGCGAAGGCCTGTTCATCGAGGTCAAGGGCCGCGACCTGATGCAGGGCGTGCCGCGCGAGGTGCGCATCTCGGAACGTCAGGCCGCCGAGGCCCTGGCCGAGCCGGTCACCCAGATCGTGGAGGCCGTGAAGGTCGCCCTGGAGCAGACTCCGCCGGAACTGGCCGCCGACATCGCCGACAAGGGCATCATGCTGACGGGAGGCGGGGCCCTGCTGCGCAGTCTGGACGTCGAAATCCGCGATCACACCGGCCTGCCGGTCCAGGTGGCGGACGATCCGCTGTCGTGCGTCGCCATTGGCTGCGGCCGTGTGCTGGAGCATCCGCGCTGGATGAAGGGCGTGCTCGACTCGACCCTCTGAACCGGGCGCCTGTCCGACATCGCTTGACCCGCGAGCTCTGCGGGCGTAAACGGCGCGCACTTTCGAGGCGGGCGTTCCAGGACGCTCTTCGAGATCGTGACAACCTAGCGAACGGGCTGTGCCCGCCGGAACGTCCAAAGCGCGCGTTCCGGCTTTTGCGTTTGTCGCGACATCGGCTCGGAAACCACCCGGGCGGCCCAAGGGTCGTTCAGAAGAAGGCACGAGGCGCTCCGGCCGAAAGGCACACGCCTCCACATGAGAAAAGACGAGTTCGAATGCCTACGATCAACCAGCTGATCCGCAAGCCGCGCAAGCCCAAGCCCACCCGCAACAAGGTGCCGGCTCTGGAGGGTTCGCCCCAGCGTCGCGGCGTCTGCACCCGCGTTTACACCACGACCCCCAAGAAGCCGAACTCGGCTCTGCGTAAGGTCGCCAAGGTCCGCCTGGCCAAGAACGGCTACGAAGCCGTGTGCTACATCCCCGGCGAAGGCCACAATCTGCAGGAGCACTCGGTGGTCCTGATCCGCGGCGGCCGCGTGAAGGACTTGCCCGGCGTGCGCTACCACATCCTGCGCGGCGTGCTCGACACGCAAGGCGTCAAGGACCGCAAGCAGCGTCGTTCGCACTACGGCGCCAAGCGTCCGAAGTAAGCCATTTGCACCCGGGCCGTCGCGCCCGGGAGCGTTCTCGAGATTTTCCCGGCGCAGGTCGGGCACTGCAAGGAATACCCCATGTCGCGTCGTCACCGCGCCCAGAAGCGTGAAGTTCTGCCGGATCCCAAGTTCGGTGATCTGATCGTCACCAAGTTCATGAACTACGTGATGTACGAAGGTAAGAAGGCCGTCGCCGAAAACATCGTCTACGGCGCCTTTGACATCCTGGCTGACAAGAAGAAGGACCAGGAGCCGGTCGCGACCTTCCACGCCGCCCTGGACAACGTCGCCCCGTCCGTCGAAGTCCGGTCGCGTCGCGTCGGCGGCGCCACCTATCAGGTGCCGGTCGAAGTCCGTCCGGACCGCCGTCGTGCCCTGGCCATCCGCTGGCTGGTCAACGCCGCCCGCAAGCGCGGCGAGAACACAATGACGGAAAAGCTGGCCGCCGAACTGCTGGACGCCTCGAACAACCGCGGCACCGCGGTCAAGAAGCGCGAAGACACCCACAAGATGGCCGAAGCCAACCGCGCCTTCAGCCACTACCGCTGGTAAGCGTCTTAAAACGGCCAACTGCCGTGACTATCTAAGACTATCCGGCGCGGGCGGTTTGAGCTAAATCGCCCGCGCCGTCTTATCCGAACATTCCTGCTGGGCGCCCGTCGCGTCCGCGACCGACCCAAGGCACGCTCCTATGCCCCGTACGCACAAGATCGAAGACTACCGCAACTTCGGGATCATGGCCCACATCGACGCGGGCAAGACCACCACGACCGAGCGGATCCTGTATTACACCGGCAAGTCCCACAAGATCGGCGAAGTCCACGACGGCGCCGCCACCATGGACTGGATGGACCAGGAACAAGAGCGCGGCATCACCATCACGTCGGCCGCGACGACCGCCTTCTGGAAAGAGAAGCGCCTCAACATCATCGACACCCCCGGCCACGTGGACTTCACCATTGAAGTCGAGCGCAGCTTGCGCGTGCTGGACGGCGCCGTGACCGTGCTGGACGGCAACGCCGGCGTCGAGCCGCAGACCGAGACCGTCTGGCGTCAGGCCGACAAGTACCGCGTGCCGCGCATCGTCTTCGTCAACAAGATGGACAAGATCGGCGCCGATTTCGACAAGTCGGTCGAATCGATCCGCGACCGTCTGGGCGCCAAGGCCGTGCCGATCCAGTTCCCGATTGGTTCTGAATCCAACCTGTCGGGCCTGGTCGATCTGGTCCGAATGAAGGCCGTGGTCTGGGACAACGACGCCTTGGGCGCCAACTTCCGCGACGAAGAAATCCCTGCCGACCTGGTCGACAAGGCCAACGAGGCTCGCCAGTACCTGATCGACAACGCCGTCGAGCTGGATGACGAGGCGATGGAAGCCTATCTCGAGGGCAACGAGCCTTCGGAAGAGACCATCAAGAAGTGCATCCGGAAGGCCGTTCTGACGGGCGCCTTCTATCCGATCCTCTGCGGCTCGGCTTTCAAGAACAAAGGCGTGCAGACGCTGTTGGACGCCGTCGTCGACTACCTGCCGTCGCCGGTCGACATCCCGCCGACCCCGGGCATCGACTACAAGACCGAAGAAGAAGTCGTGCGCCACGCTTCGGACGACGAACCCCTGTCGGTGCTGGCGTTCAAGATCATGGACGACCCCTTTGTCGGCTCGCTGACCTTCTGCCGCCTGTATTCGGGCAAGATGGAAACCGGCATGTCGCTGCTGAACTCGACGCGCGACAAGAAGGAGCGCGTCGGCCGCATGCTGCTGATGCACTCGAACAACCGCGAGGACATCAAGGAAGCCTACGCCGGCGACATCGTCGCCCTGGCCGGCCTGAAGGACACCCGCACCGGCGACACCCTGTGCGACCCGGTCAAGTCGCCGGTCATCCTGGAGCGCATGGAGTTCCCGGCCCCGGTCATCGAGATCGCGGTGGAGCCCAAGACCAAGGCCGACCAGGAGAAGCTGGGCGTCGCCCTGGCCAAGCTGGCTTCGGAAGACCCGTCCTTTACAGTCTCCACCGACCACGAGTCGGGCCAGACGATCCTGAAGGGCATGGGCGAGCTGCACCTGGACATCAAGATCGACATCCTGAAGCGCACCTACAAGGTCGAAGCCACGATCGGCGCGCCGCAGGTCGCCTATCGTGAATCGATCAGCCGCCGCGCCGAGATCGACTACACCCACAAGAAGCAGACCGGCGGTACGGGCCAGTTCGCCCGCGTCAAGCTGGTGTTCGAGCCGGGCGAGCCCGGCACGGACTTCGTCTTCGAATCCGCCATCGTCGGCGGCGCGGTGCCCAAGGAATACATCCCGGGCGTCGAGAAGGGCCTGAAGTCGGCCAAGGACAACGGCCTGCTGGCCGGCTTCCCGGTCATCGACGTCAAGGCCACCCTGGTGGACGGCGCCTTCCACGACGTCGACTCCTCGGTTCTGGCGTTCGAAATCGCTTCGCGCGCCGCCTTCAAGGAACTGCGTGAGAAGGGCGGGCCCAAGCTGCTCGAACCCATCATGGCCGTCGAGGTCGTGACCCCGGAAGAGTATCTGGGTTCGGTCATCGGCGACCTGAACGGCCGTCGCGGCATGATCCAGGGTCAGGACATGCGCGGCAACGCCACCGTCGTGAACGCCTTCGTGCCGCTGGCCAACATGTTCGGCTATGTGAACACGCTGCGCGGCATGTCGCAGGGCCGCGCCCAGTTCACCATGCAGTACGACCACTATGAGCCGGTGCCGCAGCACGTCGCCGACGAAGTGATCAAGAAGTACGCCTAACCCCCGGTTTCGACCGGCCCACTTGAAACCCGGGCGGTTTGCGCGCAAACCGCCCGGCCTCATCCCCCAACCACAGGAGCCCCCGGTTCGGGGACTTAGGAGCTAGAAGATGGCCAAGGAAAAGTTCGAACGTAACAAGCCGCACTGCAACATCGGCACGATTGGTCACGTTGACCATGGCAAGACGACGCTGACGGCGGCGATCACGATGACGCTGGCCAAGACGGGCGGCGCGGTGGCCAAGAACTACGCCGACATCGACGCGGCGCCGGAAGAGAAGGCGCGCGGCATCACGATCAACACGGCGCACGTCGAGTACGAGACCGAGAACCGCCACTACGCCCACGTCGACTGCCCCGGCCACGCCGACTATGTGAAGAACATGATCACCGGCGCGGCGCAGATGGACGGCGCGATCCTGGTGGTTTCGGCCGCCGACGGCCCGATGCCGCAGACCCGCGAGCACATTCTGCTGGCCCGTCAGGTCGGCGTGCCGGCCCTGGTCGTGTTCATGAACAAGGTGGACCTGGTCGACGACGAGGAACTGCTCGAGCTGGTCGAGATGGAAGTGCGCGAGCTGCTTTCGTCGTACCAGTTCCCGGGCGACGACATTCCGATCACCAAGGGCTCGGCCAAGGCCGCGACCGACGGCGTGAACCCGGAGATCGGCGAGCAGCGCATCCTGGAGCTGATGCAGACGGTTGACGCCTACATCCCGCAGCCGGAGCGTCCGGTGGACCTGCCGTTCCTGATGCCGGTGGAAGACGTCTTCTCGATCTCGGGCCGCGGCACCGTGGTGACCGGCCGTGTCGAGCGCGGCATCGTCAAGGTCGGCGAGGAAGTCGAGATCGTCGGCATCCGTCCGGTTCAGAAGACGACCTGCACGGGCGTCGAGATGTTCCGCAAGCTGCTGGACCAGGGTCAGGCGGGCGACAACGTCGGCGTGCTGCTGCGCGGCACCAAGCGCGAGGACGTCGAGCGCGGCCAGGTGCTGTGCAAGCCGGGTTCGATCACCCCGCACACCAAGTTCCTGGCCGAGGCCTACATCCTGACCAAGGAAGAGGGCGGCCGTCACACCCCGTTCTTCACCAATTACCGTCCGCAGTTCTACTTCCGCACCACGGACGTGACCGGCATCGTGCACCTCAAGGAAGGTGTCGAGATGATCATGCCCGGCGACAACGCCGAGCTGACCGTCGAGCTGATCACCCCGATCGCCATGGAAGAGAAGCTGCGCTTCGCCATCCGCGAAGGCGGCCGCACCGTCGGCGCCGGCGTGGTCTCCAAGATCCTGGCCTAAACACCCCAGGTCAGACCAGAACGACAACGGCCCCCGGAGAAATCCGGGGGCCGAGTTCGTTTCAGACGCCAACTGAGCGCAAAGATTGGGCGGGGCGGCGTGCTCAGACCCGGGTGCGGTCCCAAGTCGCCAGTTCGTGGGCGATGCAGCGGTCGATCAGGGTGCGCCAGACCGGCTCGGCGATGTCGGGCGACAGGCCGGCGGGCCCGGCCGAGGCCAGGACCTTAGCCACCACATCGTCGATGCGAGCCTGGTCGTGCACCACGTCGCGGCTGGGTTTGATGCGCGCCGCGGCGTCCATGTAGCGCTGACGCTCGGCCAGCAGGATCACCAGGGCGCGGTCCAGTGCGTCCACGCCGTGGCGGACATCCGCCATGCTCCGGCAGGCCTCGGGCGCGGTGCGCGGGTCGATCTTCAGCTCATCCGACAAAGGCGCGCTCCAGCACATAGTCGCCCGGCTCGGCGTTCGAGCCTTCCTTCATGCCATAGGTTTCGAGCAGTTCGCCCGTCTCCTTGATCATGGCCATGGAGCCGCACAGCATCACGCGGTCCGAGTTGGGCGAAAAGCCGATGGGCAGGCCCAGATCGGCGAAAAGGTCGCCGGACTTGATGCGGTCGGTGATCCGTCCCGGCGTTTCGAACTTCTCGCGCGTGACGGTGGGATAGTAGGTCAGCTGGGCCTTGGCCTCGTCGCCGATCAGCGGATCGTCGTGGATCTCGCGGCTGAAGAAGTCGCGATAGGCCAGGTCGGCGACGTTGCGCACCGTGTGGCACACGATCACCTGTCCGAACCGCTGATAGGTGTCTGGATCGCGCGCGACCGACAGCCAGGGCGCAAGGCCCGTGCCCGTGCCGATCAGCCACAGCCGCTCGCCGCCGGTCAGGGCGTCCAGCACCAGGGTGCCGGTCGGCTTCTTGCCCATCAGCACCGCGTCGCCGGGCTGGATCGTCTGCAGGCGCGAGGTGAGGGGACCGTCGGGCACCTTGATGGAGAAGAACTCCAGCTCCTCGGCCCAGCCGGGACTGGCGATGGAGTAGGCGCGCAGCACGGGCTTTGCGCCGTCTTCGCCCGGAAGTCCGATCATGACGAACTCGCCCGAGCGGAAGCGGAAGTCCTCGGGCCGCTCGACGGCGAAGCTGAACAGCTGGTCGGTCCAGTGGCGCACCCACAGAACCTTCAGCGAGTGGAACGGATTGGGTTTGGCCGCAGCGGGCGCCGGGGCGGGGGAGGCGTCGGTCATGGCGCCTAACTATGCGGTCGCGGCCGATTGCGAAAGGTTCGCTGCGTGCGCTGCGACCACAGGGGTCGGTTTTGCGCGTGACGGGGCGAAAATGAGGCGATAGCGTCCCGCCCCATGCGCACACTTCTTCTCGCCTCCACCCTGTTCCTGGCCGCGACGGCCGTTCAAGCCCAGACGGCTCGCCAGCCCGCCCAGCCGACACCGGCCACGGCTGCGGCCTCCGCGATCCTGACGCCCGAGCGGGTGTTTGCGAATCCGTCCCTGGCGGGCCCGGTGGCGCGGGGCGTCAGCCTGTCGCCAGACGGCGAGCTGGTCGCCTTCCTGCGCTCACGCGAAGACGATGTGGACGTGCTGGACCTGTGGGCCGCGCCTGTGTCGGGCGGCGAGCCGTTCAAGCTGATCGACGCCCGCGCCCTGGTGCCGGAGGCCGGCCAACTGTCGGAAGCTGAGATCGCCCGACGTGAGCGGATGCGCATCAGCCAGCGCGGCGTCGTCGAGTACTCGTGGGACGAGCAGGGTCGCTACATTCTGGCGCCGCTGGAAGGCGACATCTTCCTGGCCGATCGCCAGGGCGGGGCGGTGCGCCGCCTGACCGAGACCGCCGCCGACGAGATCGACGCCAAGGTCAGCCCCAAGGGCAGCTACGTCAGCTTCGTGCGCGATCAGAACCTGTTCGTCATCGACCTGGCCACGGGCCAGGAGACGGCGATCACCGACGACGGCAAGGATCTGATCACCTGGGCCACCGCCGAGTTCATCGCCCAGGAAGAACTGGACCGCGACACCGGCTATTGGTGGAGCCCGAACGAGCGCTACATCGCCATCCAGCGCACCGACGAGAGCCCGGTCGACGTCATCCCGCGGCTGGACATCACCGGCGGCGGCGCCAGCGTGATCGAGCAGCGCTATCCCCGCGCCGGCCGCCCCAATGCGGTGGTCGAGCTCTATATCCGCGACATCCAGAGCGGCGACCGTGTGAAGGTCGACCTGGGCGACAACACCGACATCTATCTGGGCCGCGTCAACTGGGCCGCAGACGGCCAGACCGCCTACGTCCAGCGTCTGAGCCGCGACCAGAAGCGCCTGGACCTGCTGGCCGTCGATCCCGCCACGGGCCGCAGCCGCGTTATCGCCAGCCAGACCTCGCGCGCCTGGGTCAACGTCACCCACGACTTCCGTGCGCTCCGCGACGGCAACTTCATCTGGTCTTCGGAAGAGAGCGGCTGGCGGCACCTGTACCTGTACAACCGCGAGGGTCGTCGTCTGCGGCCGATCACGCGCGGCGACTATGCGGTCAAGTCGTTGAATGGCGTCAATCAGGACACCGGCGAGGTCTTCTTCACGGCCTCGATGCGCGACGGGCGGGAATATCCGATCGAGCAGCAGTTGTTCCGCGCCAGCCTGCGCCGCACGGGCGACGCCACGGCCGTGACGCCGCAGGGCGGCTGGTGGAGCGCCTCGGTCAACGGCACGGGCACGGCCTATGTCGGCAACTATTCCGACCTGGAGACCCCGCCGCAGTCGGCGCTGTATTCGATGGACGGGACGCGCGTGCGCTGGATCGAGGAGAACCGGCTGGAAGCCGGCCACCCCTTCTGGCCCTACGCCAGCCGCAAGCGGACGCCGGAATACGGCACGCTGCAAAGCCATGGCGAGACCCTGGTCTGGCAGATGGTGACGCCGCCCGACTTCGATCCGTCGAAGACCTATCCGGTGGTGATGCAGGTCTACGGCGGCCCGTCGGGCGGCGGCGTCCGACGGGCCTGGCAGCCGGCCTCGACGCAGCTGCTCACCGAGGCCGGCTACATCGTCTTCCGCCTGGACAACCGGGGCGAGGGCGATCGCTCGGCCGCCTTCAAACAGGCGCTGTACTTGAAGATGGGCCAGCCCGAGATCGAGGATCAGGTCGTCGGCGCCAACTATCTGCGCAGCCTGCCGTATGTGGACGCCAACCGCATCGCCATGATGGGCTGGTCCTACGGCGGCTTCATGAGCCTGATGGCGCTGACCGAGCCCAAGATGGGCCTGGCCTCGGCCATCGCCGGCGCGCCGCCGACCGAATGGGGCCTGTACGACACCGGCTACACCGAGCGCTACATGTCGACGCCCGAGCGCAATGTGGACGGATATGCGGCCTCGGACGTGAACACCCGGCTGGACAATCTGACCGGCCGGCTGCTGCTGATGCACGGCATGGCGGACGACAACGTCATCTTCGAGAACACGACGCGCGTGCTGAACGCCCTGCAGGAGCGCAGCATCCCGTTCGAGACCATGCTGTATCCCGGCCAGCGCCACGGCATCCGCGGCAACGACCGTCAGCTGCACCAATGGGGGACGTATCTGGACTTCCTGGACCGCACGATCGGCTCGCGGGCGCCCGCGGCGGAATAATCTGACGGCCAGGCGTCAGGCTGACGACTTTTGGGGATGGGCTGACAATGACGCGTCGCGGTTTGGATCGACGGGATGTGCGTCGCTGGGGGCACGAGCGGGCAGGGCGAGGCGCGGTCGTCGTCGCGGCGGCCCTGGCGCTGGGCGCCTGCGCGACCATGCCCAGGGACGCCTTGGCCTATCGCGCCGCCCCCTCCCGGGATGCGGCGACCGCCAGCGTCCTCCTATGGACACCTGGGCAGCCGGGCGTGCGCTGGTCGTCGGCGGAGGGCGCAGGCGGTCTGCCCATCCTGCTCAAGGACAATATCGAGACGCGCGACATGCCGACCACCGCCGGTTCGTTGGCGCTGGCGGCCAATGCGCCGGGTCGGGACGCGCCGATCGTGGCGCGTCTGCGCGAGGCGGGCGCGGTCATCCTGGGCAAGACCAATCTGTCGGAGTGGGCCAACATCCGCTCGTCCGAGAGCATCAGCGGCTGGAGCGCGGTCGGCGGCCAGACGCGCAACCCCTACGATCTGGAGCGCACCCCCTGCGGCTCGTCCTCGGGCAGCGCCGTGGCGGTGGCCATCGGCCTGGCGCCGGCCGCCATCGGGACGGAGACGGACGGCTCGATCACGTGCCCGGCGTCGGTGAACGGCATCGTCGGCTTCAAGCCTACCGTGGGTCTGGTGTCGCGCACCCACATCGTGCCGATCAGCCACAGCCAGGACACGGCCGGGCCCATGACCACGACGGTCGAGGACGCGGCCATCGTCCTGACCGCCATCGCCGGCTCGGACCCACTGGACCCGGCCACGGCCGAGGCTGACGCGCGAAAGGTCGATTATCGCGCGGCGCTGGATGCGGGCAGCCTGAACGGCGCGCGCATCGGCGTGATGCGCTTCCTGCTGCCGACCTATTCCGAAGAGACGCGCGCCGTCTTCGAGCAGAACCTGGAGGCCCTGCGCCGCGCCGGCGCCGAGATCGTCGAGATCACCGAGGCGCCCGCCGAAATGCGCCAGATCGGCGGCTGGGAGATCGTCGTGCTGCTGACCGAGCTGAAGCACGACCTGAACGCCTATCTGGCCTCCACCAACCCCGCCCAGGTTCGCACGCGGACCCTGGCCGACGTCATCGCCTTCAACGCCGCCGAGCCCCGCGAGACCGTCCTGTTTGGCCAGGACCTGTTCGAGCGGGCCGAGGCGACCGGCGGCCTGACCGATCCGGCCTATGTCGAGGCCCGCGCCCGTTCGCTGCGCGCCGCTGGCCCCGAAGGCATCGACAGGATGATGCGGGACAACCGCGTGGTCGCCCTGATCGCGCCCACCACCTCGCGGGCTTGGACCAACGATCCCAAGGACGATGACGAGATGCAGGGCTCGTCCAGCCGGCTGGCGGCGGTGGCGGGATATCCGCACCTGACCGTGCCGATGGGCTTCGACCGGGGCATGCCCGTGGGCCTCAGCTTCATCGGCGGCAGATGGGACGACGCCCGCATCCTGTCGCTGGGCCACGCCTATGAGCGGGCGACCCAGGCGCGGCGGCCGCCGGTGATGCAACCGCGCTGATCCGCCGTCGTTGAGGGCGAAATGGAAAAGCTGTTCAACCGGTTCGCCAACGCCACCGCCAAGATCACGGGTCGGCCCTGGACCTTCATCGCCTGCCTGGCGCTGGTGGCGGGATGGGCGGCGTCGGGACCGCTGTTCAGCTTCAGCGAGACCTGGCAGCTGGTCATCAACACCGGCACCACCATCGTCACCTTCCTGATGGTGTTCCTGATCCAGAACACCCAAAACCGCGACGCGGCGGCCATGCACGCCAAGCTGGACGAGCTGGTCTATGCGGTGAAGAAGGCCGACGCCCGCTTTATCGGCATCGAACACCTGACCGACAAGGAGCTGGCCGTCATCCTGGACGAGGTCGAGCAACGGGCGTTGGCGGTGCACGCCGGCAAGCCCGCTCGCGCCGTCAGGGGCAAGCCCGCCGTGCGCATCGAGGACTTGGCGACAAACGCTGCGCCCCAGGCCGGCGTCGCCAAATGAGCGACCTGATCGCCAACACGGTCGGCACTGCCGCCGCCTTGTGCTCCATCACCAGTTTTGCGCCCCAGGCCTTCAAGATCTGGAAGGAGCGCGACGCCTCGTCGGTCAGTCTCAAGACCTACTCGCTGACGGTGACCTGTTTCATCCTGTGGGTCATCTACGGCGTCATGACCGGCGCCTGGCCCGTGACCTTCGCCAACAGCTGCGCGCTGGTCATGGCGTCGGGCGTGCTGTTCATGAAGTGGCGGTTCCGCGACGGCGATCCCGAGGAGGCCTGACCGAATGCGGCCCGAGGATGATCCCCGGTTCGGGGCGGCGGTCTATCAGATCTATCCGCGCAGCTTCGCCGACAGCAATGGCGACGGCGTGGGCGACCTGAAGGGGATCACGGCGCGGCTGGACCACGTGGCCTCGCTGGGCGTCGACGCAATCTGGCTGTCGCCCTTCTATCGCTCACCAATGGCGGATTTCGGCTACGACATCGCCGACTTCTGCGACGTCGACCCGGTGTTCGGCACGCTCGCGGACTTCGACGCCCTGATCGAGCGAGCTCACGCCCTGGGGCTGAAGGTCATCGTGGATCAGGTCTATTGCCATGCCTCGGACCATCATCCCTGGTTCCAGGCCAGCCGCGAGGCGCGACAGGGCGACCATGCGGACTGGTTCGTCTGGGCCGACGCCAGGCCCGACGGTTCGCCGCCCAACAACTGGCAGTCCGTCTTCGGCGGCCCGGCCTGGACCTGGGATGCGCGGCGCGGCCAGTACTATCTGCACAACTTCCTGCCCCAGCAGCCGCAGCTGAACCTGCATCATCCGCCGGTTCGCAGGGCGATGATCGACGTGGCCCGTTTCTGGCGCGATCGGGGGGTGGACGGCTTTAGGCTGGACGCCATCAACTTCGCCCTGTTCGACCCGGACCTGACCGACAATCCGCCCGCGCCGCCGGGGCCGCGCACCCGACCCTTCGACTTTCAGCTTCATCTCCACAATCAATCCCAGCCCGGCATCGCCGACTTCCTGACCGAGCTGAAGGCCGAGATCGGCGACGCCTTCACCGTGGCCGAGGTGGTCGGAGCGGACGCCCAGGCCGAGATGCGGGCCTTCACCGCCCCCAGGCGGCTGTCGACGGCCTATGGGTTCCAGTTCCTGTACGCCGACCGGCTGACGCCCGCCCTTGTGCGAGACAGCGTCCAGGCCTGGCATGACGGCTGGCCCGCCTGGGCCTTCTCGAACCACGATGCGCCTCGCGCGGTCTCGCGCTGGGCCCTCGAGGCCGAACGCAGGCCCGCCGCGGAGATGCTGCTGGCCCTGCTGACCTGCCTGCGCGGTACGATCTTCCTATATCAGGGCGAGGAGCTGGGCCTTCCGCAGGCCGAGGTGCCGTTCGACCGGCTGGTCGATCCCGAGGCTATCGCCAACTGGCCCATGACCCTGGGTCGCGACGGAGCCCGCACGCCCATGCCGTGGGCGTCTGATGACCCGCACGCGGGCTTCTCGGCCACGGAACCCTGGCTGCCGGTCGACCCGCGCCATGCCGCCCTGGCCGTCGACGTTCAGAAGGCCGATCCCAGCTCGACCCTGAACCTGACCCGCCGACTGCTGGCGCTTCGCCGAGCCCACGAAGCTCTGCGCTCCGGGGCCTTCCGCTGGGTCGATGCGCCCGACCCTCTGATCGTCTTCGAGCGCGGGGAGGGGGACAGGCGGCTGCTGTGCGCCTTCAATCCGTCGTCGAATAAGACCGCGTGGCGGCCCTCCGACGACTGGCGTATCATCGACGGCGACTTCGGCGGCCCATGGGGATGGGCCGTCGCAGAACGCGGCTGAGGCCTAGCGGTCCTTCTCGCGGGCCTCGCCCGAGCGCGCCGACAGGGCGGCCTGGGCGGCGGCGAGGCGGGCGATCGGCACGCGGTAGGGCGAGCAGGAGACGTAATCCAGCCCGGTCCGCTCGCAGAAGTCGATCGAGGACGGGTCGCCGCCGTGTTCGCCGCAGATGCCCAGCTTGACGTCGGGCCGCGCTGCGCGGCCGCGTTCGGTCGCGATGCCGATCAGGTCGCCGACGCCTTCCTGGTCCAGGCGGACGAAGGGGTCGGTCTCGAAGATGCCCTTGTCCATATAGGCCTGAAGGAAGCGGCCGGAATCGTCGCGGCTGATGCCGAAGGTGGTCTGCGTCAGGTCGTTGGTGCCGAAGCTGAAGAACTGGGCGTGCTCGGCCAGGTCGGCCGCCCGCAGCGCCGCGCGGGGCAGTTCGATCATGGTGCCGACCAGATATTCGACGCGGTCGCCGGCGTCGGCGAACACCGCCTCAGCCGTGCGGTCGGTCAGTTCGCGCAGGTACTTCATCTCCAGGCCCAGCGCGACCAGCGGATGCATGATCTCGGGAATGGGGGCCTGGCCCGACTTGGCTTTCACCTCCAGCGCCGCCTCAAGGATGGCGCGGACCTGCATCTCGTAGATCTCGGGATAGGCCACGCCCAGGCGGCAGCCGCGATGGCCCAGCATGGGGTTGGTTTCGTGCAGTTCGCGCGCGCGACGCTTCAGCTTGGCGGCGTCCAGACCGGAGCCTGAGGCCAAGGCGTCGATGTCGGCGTCGGAGTGCGGAATGAACTCGTGCAGCGGCGGATCGAGCAGGCGGATGGTGACCGGCAGGCCGGCCATGATGTCGAACAGCTCGACGAAGTCGGCCTTCTGGAAAGGCGCGATCTTGGCGAGGGCGGCGCGACGGCCGGCCTCGTCGTCGGCCAGGATCATTTCGCGCACGGCGGCGATGCGGGCGTCGTCGAAGAACATGTGCTCGGTGCGGCACAGGCCGATCCCCTCGGCGCCGAAGCCGCGCGCGGTCTTGGCGTCTAGCGGGGTCTCGGCGTTGGCGCGGACCTTGAGGCGGCGCACGCCGTCGGCCCAGCCCATCAGGGTCTGGAAGTCGCCCGTCAGCTCCGGCTCGATCATGGCCACGGCGCCGTCCAGCACCTCGCCCTTGCCGCCGTCGATGGTGATGACCTCGCCAGCCTTGAAGGTGCGGCCGCGCGCGGTGAAGGTTCCGGCCTTCTCGTCGATGTGGATTTCCCCGGCGCCGGACACGCAAGGGCGCCCCATGCCGCGCGCCACCACGGCCGCGTGGCTGGTCATGCCGCCGCGCGCCGTGACGATGCCGCGCGCCGCGTGCATGCCGTGGATGTCCTCGGGGCTCGTTTCCTCGCGAACCAGAATGACCGCGTCGCCCAGTTGCGACAGGCGCTCGGCCTCGTCGGCGTCGAACACCACCTTGCCGGTGGCCGCGCCCGGCGAGGCGGGCAGGCCGGTGGCCACCACCTTGCGCTCGGCGTTGGGGTCCAGGGTGGGGTGAAGAAGCTGGTCCAGCGCGGACGGCTCGACGCGGCTGATGGCCTCTTCCTGGCTGATGACGCCCTCGGCCGCCAGGTCGACGGCGACCTTCAGCGCGGACTTGGCGGTGCGCTTGCCATTGCGGGTCTGCAGCATCCAGAGGCGGCCCTGTTCGACCGTGAACTCGATGTCCTGCATGTCGCGGTAGTGGCTTTCCAGCCGGCCGACGACATCGACGAACTGGCCGAACACCTCGGGCATGGCCTCTTCCATCGAGGGGGCCGTCTCACCCATCTCCTCGCGGCCGGCCTTGGTCAGGGACTGAGGCGTGCGAATGCCGGCCACCACGTCCTCGCCTTGGGCGTTGATCAGGAACTCGCCGTACAGGCGCGCCTCGCCGGTCGAGGGATTGCGGGTGAAGGCCACGCCGGTGGCCGAGGTCTCGCCCATGTTGCCGAACACCATCGACTGGACGTTGACGGCCGTGCCCCAGCTTTCGGGGATGTCGTGCATGCGGCGATAGAATTTCGCGCGGTCGTTCATCCAGCTGGCGAAGACGGCGCTGATGGCGCCCCACAGCTGGTCGGCCGGATCCTGCGGGAAGGAGCGGCCCAGCTCGCGCTCGACCAGGGCCTTGTAGTCGCCGACGACCTTTTCCCAGTGGGCTGCGGTCAGTTCGGTGTCGACCGATACGCCCAGCCGGTCCTTGTGATCGTCCAGGATCTCTTCGAACTGATCGTGGCCCAGGCCCAGAACCACGTTGGAGTACATGGTGATGAAGCGGCGGTAGCTGTCGAAGGCGAAGCGGCGGTCGCCCGAGAGCTTGGCCAAGCCTTCGACCGTCTGATCGTTCAGGCCCAGGTTCAGCACCGTGTCCATCATGCCCGGCATGGAGGCGCGGGCGCCCGAGCGGACAGAAACCAGCAGCGGGTTCTCGGCGTCGCCGAATCGCTTGCCGACCACGCCTTCGACGGCCTTCAGCCCCTCGTCGACCTGACCTGTCAGACCGTCGGGATAGGACTGGCCGTTAGAATAGTAGTGGACGCAGGCCTCGGTGGTGATGGTGAAGCCGGGGGGCACAGGCAGACCCAGGGACGACATCTCGGCCAGGTTCGCGCCCTTGCCGCCGAGAAGGTTCTTCATCGACGCATCGCCATCGGCGGATCCGCCGCCGAAGCCGTACACCCACTTGGTCATTTCTGGTCTCGAGCCCCTGAGCCGTGGTCGGACCCGGGCGAGTTGGCCCGCGCCGGGCGGCCCCGTCTAACGCGCGGCGAGCACGAAGGCGAGGGCGGCCGTTACAAGTCGTGAACAGGAGCCCGGTTCCGGCCTATTCGGTCAGGGCGCGCGGAAGCTTGAAGGTCACCGTTTCGCGCGCGCCGTCGTCCTCGGTGATGGCCGCATCGAATCGGGCGGTGACGGCGGCGATCAGCTCTTCTATCAAACGCTCGGGCGCGGAGGCGCCGGCGGTGACGCCCAGCGTCTGCACCCCGTCCAGCCAGGACCAGTCCACATGCGAGGCGTCGTCGATCAGGCGGGCATCGCGCGCCCCGGCGCGAATCGCCACCTCGACCAGCCGCGCGGAGTTGGACGAGCTGGCCGAACCGATCACCAGCACCAGGTCGCAGCCCTCGCCGAGCCGCTTCACGGCCTCCTGGCGATTCGTGGTGGCGTAGCAGATGTCTTCCTTGTGCGGGTCGGGCAGCTCGGGGAAGCGACGCTTCAGCACCGACAGGATCCCGGCCGTGTCGTCCACCGACAGGGTCGTCTGGGTGGCGTAGGCCAGGGGCTGTTCTCCCGGACGCTGGAAGGTTTCGGCGTCCTCCACCGTCTCGACCAGGCTGATGGCGCCCGGCGGCAGCTGGCCCATGGTGCCGACCACCTCGGGGTGGCCGGCATGGCCGATCAGGATGATGTGGCGGCCCTGGGCGTGGTGGCGCTCGGCCTCGACATGGACCTTGGAGACCAGGGGGCAGGTGGCGTCCAGGTACAACATGTCGCGCGAGCGCGCCGCCTGGGGCACGGCCTTTGGCACGCCATGGGCCGAGAAGACCACGGGCCGGTCGTCCGGGCACTCGTCCAGCTCCTTTACGAAGACGGCGCCCATGGCCTTCAGCCGCTCGACCACATGGCGATTGTGCACGATCTCGTGGCGCACATAGACGGGCGCGCCGTACTTCTCGATCGCGCGCTCAACGATCTGGATCGCCCGGTCCACCCCGGCGCAGAAGCCGCGCGGCGTGGCGAGGCGCACCGACAGGGGGCGGCGGGGCGTCTCGGGGATCGGAAAGGGCGCGTTCATGAGGCGAACCTAGTCTCTGTGAGCCGTCCTCGCCAGCGACCGTTCGCCGCGCGGTCAGGCGCATCAGGGAAAATCATTGCAGAACAACGGCTTGGTTAGGGGCGAACTCGCCTTGACCAAATCCGGCCTCGCCTATAGGTTCCGCGCCGAATTCAGACCCCCTTCGGCATCCCTGTCGAAGTGCTGAGGCCCCTATGTCCCTGCCACCGGAATCGCGCGAAGAGGCGATCAAACGCCTCAACGAGCAGGCCGATGCGCTCAAGACGCGGGCCGTGCCCCCGGTCTCCGACTATGGGGCGAAGGCGGCGGGGTACGGCTATCGCCTGATGGGCGAGATGATCGGCGGCCTCGCCATCGGTCTGGGCCTGGGGTGGGGTTTCGACCTTCTGGTCGGCACCATGCCTGCGGGAATCATCGCCGGAACCCTTATCGGTTTCGGCCTGTCGATCTGGCTGGCGCTTCGCTCGGCCCGGAAAATGAGCGCCAAGGCGGCTCAGGAACTGGGACCCCCGCGCGATCTGCCCGACGAGATCGAGAGCGAATAGGAACGCTAACCAGACCGTCGTCCGGCGGTGTGGCGCTTTGACTTAGGAGACCGGGCGGCATGGCCGATCCGATGTATCAGTTCCAGGTCAAGAAGGTCGTCGACCTTCCGACCGTCCACGTGCCCGGCCTTGGGGCGATCGACCTGTCGATCACCAACTCGGTCCTGGCCATGATGGTGGCCGCCGGCCTGATCGTGCTGTTCTTCGCCTCCGTGACGGCCCGGCCCAAGGTGGTGCCCGGCCGGATGCAGGTGGTGGGCGAGGGGGCCTTCTCCTTCATCGACAATCTCGCAACCGGGATCATGGGCAAGGAAGGCCGCGCCTTCTTCCCGTTCATCCTGACGCTGTTCGTCTTCATCCTGGCGCTGAACCTGCTGGGCATGTTCACCGTCTTCACCGCGACCTCGCAGGTGGCGGTCACGGCCAGCTTCGCGGCCCTGACGATCCTGCTGGTCATCGGCGTCGGCTTCGCCAAGAACGGCATCGGCTTCTTCAAGCTTTTCGCCCCGTCGGGCGTGCCGTGGTACCTGCTGATCCTGGTCACCCCGATCGAGTTCATCTCGTTCCTGCTGCGGCCGGTGTCGCTGGCGCTTCGTCTGTTCGGCAACATGCTGGGCGGCCACGTCGCGCTGAAGGTCTTCGCAGGCTTCGTGGTTTCGCTGGGCGCGTTCGGCCTGGTCGGCATTCCGGGCGCCATCCTGGCGCTGGGCGGCGTGGTCGCGATCACCGCCCTGGAGTTCCTTGTGGCCTTCCTTCAGGCCTTCGTCTTCGCCGTTCTGACCACTGTGTATCTGAACGACGTCGTGCACCTGGACCAGCACTAGGCCGGTTCGGACCGCTCAACCTCTCTACCTTCTTCTCAAACTTCCAACTCAGGAAACGACATCATGGAAGCTGAAGCTGCTAAATACATCGGCGCGGGCCTGGCCACTCTCGGCATGATCGGCTCGGCGCTTGGCGTGGGCCTGATCTTCTCGGGCTTCCTGCAAGGCGCGCTGCGCAACCCGTCGGCTGCGCCGGGCCAGTTCACCAACCTGATCCTGGGCGCCGCCCTGGCCGAAGCCCTGGGCATCTTCGCCTTCGTGATCGGCCTGCTCTGCCTGTTCGCCTAAGCGAATACGTCTACCCGGACGGCGGCGTGGTCTCATGGCCGCGCCGCCGTTCATGTCATTCTGAGAACAGCGGATAGAGCCCATGGCCGCCCCCGATCCGAGCGCCGTCTCGGCGCGAAACGAACTGCTGCCTGAAACGGCCGTCGCCATCCGCGAGGATGCGGTGACGCCGAGCGGCACCGACGCCGCGGCCTACACCGCCAGCGTCGAGCATGGCGGCGAGCACGGCTCCAGCGGCCTGCCGCAACTCGAGATGCAGTACTGGGCCGGGCAGATCGTCTGGCTGCTGCTGATCTTCGTGGTTCTCTACCTGCTGCTCTCCAAGGTCTTCCTGCCGCGTCTGCGCGCCGTCCGCGACGAGCGCGAGGGCGCCATCACCAGCGCCGTCAGCGCCGCTCGCGCGGTTCAGGCCGAGGCGCAGTCCCAGGCCGAAGCCGCCTCGGCCGAAGTCGCCAAGGCGCGCGCCGAGTCGCGCGCCACGGCCGCCGCCGCCAAGGCACGCGTGACCGAGCAGGCAAATGCCCGCCAGGCCGCCGACGAAGCCGCCATGAACGCCCGCATCTCCGAGGCCGAAGCCGGCATTGCCCAGACGCGTGACGCGGCCATGGCCAATGTCTCGTCCATCGCCGAAGACACCACCCGCGCCATCGTCGAACGCCTGACCGGCAAGGACGCCAGCGCGTCCGAACTGGCCTCGGTCAAGGGAGCCGTCTGATGCCCAAGTTCTTCGACCCCGCCTTCTGGAGCCTGTCCAGCGCCGACTTCTGGGTCGGTGTCGGCCTGGTCCTGTTCTTCGCCATCGTGGTGATGGCCAAGGCGCCCAAGGCGCTGACCGGCGCGCTTGACGGTCAGGCCGCCAAGATTCAGGCCGAACTGGACGAGGCCGCCAGGCTTCGCGCCGAGGCCGAAGCTCTTCTGGCGCAAATCCGTCAGGAGAAGATCGAGGCCGAGGCTCAGGCCGCCGAGATGCTGGCCGCCGCCGAGGCCGACGCCCGCCGTCTGGAGGCCGACGCCAAGGTCAAGCTGGAAGAAAGCCTGCAACGTCGTCAGGCCATGGCCGAGCGCCGCATCGCCCAGGCCGAGGCTCAGGCCGCGGCCGATGTGAAAGCCGCTGCGGTCGATCAGGCCGTCGCCGCAGCCGAGCGCATCCTGGCGGCGCGCGTTGAGACCAAGGCCGCCGATCCCATCCTGGATCAGGCCATCGCCCAGATCGGCCAGCGCCTGAACTAATCGGCGACAGATCCGCCCACGACTTCAGCCCCCGCCGGCGACGGCGGGGGCTTCATCATTGGGGGCTCAGTGCGCCGGCTGCGCGTGAGCCATGGAGGCGGCGCGGCGTTCGCGCGCCACCAAGGCCGCATAAACGTTGCCCAACACTACACCGAAGACGGCGTGGGTGAACAACACCCAGGCGATCGTGCCGAACCCGTCCGATCCGCGGAACATGCGGGGATCGCCGAACAGGAACACGCCCGTCATCATCACCACCATGGCGCCGATGGCGAAGGCTATGCCCTTGGTCGCCGGCGTTGTGGTGGGAATGCGGGGACACAGGTAGCCGAAAAGGCCGCCCAGGATGACGGTCCCGGAGATCAGGTGAGCAATCCAGCCGACGGCCAGATTTCCAGGCATTCCCAGCATGCTGGCGACGATGGCTGGGAACGACATGACCGGCGAGCCAAGCATCATGTTGACAAGTTCAAGAACGGATACTGCGAGCGTGGCCGCGAAACCAGCGATCATGCCCTTTTTTACGCGTGACATCATAACGATAGCGCCTCCCAACGCCGTTGGTCGTTCCGATTACGCACTTGGGAGGATACGCCTTTGGCTGGCGGCGGCGTTCACATTGCCGTGCTTCGCGGTTGCGAGATGGATGGGCGGGTGTTTCGCGACCGCGAAGGCTTCAGCGAAAGAGTTTGCGGATGTATCGGCGCAAACCCTTGCGCAGTCGGACCAGACGACGCCGCGGGCGTTTGACCACCAGCTTCTCCGCCCGCAGGGCCTGCTGCCAGAACACGGGCGCGAACTCCGGTTTCTTCCGCATCAGCCGACGGAAGGGATAGACCCATTTCGGCCGTGCATACTGCGCGCGGATGAACTGCCGCTTGGCCCAGTAGGAGTTACGCAGGATCAGCACCAGGCCGAGCAGCGACACAGGCACGCCTAGCGGACCTGGCAGGGGCGCGATCAATATGCCCAGCAGCACCAGCAGGCCGCCCATGCCCATCACGCCCCATCGACGCAGACGTCGCAGCAGGCTCTCGCCTTTGCGCGGGCGAGGCTTGTAGGAATGGGGCAGGACGGGGACCAAGGTCACGCGGTCGATCCAAGGTGAACGGGCTGAAATGCAGAACCGTGGCGGGGTGCGAAGGCTCCCGTCACGGCAAAACATGCCGGGAGCGTGGCGAGGCTGCCACAACCTCCCATTGGCTTCATCCGCGGCGCGGGCGTGGCGAATTGATGAATTCGCCGTCATACGGCGACACGCGCGTGCATGTTTTGTGCGGACGCGGCTAACATCGGCCTCGCGGAAATGGGGGAGACCACAATGCGCAAGATCCTGATCGCCTCGGTTGCGGGGGCAGCCCTAGTGGCCTTGTCCGGCCCGGTTCTGGCGCAGAGCGCCGATCCATCCGCCGCTGCCGCGACATCGGCCGCAACGACCGGCCGGCTGATCCCGATCCAGACCTTCGAACTGGACAACGGCTTGCGGGTCATCTTCCACGTCGACAAGTCGGATCCCGTCACGGCCGTCGTGTTGGCGGCGCGCGTCGGATCGGCCCGCGAAACACCGGGCCGCACCGGCTTCGCCCATCTTTTCGAGCACCTGTTCTTCCTGAACTCCGAGAACCTCGGCCCCGGCGGGCTGGACGCCATGAGTGCGCGCATCGGCGGCTCGGGCGCCAACGGCTCCACTAGCTTCGACCTGACCGACTATCTGCAGACAGTGCCGAACGACGCCCTTGAGAAGATGATCTGGGCCGAGGCCGACAAGCTGGGCTTCTTCATCAACACCGTGACCGAGCCTGTGCTCGCCAAGGAAAAGCAGGTCGTCAAGAACGAGAAGCGCCAGTCCAACGACAACCAGCCCTATGGCCACACCTTCACGGTGATCCTGGAGAACCTGTTCCCGCAGGGGCACCCTTACAGCTGGCCGGTGATCGGCTCGCTGGCCGATCTGGACGCCGCGACCCTCGAGGACGTGCAGGAGTTCTATCGCCGCTGGTACACGCCCAACAACTCGACCCTGGTCATCGCCGGGGACTTCGATCCCGACCAGGCCCGCGCCTGGGTCGAACGCTATTTCGCTGAGATCCCGCGCGGGGAGGAGCCGCCGGCCGTCCGCCCGCAGCCGGCCCAGCTGAGCGAGAGCCGGCGGCTGATGCATGAGGACAACTTCGCCCGCCTTCCGCGCCTGACGTTGACCTGGCCGGGCGTGGAGCGCGGCCATGCGGACGAGGCGGCGCTGGACACGCTGATGACCCTGCTGACCGACGGCCGCGATTCGCCGCTGACCAAGCTGCTGGTCGAAGAGGCCAAGGTCACCGATTCCGTCGGCGGCTGGGCCATGAGCCAGCAGATCGCCGGCATGGCTCAACTGCAAGTCACCGCCTTCGACGGCACGGACCTGGACGTGGTCAAGACTCGGCTGGACGAAGGCCTGGCGCGGTTCGAGCGCGACGGGGTCGACGCCGCCGCCCTGGAACGAGTCAAGACGCAGGCGGAGGCCGGCTTCTACGCTTCGCTGGGTTCGGTGTTGGGCAAGGGCTCGGCCCTGGCGCGCTATGATCTCTTCGGCACCACGCCGGACGCCGATCTGGCCGCCATCCAGGCCGTCACTGCCGAGGACGTGGCCCGGGTCTACCGCACCTACATCAAGGATCGACCCTTTGTGGCCACCAGCTTCGTCCCGCGCGGACAGGCCGAGCTGGCGCTGGAAGGCTCGGAGGTCGCGCGCGTCGTGATCGAGCCGATCGTCCAGGGCGCCGAGGCCGCTGTCGATCCCAACGCCGCCCAGGCGGTCGTGCAGCGCACGCCCTCGGCCATCGACCGCACGGTCGAGCCGCCTGCCGGTCCGACGCCGGTCGTTGCGTCGCCCTCGATCTGGAACGCCGACTTGCCCAATGGGGTGAAGGTCTCGGGCATCGAGAACGACGAAGTGCCCTTGGTCACCTTCCAGCTGTCGGTCGACGGCGGCCAGCTGTTCGACGATCCGCAGCAGCCAGGCGCCGCCAACATGCTGGCGGCCCTCATGAACCGCGGCACGGCGCGCCGTACGCCCGCCGAGCTGGAGAATGCGTTGAAGGCCCTGGGCGCTTCCGTCACCGTAGCTTCGGGCGAAGAGCGCTTCCTGATCACCGGCACGACCCTGTCGCGCAACTTCGACGCCACCCTGGCCATTGTCGAGGAGATGCTGCTGGAGCCGCGTTGGGACGAGGCCGAACTGGCGCTGCTGAAATCGTCGATCACGGCTCAGCTGGCCGCCCAGCAGTCTCAGCCGGTTCAGATCGCCCAGCGCGTCTATGACGTTGTGGCCTACGGCGATGACCACATCCTGTCGCGCAACCGGCTGGGCACGGCGGCCTCGGTCGCCGCGCTGGACATGGACGATCTGAAGGCCATGCTGGCCCTGTGGTCGCCTTCCAACGCCCGCTTCCGTGTCGTCGGCGCCGTGGATCAGGCGGGCGCCACGGCGGCGCTGCGCGGGATGGCGGCGCGCTGGCCCGATCGCGCGGTCGAGGTCCCGGCCTACGCCAGTCCGCCGCCGCCGGAGCGATCGCGAGTGTTCTTCTATGACGTGCCCGGCGCGGCCCAGTCCGTGCTGATGTTCGGCGCGCCGTCGCTGACCCGGCAGGATCCGAACTACTATCCGGGCGTGGCGGCCAACTATCGCCTGGGCGGGGGCGGCTTCGCCTCGCGCCTGACCCAGCAGCTGCGCGAGGGCGCGGGCTACACCTATGGCGTCGGTTCGGGCTTTCAGGCGCGGCGGACGCTGGGCGACTATGCGCTGCGCAGCTCGGTGCGCTCCAATGTGACGCTGGAGGCCGCGACCCTGGCGCGCGACATCCTGCGCGACTACGGCTCGACCTTCACGGCCGACGACCTGACCGTGACGCAGAGCGCCCTGTCGCGCAGCCGGGCGCGCGCCTTCGAGACCTCCGGCGCCAAGCTGGGCGTGCTGGAAGCCATCGGCGACTACGGTCTGCCGGCCGACTACCTCAGCGCCGAGGCCCAGGTCATCGACCGTCTGACCATCGAGCAGGTGCAGGCGCTGGCCGACCGCTATATCGACACCGACCGCATGATCTATGTCGTGGTCGGCGACGCGGCGAGCCAGCGCGAGCGGCTGGAGGCCTTGGGTTACGGTCCGGCGGAGCTGGTCAACGACAGGCTGGCCGCGTCCGCTCGCTAGCGTCGGAAGAGGGGAGGGAGGCTCAGGCCTCCACCCCCACGCCGATCGGGCAGGTCACCCCTGTGCCGCCGATCCCGCAGTAGCCGCCGGGGTTCTTGGCCAGATAGCCCTGGTGATAGTCCTCGGCGAAATAATAGGGACCGGCGGGCAGGATCTCGGTCGTGATCTTGCCGCGCCCGGCCGCGTCAAGCGCCGACTGATAGGCGTCACGAGACGCCTCGGCCGCCTGCTGCTGCGCGTCGTCCAGCGTATAGATGGCCGATCGGTACTGGGTGCCCACGTCGTTGCCCTGGCGCATGCCCTGGGTCGGATCGTGGTTCTCCCAGAATGCCTTCAGCAACTGGTCGTAGGTCGTTTCGGCCGGATTGAAGACGACCTGCACCACCTCGTTGTGGCCGGTGCGACCCGAACAGACCTCCTCATAGGTGGCGTTGGGCGTGATCCCGCCCGCATAGCCGACCGAGGTCACCCAGACGCCCGGCAGGTTCCAGAACACCCGCTCCACGCCCCAGAAACAGCCCATGCCGAAGATGGCGGTCTCGAATCCGTCGGGATGCGGCCCCTTAAGCGGCCGGCCGGTGACGTAATGCACCTCGTCGGTCTTCAGCGGCTGGTCGCGGCCCGGCAGGGCGGTTTCGGCGGTAGGCAGTTCGGCGGGCTTCGAGAACAGCATGATCAGGCTCCGAAAAAGTCTCGAACGCCATATGGGGAGCTTCAGGCGGCTTGCCCAGCCGCCCGACCTGTTCTATCTGCCTCGCCTCCCCGGGCGACCATCCGGCGGAGTTCACGCCGGGCGTGGAAAACGGACAGGTGGCGGAGTGGTCGATCGCGCACGCTTGGAAAGCGTGTGTAGGTGAAAGCCTACCGAGGGTTCGAATCCCTCTCTGTCCGCCATCCACTTAGCCAACTGGCTGATTTCTAAAGAGATGCGTGAGAAAAGTGGCAAGCTAGAATGGGTTATCCGTTGCCATGCTTCTTTGCAGTTCCGATTTTGACCTCGCCCCAGCGAGGGTGAGCTCAACGTCAACATCGACAAGGTTTGACAGTATTCACTAAGCTATTGAAGTTGGCAGGGACCATATGCCCGGTTAGTCGAGCTAACTTGCTGTTTTCAGTGGATGCTGGAGTCCACCCTGGTCTCGTAGGAACGCCTGAGCTTCGACCGACATGGCGGCCAGCCGTTCCAGCGCCGCCAGGCCGGCCGCCCGCTCTTCGGCTTGCTCATGCACTATGCGACGACCGAGGGCGCCCGCAGCGGCGGCGTAGGCGGGGTTCGCGAGCATGCCCTTCGCCAAGGCTCTCAATCGGCGTGTCGACGTGTCTCTCGAGGTCACCACGCCGGCGGCATGGAAAGCCAGTCTGCGCCCGTTTTCTGGATGGTCACGCCCCATGGGCAGACACAGCACCGGGACGCCGTGGCGCAGAGGGCGAAGCAGCGTGCCGTGGCCGCCGTGGCAGATCACCAAGTCGCATTCGGGAACCACGACGTCATGATCGGCCCACGCAACCACCTTGGCGTTGCCGGGAGCGGGCAAGGTGCCGGGGTCCAAGGCCGGGCCCGTGGTGGCGATGACGTCGACGTCGAGCGGGGCTAGGGCGCGCAGGCACCGCGCCATGACGGGCGCCTGATTTTGGAATGTAGTGCTGAAGGACACGAGGACCCGAGGCCTTGGCCTGGAAGTCGCCGGTCGCGCCGTCGTGGCCTCAGGAAGATCGATCAAGGGCCCAGCGTGGATGAAGGGAGAGGGCGGCATCAACCCGTAGTCGAAGGTGCGGCTGGTGCCGAGAACAACGAGAGCGGCCGCCGCGAGTTGATCCACCACCCCCGAGAGCGGCGCCAAGCCGTGAGCGACGCGCGCACGGTTCAGGTCGCCCAGCCCGGCGTCGAACCAGCGCTGGATCATCTGCCGGGCCTCCTGATGGAAGCGAACAGCGTGAGACGTGCGTGGCAAGGGCCACCCTGGCCCGAACGGGGGAAGATCGGGTCGGGTGGGATAGGGCCAGAGATTCCCCGACAACAGCGCCAGGGGCCGGCTGCTGGACTCCGTGGCGATCATGGCTCCCAGGAGAAGCTCGTTGGACACCACCAGATCGGGGGAGAAAGCATCGATGTAGGTGCGTGTATCATTCGCATAGGCCTCTGCAGGGCCCGTCATGACGGCGTCACAGACGGCCTTGACCACCCGGGGCGGCCAGCGTCGCCGCCAATCCTGTAGCGGGTCGTCGGCTTGAGCCACAGCCGTGCGCTGCGGCGCCGTTCGCCAAGGCGCAAACGCAAGACCAACCGCCCGGGCGGCGTCCTCATTCACCGGATCGGACACCAAGAGGACCTCGTGCCCCCGCTGCCGAAGAGCCGAAGCCGCGAGCAGCGCCGGCGGAACGTGCCCTCCGCCTTCGAATGTGGTGAACAGGAAGCGCATCGTCCAGCCCTTTGAGCCTTCAGCACAAAGACCCGGAAACGGCAAAGGTTCCGCGAGCAGACGCCCCGCCGAAGCGGCTGCCAGCCTGGCGTGTGGCGAAAGGTCTGGCGGAGACGGAGGGATTCGAACCCTCGGTACCCCTTACAGGGTACGACGATTTAGCAAACCGTTGCCTTCAGCCACTCGGCCACGTCTCCGGCAGGCGGCGTGATTAGCGGGTCGCGGGGCGTGGCGCAATCCGTCGTCGAGCACCGGATATGAAAAAGGCCGCCTTCCGAAGAAGGCGGCCTTATCTCTTCCAAGCTGTCGCTCGGCTCAGCGGCCGGGACGGGGCTTGGGCGCGGGCAGCAGGCCCTCGCGCTGGGCGCGCTTGCGGGCCAGCTTGCGGGCGCGGCGCACGGCCTCAGCCTTCTGGCGAGCACGCTTCTCCGAGGGCTTCTCGTAGTGCACGTGGCGCTTCATCTCACGGAAGCTGCCTTCGCGCTGCATCTTCTTCTTCAGGGCTTTCAGCGCCTGATCGACGTTGTTGTCGCGGACGAAAATCTGAACCAGGTGAATCTCTCCTTTGGCCGCCCGCCGCGTCCTTATCCAAGGGAGACGGGCAGACAAATAAATGCTCTCCCGAAAGCAGGGCTTCCGGATGAAGGCGCGCTGATACACGAGGCGTCCGGTCGTGTCCAGATCGTCGCGATGATCGCGAACGGCTCGGCAAGCCCGCAAAACAGGCTTATCCTGGGGCGATGACCCACATTGATCCCGCAGCAGCCACCCCGCCTGATTCGGACGCGCCCGACTGGGCGGAAACCACCGAACAGGCCGTGCTTGACGCCGCGGTCGTGCGGGCAGGGAGCGTGGGATGGAGCGGGCGGCTGGTGCGGGCGGCCTGCGCGGCGAACGGCCTGTCCGAAGGGGACGAAGAACTGCTTTTGCCGAACGGCGCCCGCGATCTCGCCGCTCTGCTGTCGCGCCGCCACGATGCGCGGGCGTTGGAGGCCCTGTCCCAGATCGACGCCGGATCCCTGAAGATTCGCGAGCGCATCGCCTCTGCGGTGTCGGCGCGGCTGGAGGCCGGGGCGCGGGATGTCGACGCGTGCCGGCGCTGCGCGGGTTTTCTGGCGCTTCCTCCCAACGCGGACCTCGGGCTCAGGCTGGCGTGGGAGACGGCGAACCATCTGTGGCGCTGGGCCGGAGACACGGCGACCGATCAGAACCACTATTCCAAGCGCGCTATTCTGGCCGGCATCCTGATCCCGGCGATGACGATGCGCTGGTTCGATGGACGCGAAGCCGCCGAGGCCTTTGTAGCGCGTCGCATCGACAACGTCATGGCGTTCGAGAAATGGAAGGCCGGCAAGGACTTCAACGCCCCGGCCAACCGGCTTATCGAGACGTTTGCGCGTCTGCGTTACGGGGCCCGATCGGCCGGCGCAGAGTCTACTGACTCGGCCAGTTGATTCCGCGCGGTCGATACCAACTGGGCGCCGCCGGCGGGGCGCAGTTGCGTTGCATGCCCAATCCTTTGAGGAAGGCGCGGCGCAGACGACCGGCCTGCAGCGCCTCCTGAACCTGACGGCTATGCTGTTCAGCGCCAGTCAGGCGGCGGATCCAGCTCCGCCCTGGAATGAAGTCTGTCGCCGCCTCTCGTATAGCGTCTAGCGCAGCCTTGGACGCGGCGTCAGAAGCGCGCTCGCTGAGCAGGCGGCCGTCGGGAGCGGGAGGTTCGTCAGCATCCGGGCCCAACGCTTCGTTCAGGCGTTCCACTTCACGGGCGATCGAACTGCACTGATGGAGGTTGCGCTGATCATAGGGCGCGGCGTTGGCCTGCAGCAGCACCATCGGAATAGCTTGACGGCGCAGTCCAAGGTCCTCCAGCGGAGCCGAGGCGGCCTCGTCCCATCCTGTCGCCACCGTGCGCACGCCATCGCCGGCCGACCGGGCGGCGGAGCAGGCGGAGAGCGAGGACAGGACGATCAACAGCCAGACGGAGCGCATCGCGCAGCTTCCAACACGCAGGCGCGGCGGCAAAGTGGCGAAAGCCGTCACGCGACCGCGCGTGAAGTCTCCTCGATAGACGTGTCAGGCACGGCGAGCGCCGTATTCATCGCCATGCGGAGCCGCTCGGGCTTGATCGGCTTCTCGACCACGCAGGCCATGCCGGCGGCGACGTAGCGTTTTGCGTCTTCGGGATCTGCGTTGGCGGTGAGGGCGATGATAGGAGTCTTGCTGCAGGCGTCGGGCAGGGCGCGGATCGCTCGCGTGGCTTCGACGCCGTCCAGACGCGGCATCTTGATGTCCATCAGTATCAGGTCGAACGGCCGGGCCTGAACGGCCTCCAGCGCTTCCTGCCCGTCCTCGGCCAACTCGGAGGTGCAACCGAACATTTCGCAAAGGGCTTGGGCGACGACGCGGTTCGTGGCGTTGTCGTCGACGATCAGGACATGCGGGCGAGCCGAGAGCTCCAAGCTCGCGAGATCCGCGACGTTTGAGACAGGCGCCGCTTCGACCTGCGCTCGCTCGGCGTCCAGGTCGAAGGCGAAGGTGGCCCCCCGGCCAGGGTTGTTCTCGGCCCAGATGCGGCCGCCCATCCGGTCGATGATCTGGCGGCAGATGGCCAGGCCCAGGCCGGCGCCGTCGGGACCGGCCTCATGAACGAAAGGCTCGAAAATGGTGTCGATGCGGTCTGCGGCCACGCCGGGACCGTCGTCACGTACTCGAGCCTGCATCCGGACGCGGCCGTTCTCGACCCAGGCGTGAAGTCCGGCTTCGACCACGCCGTTCCGCGCGAATTTAAGCGCATTGCCGACCAGGTTGTTGAACACCTGCTTCAGACGCACCGGGTCGATCGTGGCGGCCAGATCGGTGTCGCCCTGATAGCGCACCATGAGGGTGACGCCGTCCTGAGACGCACGCGGCGCCCACAAGGCCTGCACGTCGTCCATGAGCGCCCGCAGGGGCGATGCGACCGGCTGCAGTTCGAGTTCACCCGCCTGAGCGCGCGACAGATCCAGGGCGTCCTGAAGTATGCGCAGCAATGTTTCGGACGAGTCCGTGATCGTCTGAACATGAGCCAGGGCGGTGGCGTTGAGAGGTTGCCGGCGCAGCAACTCCGCCACGGCCAACACCCCGTTCATGGGCGTGCGAAGCTCGTGACTCATGATGGCGAGGAACTGGCTGCGGCCGCGTGCGGCGGCCAGTTCTTGAACTCGCGCATCCGAGAGGTGCCGGCTCTGCTCGGCCAACTCTTGGTTCTGAGTCCGGTGATGCTCGTTGAGGGCCTGGAGCACGCTGACGCCGGCGCCGACACCCAAGTACCGCCCTTCGTGGGTTACGATGAACCCTCGCAGCAAGGTGTCAACTCCCCCGCGCAGAAAGGCGTCGCAGAAGGCGTCCACTCGAACGCCGGCCTCCACGATTGCAGGCTCGTTGTCCATGACATGCACAACCGGGCGGTCGAGGTAGAGCGCGTGACCCAAAGGGGCGGCCAGCTTCAGCAGTAGGGCGTCGCGCTCGATCAAGCCTACGGGACGAGCGTCGTCGACCACGGCAAGGGCCAGCAGGGCCGGGTCGGCCTCAAAGCGCGCGAAGGCGTCGCTGGCCGTCGCGGTCGGGCTGACGGGGTCGACCCTCCGGATAAACGCTTCCATGGTCGGCATACTGGCCGGAACTCCACTGAGACCGGTGGACAATGCCGTGGACCCTTTGCGGAATCCTTAAGCTTCGCCGACTTTTGCTCAGCACGGCGAAAACCATTTTTGCGCTGCGGGGACGGCTGGGTTAAAAGGCCGCCCCATCAACCGACACACCCTGGACTGACGCATGCGCGCGGCCGAACGGCCGACCGCAGACTTGCCATGAGCGATTTCACCTCATCAACGCCCGCCACGTCCGCCCTTGTCCTGTTTTCGGGCGGGCAGGACAGCGCCACCTGCCTGGCCTGGGCGCTGGAGCGGTTCGCTCGGGTCGAGACCGTTGGCTTCGACTACGGCCAGCGGCATATGGTCGAGATGCAGGCGCGACAGGCGGTGCGCGAGCGTGTGGTCGAGGCCCTGCCGCGGTGGGCCGACCGTCTAGGGCCGGATCACGTCGTCGATCTGACCGGATACGGCCGGATCGCCGAAAGCGCCCTGACCGCCGATCGCAAAATCGAGATGGATGCGCGCGGCCTGCCGACAACCTTCGTGCCGGGACGAAACCTGGTGTTCCTGACAACGGCGGCGGCTCTGGCCGACCGACGCGGGCTGGACGTGCTGGTCGGCGGCATGTGCGAGACCGACTACTCCGGCTATCCCGACTGCCGCGACGACACCATTCAGGCCATGGCGCGCGCATTGTCGCTGGGCTTGGACAAGCCAGTGGTGATCGAAACGCCGCTGATGTGGCTGACGAAGGCCCAGACCTGGGCGCTGGCCCATCGGATCGGCGGCGACGCCCTGGTCGAGCTGATCATCGAGGACAGCCACACCTGCTATCAGGGCGACCGCACACACCGCCACGCCTGGGGCTATGGCTGTGGCGAGTGTCCGGCGTGCGAACTGCGCGCGGCGGGGCACGCGGAATGGGTCGAAAGTCGATGACCTATTCCGCCAAGGAAGTCTTTCTGACGGTGCAGGGCGAGGGCGGGCAGGCCGGGCGTCCGGCGGTCTTCCTGCGTTTCGCCGGCTGCAATCTGTGGAGCGGGCGCGAGCAGGACCGCGCCACGGCGGTCTGCACCTTCTGCGACACCGACTTCGTCGGCGTCGATGGAGGCGGCGGCGGCAAATTCGCCACTGCCGAGGCGCTGGGCGACCATGTCGCGGCGATGTGGCGGGGCAGGGCGGGCGACCCGCGCTTGGTCGTCTGCACCGGCGGCGAACCGCTGCTGCAACTGGACGCCCCGCTGATCGAGGCCCTGCACGCGCGCGGGTTCGAGATCGCCATCGAGTCCAATGGCACCCTGCCTGCGCCGGACGGGATCGACTGGGTGTGCGTCAGTCCCAAGGCCGATGCGGCGGTCGTCCAGACCACCGGCCAGGAGTTGAAGCTGGTCTATCCGCAGGACAAGGCCATGCCCGAGCGGTTCGAGCACCTGGCGTTCGAACGCTTCTGGCTGCAGCCGATGGACGGTCCCGATCAGGCGGCCAACACCGCCGCCGCCATCGAATACTGCCTGACCCACCCGCAATGGCGCCTCAGCGTCCAGACCCACAAGTACATCGGCGTCCGCTAATGCCCGTCTTCGAGATCACCAAACAGGCCACCTTCGACGCCGCCCACCACTTTCCGAACGAGCCGGAAGGCAGCATCTATCGTCGCGTCCACGGCCATTCCTTCACGGTCGAAGCGACAGTGCGGTCCGAGACGCTGGACGCCGAACACGGCTGGGTCGCCGATCTCGGCGCGCTGGACCGGGCGCTGAAGGCTGCGGCCGAGACGCTGGACCACGGCATGCTGAACGAGCACGAGGGGCTGGAACTGCCCAGCCTGGAGAACCTGTGCCTGTGGTTCGCCCGGACGCTGAAGCCGCAATGGCCGGGCCTGTGCCGCGTCCAGGTGGCGCGGCCGACTGTTAATGAACGTTGCGTCCTGACGCTTTAGGCGGTCAGCAATCGCGGCCCTGACTGCGACGTTGTTCGCAGCGGCGTTGCTCGCGCTCGAACGCCCGCTGCTCGCGCTCACGCTTCAGCTTGGTTTCCTCGTCCGATGTGGTGACGGCGTCCACGCCGGCGCCGACGACGGCTCCGCCCGCCTTGGCCGCCCCGCCGACCACGGCGGCGCCGGTTCCGACCACCGCGCCGACGAGGCAGCCTTGCAGCATCAGGGCGCAGGCGATGAGGGCGGACAGGGACGCGATACGGGTCATGGGGCGCAGTCTAGCCCGCCCCCGGCCGGGGCGGAACCAGTTTGCGACGCTGGCGGGCCACGGCCAGCGGCGAGCCGTCCGCGCCCCAGCAGGTCGCCTCGTCCACCGTCCAGCCGCGCCCGAAATCGAGCATGCGGAATTCGAAGAAGGCCCAGCCGTCCGGCGTCGTCTCCGGCGTCGGGTCCGCCAGTATGTCGTAGCGCAGGTCCACCGTGGTCATCATCGGCGGCCGCTTGAAGGCGGTCCAGACCGGCGGATACAGGGCGTCCAGCAGGTAGCACAGGCCGTCGGCGTCCAGGGGGCGTCCCCCCTTCAGCCGCATCCAGAGACGTTCCACCACCGGCCGTCCTTCATTGCCCCCAAGGATGAAGGGACCGCCATCGAAGCGGTAGTCGACGTGCTGAGAGAAGCGCGGGGCCATCGGTCCGCTGATCTCGCCCGTCGGCTCTTCCAGCCGGTGCAGCGGCGGAGGGGAGGCCAGCGGAGCCAGTGGGTTCGCCTCCGCCGCGTCCACGCCCCAGGTGGCGGTGGCGTGATGGGTCAGACGCTCGCCCTGTCCGGCTTCGACGGCGGAATAGGCCACGGTGCGGCCGCCGCGCAGCAGACGCGGGCGAAAGCTCATCGGCGCCTCGAACTTCGCCGCCGCCAGATACTGGACCGACAGGGTGCGCAGCGGCGCCTCGATCGCCAGGCCTTCGCGCATGGCCTTGGCGCACAGGGCGGCCAGCAGCCCGCCGAACGGAAAGCCGGCCTCGGGCGGGGCGCCGATCGGGCCGTTGGAGAAGTCGCCCGACAGATGGGCGGAAAGGTCCTGGTCGAACGTCAGGGCGCGGGCGTAGGCGTCGGTCATGAGCCCCTTCTGGCAAGAAGGACGGGCGAAAGGCCAGACCCTTCGCCCGCCGAAGTCGGGAATGCGCGGCGCCTGACGCTCAGGTGCGTTGCCAAACAAGACTGACTGACTCCGTTTGCATTGGCAACCCACTTGCCAAACCCCTGACGCAGGGTCACTTTCCTGTCATGGGACGCACAGCCGACTACAGCCGCCAAAGCTGCTCCATCGCCGCGACGCTGGAAGTGATCGGCGATCCGTGGACGCTGCTGGTCATCCGGGACGCCTTCAACGGCGTCAGCCGCTTCGAACAATGGCAGGAGCGGCTGGGCGTGGCCCGTAACGTTCTGGCGTCGCGGCTGAAGACCCTGGTGCAGCATGGCGTGCTGGAGCCGCGCGCCTATTCTCAGCGCCCGCCGCGCAACGAATACGTCCTGACCGCCAAGGGCAAGGATTTGTACGCCGTGCTGGTGACCCTGCACGCCTGGGGCGAGAAGCACGTCTACGGCGGGGCCGACTCGGGCGTGACCATGACCCACAAGACCTGCGGCAAACGGCTTCAGCCGCGCATCGCCTGCGGCTGCTGCGGCGAGATGGTCAAGCCGCGCGAGGTCCAGCTGGACTGGGCCGCCGACCGCCCGACCGTCGGCGACGTCATGCCCCGCGAAGAGGCGGCCTGAAGCACCCCACCGGCATTCGGCCTCATGAGGGCGTGGCCTCAGGCCGCGCTTAATGGGGACGTCAGCGGCTCCGTCTCGCCTCCAGCAGGTCGGACCAGCGCCAGTTGGCCGAGCCCAGGGCGATGCGGGGACTGCCCGGCTGATCGGCCATGGTCAGGACCACGAGGCCGCGCATCGGCGGGGCGCGGCAGGCGGCCGGGGCGAAGGCGACCTCCACCGCAATGGCTTGGCGGACGGCGGCCAGCCCTTCGCCGTCCTGCCCTTCGCTGCGCAGCCAAGCGCCGTTCCACAGCAGGGGCGCCCGGCCGGGCGAGACCTGGGCCTGGACGCGGGCCACCTCGGCGCGGACGCGCGCGGACTCGCGCATCTTGTCCTGGAGCCGGGCGATCATATCGCATTCGCCGCCGCCCCCCGATCCGCCGCCCGAGCCCGACCCGACGCCGGCGCCTGATCCTGTGCCTGTGCCGCCGGAACCCACGCCGGACCCCGAACCGGCGAAGGCCGCACCGGCCAGTTCGGCCGCGCTGACCGAAGCCGGGGGCGAGGGGCGGGGCGAGGGCTCGGCGTTCAGGCTGGCGGTGACCGGGACGGGCCGGGTCGGCGTCTGCGGCGGCGGCGGGATCGGGCGGCGAGGCTGAGGCGGCGTGGGCGTCGGAGGGGTGGGAGGCTGCGGTTCCGGCTCGGGCTGAGGCTCGGAAGCGGGCGTCTCGGCCTCCACCTCCCCGGCTTCCGAGCCGCCGCCGTCGCCCAGGTCCGGCGCGGGCGGCTGAAATGGCTTCTCCAGCTGAATCAAAATGGCTTCGGGCGCGATCGGCGAAATTTCTTCGGGGCGCGGAAACAGCAGGATCAGACCCGCGATCCCCAAGTGCAGCCCGGCGCTGAACGCGATCGCGAGCGCGCGCGACCGACGACTCCGGCGAACAGAAGTCCTTGAATGGTCCGACAGATCATCCATGCATCCGACATCAGGATCAGCCCTCCGCGTCAGCAAAATGGCGAACGCTGCAAGAACGTCGTGCGGTCAAGCTAACGGTCAAGCTGCCCTGATCAGGTCACAAGCCGGTCATGACGCGGCCCCGAGTCCCTCGGCACCTGTAATGCAAGCGCGATGACATGGATTTGCGCCCCGATAACGAAGGAGTGACTACCTTGAAGCGATCGACAATTCGGGCTGCTGCCCTGACGGGTGTTGTGCTGGCTTTCGGCGTGACCGCGTCCGGCTGCGCCAGCCATCGGTTCGTGCGTGACAACATCGCCGTGGTGGACGCGCGCGTCGACCAGACGGACGCCAATGTGGCGCGCGTCGAAGGCACGGCCGGCGAGGCGCTCCAGCGCGCCAATGCCGCCCACAAGCTGGCCGAGGGCAAGTTCCTCTATGAGGTCGTGCTGTCGGACGACTCGGTCAAGTTCCCGGTGTCGGGTGACTCGCTGTCGCCGGAAGCCGAGCAGCGCCTGACGGAGTTCGCTCAGCGTCTGAAGAGCGAAAACCGCAACGTCTATCTGGAAATCCAGGGCCATACCGACGCGACCGGCCCGGATCAGGTGAACCAGCGCCTGGGTGAGCAACGCGCCGAGGCCGTACGCCGCTTCATGAGCCGCCAGGGCATCGCCTTGAACCGCATGGCGACCATCTCTTATGGCGCAGACGCTCCGGTCGCGCCGAACAACACCCGCGACGGCCGCGCTCAGAACCGCCGTGTGGCGATCGTCGTCCTGAGCTAGGTTCCGACTTCAGCCTCATTGAAGAGGGGCGGTGTGTCAGCACCGCCCTTTTTTCGCGCGTCTATTTGACTCGGGCTTCGTTTAGTTCGTCTTGAACCGCTTCGAAGGTACGCACGACTTCGGCGTCGGGCGCGCGGCCCAGGCGGCTGACGATCACGATGGCCAGCAGGCTGAGGACGAAGCCCGGCACCATCTCGTAGATCACGCTGGACAAGGTCTGACCGTCCGGCAGGACCGGCGCGTAGATCCAGAACAGCACCGTCAGGGCGCCCACGATCATGCCGGCCAGGGCCCCGTTGCGCGTCATGCGACGCCAGGTCAGCGCTAGGATGATCAGCGGCCCAAAGGCGGCGCCGAAACCGGCCCAGGCCTGGGCCACCAGACCCAGCACATTGCTATCGGGCGCATAGGCCAGGACGATGGCGGCGACCGCCACGGCCAGCACCGTCAGCCGCCCCACCATGACCCGCTCCTTGTCGCCAGCATTTCTGCGCAGGAAGACGGCGTAGAAGTCCTCGGTCAGCGAGCTGGAGGCGACCAGCAACTGCGACGAGATGGTGCTCATGATCGCCGCCAGGATCGCCGCCAACAGGAAGCCGGTCACCAGCGGATTGAACAGCACGTCGGCTAGGATGATGAAGATGGTTTCGGGGTCCGACACGGAAAGGCCGGTGCGGGTGGCGTAGGCCAGACCAGCAAGGCCTGTGCCCAGCGCGCCGAGCAGGCACAGCGCCATCCAGCCCATGCCGATGGTGCGGGCGGTCGGTATGTCCTTTAGCGAGCGGATAGCCATGAAGCGCACGATGATGTGCGGCTGGCCGAAATAGCCGAGACCCCAGGCCAGGGCCGAGATGACACCGATCAGGCTGAAATCACGGAAGACGTTGAGAAGCTGCGGATCGACCGAGCGCACCGTCTCGATCACGCCGCCCGGTCCGCCGGAATGGGTCATGGCGATGATCGGGACCAGCAGCAGGGCCACGAACATGATCAGCCCCTGGACCACATCCGTCAGACTGACGGCCAGAAAGCCGCCGATAAGCGTGTAAGCCAACACCACGCCTGCGGTGATCCAGAGGCCCAGGCCATAGTCGAGGCCAAATGAGGTCTCGAACAGCTTGCCGCCCGCCACCATGCCGGACGAGGTGTAGATGGTGAAGAAGACTACGATGACGATGGCGGAAATGATGCGCAGCAGACGCGACTTGTCGTCGAACCGCTTGTCCAGGAAGTCGGGAATGGTGATCGCATCGCGCGCTCGGGCAGTATAGACACGCAAGCGCGGCGCGACGACGATCCAGTTGATCCAAGCGCCAGCCAGCAGACCCACGCCGATCCAGCCGGACGCCAGGCCGGTGGCGTACATGGCCCCGGGCAGGCCCATCATCAGCCAGCCGCTCATATCCGAGGCGCCCGCCGACAGGGCCGTGGTGCCAGGCCCCAGCTGGCGACCGCCGAGCATATAGCCCGACACGTCGCTGGTGGACTTGCGCCAGGCATAGACGCCGATGGCCAGCATGCCGATGAAGTAGACGGCGAGCGAAATAAGCGATCCGGTTTCCATGCGGCATGGCGTAACAGGTCCGCGAGGGGGCTGGCCACCCCGTCGCCACAATTCGCCGTTGACCCGGCCACGCCCGCCAGCGAGTCTGATCGCAGTATTTTTTTGGAGACGCCCATGCCCGCCGACCTGCCCTCCGGCTCGACCCGGGCGCCGCGCTTGGCCGTGCTGATCGATGGCGAGAACGCCTCCGCTCGGATCGCCGAGGCGCTGTTCACGGAGATCGCCACCATGGGCGAAGCTTCGGCGCGGCGCATCTACGGAGACTCGGCCAGCCCGGCGCTCAAGGGTTGGGTCGAGGTTCTGCCGCGCTGGGCGATTCAGTGGCAGCAGAACTTCCAGAACACCAAGGGCAAGAACTCGGGCGACATCGCCTTGGTGATCGACGCTATGGACCTGATGCACTCGGGCCGGTTCGACGGCTTCTGCCTGGTCTCGTCCGACAGCGACCTCACCCGTCTGGCGGCGCGCATCCGCGAGCAGGGCCTGCCGGTCTACGGTTTCGGCGAGCGCAAGACGCCCGAGAGCTTCCGCCAGGCCTGCACACGCTTTATCTACATCGACAACCTGATGGCCCCGACGTCAGAGATTTCGCAGCAGAATCAGCGTCGCGAGCCTGTCGAGGCAGTCAAGCTGATCGCGGCCGCCATCGCCGACATGGACGAGGACGGCGACGGCTGGGTCACCCTGGGCGGCGTCGGCAGTCGGCTCCGGAACGCCTATCCCGACTTCGACACCCGCACCTACGGCCGCGCCAAGCTGTCGGACCTGATCCGCGCCGTGCCGCACGCCCTAGAGATCCGCACCCACGAAGGCCGCGCGCCCATGGTCCGGGTCCGGCCGAACTGATCCGCCCGGAACGGGTGATGATCGCCGACCATTGTCCCGGCATGAAAGCCGCTCTCTCGACCACCTCCGCCCTGGCCCTGGCCCTGACGCTTGCCGCCTGCGCGACGCCGCCGACAGGCTCGCCCCCGGCCGAGACATCTTCAACCCCCTCGGCACAGGCTCAGATCGGGCCAGGCGACGTGACGGGACAGACGCTCGGCACGCGGCTGTACGGTCAGCTGGCCTCGGGCGGCGACAATATCGTCATCTCTCCGGTCAGCCTGATGGGCGCATTCGGCGTGGTGGCCGAGGGGGCGCGAGGTGAAACACGCGGGGCGATCCTCAGCAGCCTGGGTTTGCCGGATCGGGCCGGGCTTGGCGGTGAATTGGGCGGTCTGCTGCGCGGGCTTCAAAGTGATGCCGACGGCGCGACCCTGAGCGTCGCCAACGCCGTCTGGGTGCAACGCGACTTCCCCCTCAACCCGGTATTCGTCCAGGCGGCGCGCGCGAACTATGGCGCCGAGGCGCGACCGGTCGATTTCCAAGGCGCGCCGCAGGCCTCGGCCGACACGATCAACAGCTGGGTGTCGCAGGCCACGCGAACGCGCATTCCCGACCTGATCAGCCGCTCGGCCATCAACGCCGATACGCGGCTGGTGGTCACCAACGCGGTCTATTTCCTGGGCGACTGGGAGCAGCCTTTCAACGCAGCCGCCACTCGTCCAGAACCCTTCTATCTGGTGGGCGGGCGGTCGATCTCCACGCCCCTCATGTATCGCCAAGGTGGCTATCGGCTGCTCGAAACCGCTGACCTTCAGGTGCTGGACCTGCCCTACAAGGGCGATCGTCTGTCCATGACCGTGCTGCTGCCGCGCGAGCGCAACGGGCTGTCGATGCTGGAGCGGCGGCTGGACGCGGATCTCGCAGGGTGGTTGTCAGCTCTGGACGGCCAGGACGTGCGCTCGGTGCGCGTCTTTCTGCCCAAGCTGCAGGCAGAGCTCAGCTATCAGCTCAATCCGCAGCTGGCGGCTCTCGGAATGGGGCTGGCCTTTTCGAACCAGGCCGATCTTCGCGGCATCGCGGATGCGCCTCTGACGATCAGCCAGGTGGTGCACAAGACCTTCCTGCGCATTGACGAGAAAGGCACCGAAGCGGCCGCCGCGACGGGCGTCCTGATCGAAATGACCGGAGCCCCTGCCAGCCCGCCACCGACGTTCCGCGCCGACCACCCGTTCGTCTTCCTGATCCGCGACCGCGAGACAGGCGCGGTGCTGTTCATGGGCCGGATCACCCGACCGGAAGCGCCGCCGTCTTAAGCCGCCTTGGCGGCGGGCTCAGCCTGGGCGTCGGCCGTAGCCACAGTCTGCGCCGCCGGCCGGCGGACGGGCAGGTCGACCGTCACGGCCGTGCCCTGGCCCGGCTGGCTGGTGATGGCGAAGGCGCCGCCGTGCATTTCGATCAGGGAGCGGGTGAGGGCCAGGCCCAGGCCGGTGCCCTGGGTGGTCTTGGAATGCTGGCCCTCGACCTGTTCGAACGGACGGGCCAGGCGGGCCAGATCGCCGGCGGCAATGCCGATGCCGGTGTCGATCACCTGGATGCGCACCTTGTCGTCGCCTAGTCGCGCCAAGCGCACGGCGATGGCGCCGCCTTCGGGCGTGAACTTCACGGCGTTGGAGATCAGGTTCAGCATGACCTGCTTGCAGCCGCGCTGATCCGCTTCGATCTGCGGCAGGTCGGCGGGCGGCGGATCGAGCACCAGCTTCAGCCCGGCCTCCTGCACCTTGCCGCGCATCAGACGGATCGCGTCCTCGCAGACGGCTTTCAGCGACACGGGCTCGTAGTGGAGGCGGTGCTTGCCCGCCTCGATCTTGGCCATGTCCAGGATATCGTTGATCAGGCTGAGCAAATGCTGGCCCGACTTGTGAATGTCCCCCGCATAGCCCTTGTATCTCGCGTCACCCAGCGGGCCGAACATCTCGGCCTGCATGATCTCGGAGAAGCCGTTGATGGCGTTCAGCGGCGTGCGCAGCTCGTGGCTCATGTTCGCCAGGAACTCGGACTTCGCCTGATTGGCCGCCTCCGCCCGGGTCATGGCGACCTCATACTTGCGGGCCAACTGGCTTAGCTTCTCCTGGCTCGCCTCCAGACGATCGACCATCAGGCGCAAATCGTCTGCAGCCTGACGACGCTCGGCCTCCTGTCGTTTGACGGCGGTGATGTCGGCGGCGGTGACCACCGATCCGCCATCGGAGGTGAAGCGTTCCACCATCTGCAGCCAACGCCCGTCGTTCAGTTCGACCTCGCGCGCGCCGGCGCGGCCGCCTGCGCCCTTGCCGTCGGACTTTATCGCCAACGCGGCGATCCGGTTCAGTTCGTCCTTCTGGGCGCCCCTGCGCACTACGTCAGGGCCGAAGCCGAAGGCATCGACGAACGCGTCGTTGCACAGCACCAAACGCCCGTTGCGGTCGAACAGCACGAAGGCGTCAGACACGCTCTCGATGCCGTCGCGCAGGCGCAGCTCCGCAGCCTGAGCCTGCGCCTTGGCGCGCCGCGCTTCAGTGATGTCGAGCGCGATGCCCAGAATGGCGTCGAAGCCTTCTTCTCCTCTAGGGCCTCGCGATTGCCCGCGCGCGTCGATCCATCGCGCCTGACCATCGGGAGCTCGTACGGGAAAGCTGACCTCGAAAGAGCCGTAGGCCGATGCCTGCTCCAGTGCATGGGTGACGGTGTCCCGATACTTGGGATGGATCAGATCGGTGATTATGGCGGCCTCGTACACGCCGCCGCGGGGCAGGCCGAGCAACGCCGCCATATAGTCGGAAATGGTCACTTCCCCGCGATCCAGGTCCCACTCCCACACCCCGCATTTGGCCCCTTCAACGGCGACGCGGAACCGTCGCTCGCCATCCGCCCACATTTGGCTGGCCTGGGCTTGTCGATGCTTGTGGATCAGCACGAGCCCCAGAACCGCCAGGCCGAGCAGGAGCGGCGTGGCCAGAACCCAGGCGTCGTCCAGAAGGGCGGCTGCGCCCGAGCGGCCTGGAGTGACGGCCACGGCCTTCACCCCCGTGGGACTCGACGCTCCGGCCAGGGTGTCCACGCCGTTGGCGGAGCGCCGGACCTCCGGCTGATCCAGGTTCGACAAGGCGGCTTCGTCCAGACCCAAGGCGGTTGTGGTCGCCTGACCGACAAGTCCAGGCTGGGAGGCCGCAAGCAGGCGGCCCTGATACGAAATCGCCACCACAGCCTCGGGCCGGACAGGGGAGGGCAGCGGGGGCAGACGCGCGACGACGGCGCCTCCGCCGTCGAGAGAACGCCGTACCAGAATGCCTGCTCGGTCCGCACTAGGCGCCAACTCCCCTTCGGCGGCCGGCAGAGTCCTGAACGCTTCAGGCGCGGCGCCGATCACGGCCTCCACCTGACCATCGGCAGACACAGCGGCGAAGGCGGCTTGCGGGTCAAGCGCACGGGCGCGTTCGACGGCCAGAGTGGGCTGACTCCGCTGAGCTGCAAGAGCTTCGGCTGCGGCCGTCAGAGCCGGACGCGCGGCTTCGATGTGGCCTGTTGTCAAGGCTGCCGCCAGGCGAGCGTCCTGATGAAGAACAGCGGCTCCCAGCAGGTCGGCTTCCTTCGCCGGTCTGGCCAGCTCGCGCGCGAACAGCAACACATAGGCCGCGACGGCGAGGGTGATCGCCAGGATGAGCACACGCGCCCATGCTGGCGGCCCTTTGATCCCCCGATCGGAACCGCGTCGCCCTCCGTTCTCGCGGCGCTCAGCCCGCAATTTGCGCTCCTCAGACGATTCGTCGGCTGAGCTGAATCTAGGCTGCGTCGCGGATTCGTGTCGAGGGCGAAACCCGCTCAGGCGGCGTTCGAAGGTCGCGGCAGGCTGTCGGGTGGCGGGCCCAGCACCTCTGTGGCCTCGCGCAGGGTGGCGCGGGCCCGCTTGGCCAGCTGCAGCAGCTCCGGCGGCGCGTCTTCCGGACTGTCAGACACGAAATCGATCAGCTGGGCGGCCAAGGTCATCAGGCGCGGCGCGGCGGCGATCACTCGCGCTTGCATCTCTATGCGCGCCGGGTCTCGATCGTACTCGGCGCCCGGCACGCGCCAGCCGCCCCAGTCCGCCGTGTCTGTGACCACTACCGGATAGGTCCCCGGCAAGGGGTGATGGGCGCAATCCTCCAACGGCTGCCACTTGTTGCGCGCGCGCAGGAGACGCCAGTCGCCCAAATCGGACGCGGCCGGATCGTCGGCCGGGAGCAGAAGCTCGTGGGCCAGAAACTCGCGTCCCAGGCCGACGTCATAGGTGACGCGAACGGGCTCTTCGAAGCCCTTGGCCCAGACGGGGCAGACCTGTTCGATATGGGCCCAGGCGCCCACGCACTCGACCCAGACCTTTTGCCCCTTCTGAAACTGCGCCCGCGCCATCGTTCACCCTTCTTTGAGCGATTACGATGAACGAAGGGGGTTACGTCTCGGTGTGACGACAGGGTTAGCCGACGCTTAACGGGGCCGGGAGATGTCCTCGAGCGCCTCCCCGGCGTACTTTTCCTTCACGCGGGTCGACAGGTCGCCCAGCGAAACGACCCCAACCAGCCGGCCGTTCTTGTCGATCACCGGCACGCGGCGAATCTGACGCGAAGCCATCAGGTCCAGCGCGGCCTTGAGGTCTTCGTCGTCGCGTACGGTCAAGGCGTTGCGGCTGACGAATTCGCCGACCGTGGCCGTAGGCGCAGCGCCGGAGGCCACGGCGCGGATGGCGATATCGCGGTCGGTCAGAGCGCCGATCAACTGCTCGCCGTCGGCCACCGGCACGAAGCCGAAATCGCCGTCGGCCATGCGGCGCGCGACCTCCTGCAGGGTGTCTTCGGGACGGGCGACGTGGACGTCGCGGGTCATGAGGTCACGGACTTTCACGGCAGGCTCCTGACAGACGAAAGGGGGGTCCGTCGCCAGAACCCCCTCGCACAGCTCAGGTTCCGTTTGGGCGTCTCAGCGCACGCCCAGCTCGGCCAGCAAGCCGGTCATGCCGTAGACATCGCGCAGGGCGGTGGTCACCGCGCCGGTGGTGACGATCACGCTGCGGTTGACGTTGCGGTCATAGCCATAGGCGTTGCGCTGGGTCAGGACTGTGGAGTCGAAGTTGGCCCCCACGATGTCCCCGGCGGGCGTGACCACCGGCGAGCCGGACGATCCGCCGATGGTGTCGGACGACACCGCCATGTTCAGCACCGTGTCGGCGTCGATCCGCTCGCGCGCGGCAAGCAGCTTGGGCGCGACGTCGAACGGCGCGGCGCCGGTCGCGCGGTCCCACAGGCCGGCGAAGGTGGTGAAGGCGCCGAAGCGCTGGCCCGGCACGTCCGTCCCTTCAATCTGGCCGTAGGTCAGGCGCAGCGTGCCGGTCGCGTCCGGATAGACGGTGTCGCCATAGGCGGCGAAGCGCGCGGTCGCCAAGGCTTCGGACGCGCGGTCGGTCGGGGCCTGGACCTTCTCCTCCCACTCGGCGCGGATCGCGCGGGTCGGCTCCTGGATCGACAGCAGATAGCGGATCATCGGGTCGTCGGACGCCTGGATCGCTTCAAGCCCGCCTTCCCACAGGGCGCGGCGCACCGCCGGATCGGCCAGGCGCGTGCCCTCGACCAGGCTGGCCGACAGGCCCTCGGGGCTTTCGCGGCCCAGCAGGGCGCGGACGCGCGGGTCGTCCACTGTCAGCCACTCGCGGGTCTTGGACAGCCACCATTCCAGACGCACCTGCTCCAGCGCCGGATAGACGGGGCGTTCGGCGAACAGGCCGGACTGCACGCCGGCCAGACGGCTGTCGGCGAACTCGGGCAGGCGCTCGGCCGAAGGCTTGGCCCGCTCCTGCGCGGCCCGCACGAGGGTGCGGGCATAGGAGAACAGCTGCGAGCCGCCGGCGACCGGCGTGGTGCCCAGACCCGTGCCGCCTTCCAGCAGCGCCATGGCGGGGTAGAGCTCGCGCAGAGTCGGCTGCACCGCCTCCAGCTGGCCCCAGGGGTCCGCCGCCTGGCCCGGGTTGGCCTGGGCGTAACGCTGCATGAAGTCGACTTCGGCGGCGGCCTTCATCGTCATGAAGTTGGCGTCGATCAGGGCCGCCATCCGGCCGCGCCCGCGCTTGTAGGTGTTCTCCAGGCCCACGATCGGGTCCATGGCGATGAAGGCGTTCTCTTCGCTCTCCTGCGAGAAGTTGATCAGTCGGCCGCGCAGCTCCGACGCGATCAACTGGTCCAGCGGCAGCACGACATCGCGGATGGAGGCCAGCTGCTCCATCGTCAGCAGGCGCTGGGTGGCGCCGGGGCTGCCGGACACGAAGACGGGCGCGCCCTCGGTCGGCTGGTCGGCGTTCCAGCGGAAATGGGTCGGCGTCGCGGCCGGGGCGCCGTTCTCGTACAGGCGGATGAAGGCCGCATCGATGGCGAAGCGGGGGAAGGAGAAGTTGTCCAGGTCACCGCCGAAGGTCGCGGCGCGATCCTCGGGCGCCCAGGCCAGGCGCACGTCGGTGTAGCGCTTGTAGCGGTACAGCTTGAACTGTCCGCCGCGGTACAGGCTGACGACCTGGCAGCGCGCGTCAGCAGCATCGCCGCACTCCGCTTCGATCCGGGCGGCCTCGGCGTCACGGGCGCGGGTGAAAGCCTGGCCCGACAGGCCCTCGCCGGCCTTGTGCATCCGCTCGGTGACATCGACGATTTCGGTCAGGATCTCGGCCGAGCCGCCAGGGCATTTCAGTTCTTCCTCGCGGCTGCGCGGGGTGAAGCCGGTCTCGGCGTAGTTCACCGCCTGGGTCGACAGGTTGGCCACGCAGGTGGCGACGCAGTGGTTGTTGGTCAGCACCAGCCCTTCGCCCGAGACGATCCCAGCGGAACAGCCGCCAAACTTGGCCGACGACAGGCGCACGCGATCCAGGAAGGCCTGGTCGATACTGGTGCCCAGCGTCTGATTGGCGCGCGCAATGGGGAAGTTGTCGAAGGTCCACATGCCCTCTTCGGCCGTGGCGGAAGAGGCGGCGAAGGCGAGAGCGGCGACGGAGCCGGCGAGAAGAAGCGGGCGCATGGGCACTCCTGGAAAACGGACGATCCGCAGGCGGCGGGCCGCCGTTGTGACCCGCTTGCGATGTCGGGGCAATGGCGCGCACTTGCCCTGAAGCCCGACGCCCGCCAAACCGGCGGGGTGAAGAAGCAAAGCCTGATCATCGACTGCGACCCCGGCGTGGACGACGCCGTGGGTCTGTTCCTGGCCTTCGGCTCGCCTGAGCTGGACCTGTTGGCCGTCACCGCCGTGGGGGGCAATGTCCCCGTCTCGCGCACTGGCCGAAACGCCCGCATCCTGCGCCAGATCGCCGGGCGCGAGGACGTGCCGGTCTTTCTGGGCGCCGACCGGCCCCTGGTGCGCGAACCCGCCGGAGCAGGGGAGTTTCACGGCGCCGAGGGCCTGGGCGACCTCACCCCCTTCGAGCCGCCGTTTCCGGCCACGCCCGGCCACGCGGCCGAGGCCATCGTCGACATCGTCATGGGGCGCCCAGAAGGCTCGGTGGCGCTGGCCATGATGGGCCCGCTGACGAACCTTGCGCTGGCTCTGCGTCGCGAGCCTCGGCTGGCGGCCCGCCTTGGTCCCGTCTCGGTCATGGGCGGCGCGCGCAGCGAGGGCGGCAACATCACCGCCTCGGCCGAGTTCAACATCTGGGCTGACCCCGACGCGGCGGCCGAGGTCTTCGCCTCGGACCTGAACCTGACCGTCTTCGGTCTGGACGCCACCCACCAGGTGCGCGCCACCGACGCCCGCATCGCCCGAATCGAGGCCATCGACACGCCCCAGGCCCAGGCCGCGGCCTCCATGATGCGCTTCTCCCAGCGGGTCGAGCGCGAGATTGTCGGCTGGGACGCCCCGCCGGTCCATGACCCGGTCACCGTGGCCTGGTTCCTGAAGCCGGATCTGTTCGAGGTCCGGCCGTGTCATATTCAGATCGAGACAGCGTCCGATCTGACGCGCGGCCATACGGCGGTCGAGTTCCGGGGCGTCGATCCCGCGACCGCGCGCCATCACTGGGCTGTGGCGGCCGACGCCGACGGTCTGTTCGACCTGCTGGCCGAGCGGGTGGCCTGATGCGCATCACCGTCGTCGGCTCGATCAACCTGGACCTGGTCGCTACAGCGCCCAGCCTGCCACGCGTAGGCGAGACCGTGACCGGTGCCACCCTGGCTCGCCACCCGGGCGGCAAGGGCGCCAATCAGGCCCTGGCGGCCGAGAAGCTGGGGGCCGAGGTCTGCCTGATCGGCCGCGTCGGCGCCGACGGCATGGCCGCCGAGGCTCTGGCGCTGATGGAGGAATTCGGCGTCGATCTGGCGGGGGTCGAAACCGATGTGGCGGCCCCCACGGGCGTCGCCCTGATCACGGTCGATCCGACCGGCGAGAACCAGATCACGGTCGCGGCCGGGGCCAACCACCTCGTCACGCCCGAGCAACTGCCCCAGCGCATCGAAGGGCCCCTGATCGTCCAGCTGGAGTTGCCGCTCGACACCGTCGAGGCCGCCGTGGGGCGCGCGACCGACTTCGTCTGCGCCAACCTGGCCCCCGCCGCCCCGGTGTCCGAGCACCTGCTGCGCCGGGCCGACCTGATCGTGGTCAACGAGACCGAGGCCGAGTTCTACGGCGACGCTCTGCATCGCGGCGGCGGACGGGTCGTGGTCACGCGCGGGGCCAAGGGCGCGGCCATGTATCAGCGCGGCGTCGAAATGGCGTGGGCCACGCCGCCCCAGGTCGAGGCCGTGGACGCCACCGGCGCCGGCGACGCCTTCGTGGCCGCCATCACCGTGGCTCTGCTGGATGGAATGGCGCCAGACCAGGCCCTGCGCTTCGCCTGTGCCGCCGGCGCGCTGGCCGCCACCCGCCCCGGCGCCCAACCTTCGCTGGGCACGCGCGAAGAGGTCGAGGCGTTGCTGGGCTAGAGCCGGACCACCAGCCGCGCCACCTCGCCCGCGTGCAGGCGGTCGAAGCCCGCGTTGATGTCTTCCAGGCCGATGACGCCGGACAGCAGCCGGTCCACCGGCAGGCGGCGGTCGCTGTACAGGGCAACGTAGCGGGGGATGTCGCGGCTGGGCACGCAGGTTCCGATGTAGGAGCCCTTCAGCGTTCGCTCTTCGCCGACCAGGTTCACGATGTTGACCGCCAGGGCCGCGTCGGGCGGCGGCAGGCCGGCGGTGACGGTGGTCCCGCCGCGCCGGGTCATTTTCCAGGCGGCCTCCAGCGCGCGAACCGAACCGGCCATCTCCAGCGCCACGTCCGCTCCGCCGTTCGTCAGGGCGCGGACCTGCTCGACAGCGTCGGGGACCGAGGCGTCGACTGTGGCCACGGCGCCGAACGAGGCCGCCAACGCCAGCTTGTCAGGGTTCAGATCGACCGCGACGACGGGCGAGGCCCCTGCGGCCAGCGCCCCCAGCACGCTGGCCAGGCCGACCCCGCCCAGGCCGACCACGACCACGGACTGGCCCGGCCGCACGCCGGCGGTGTTCACCACGGCGCCGACGCCCGTCAGCACAGCGCAGCCGAACAAGGCGGCGATCTCGAACGGCAGGTCGGGATCGATCTTCACCAGCGACCGGCGCGACACCACGGCCCGGTCCGCAAAGGCCGAGCAGCCCAGGTGGTGGTTCAGCGGCGCCCTCTCCGCGTCATGCAGCGCCCGACGGCCGGTCAGCAGTTCGCCTCTGCCGTTCGCCGCCGCGCCGGGCTCGCACAGGGCCGGCCGACCGCCGGCGCAGGGGTCGCAGTGGCCGCACGACGGCATGAACACCATGGCCACGTGGTCGCCGATCATCAGGTCGTTCACGCCCTCGCCCAACGCCTCGACCACCCCGGCCGCCTCGTGGCCGAGCGCCATCGGCAGGGGACGGGGGCGGTCGCCGTTGATGACGCTGAGGTCGGAATGGCACAGGCCGGCCGCCTTGATCGCGACCAGCACTTCGCCGGGGCCGGGCGGGTCCAGCATGACCGTCTCGATCGTCAGCGGGCGGCTGTCGGCGTAGGGGCGGGCGGCGCCCATGGCGCGGAGCACGGCGGCGCGGGTCTGGATCATGGCGGGGCCTCCTGACCTCACGCTAGGCGCTTGACGCCGCGTCGGCCAAGCCTGACGGTCGGCCCTGGAAGAGCGGCGATCAAGCCGACGCCTTGGGAAGAAACAATGCCGAAGAGAGACGAGGGCGCTCTGGCCGAGCGGGCCACCTACAAGGCCTTTCACATGGTCTCGACCCGCTGGGCCGACAACGACCAGTACGGCCACATCAACAACGCCAAGTTCTACGAGTTCGTTGATTCGGCGGTGAACGCGCACCTGCTGATCGCGGGGGCTCTGGACGAGTCGATCGGCTTGGTGGTGGATTCGGGCTGCCGCTATACCTCGTCGCTGAAATTCCCAGATGTGATCGAGGTCGGCATCAAGGTCGACCGGATCGGAACATCCAGCGTCAGCTACGGCTTCGCCGTCTTCAAGCGCAGCGCCAGCGCGCCGGCCGCCATCGGCCATTTCGTCCACGTCTATGTCGACGCCGAGACGCGCCGACCCAAGCCTCTGCCGGCCAAGCTGCGGGCGGTGGTGGAGAACCTGAAGGCGGACTAGCCGCCTTCAAAATCTCGTCAGTCGTCGAAGTGGCCCAGCAGGGCCAGGGCGCCCACGGCCGTCAGCACGCCGAAGGTGAAGGCGGCGACGATGGAGCCGGTGGCCACCGCCGTCGAGACGGTGACGGGCTTGGCCTCGTACCATTCGACGATGTCGGCTTCCTCATAGTCGTCGTAGTCGTCGATCAGAGCTTCTTCGGCGCCCATGGCGGCCTCCCTTCGCGTGGTCCTGTAGCGACGTAATCCGTCGCCGTGGCGGCGGTTCCGGTCGGCGTCGTGACACGATGCCGCCCATCCGCTAGGGAGCGCCTCACAAGTTTCAGACTGCTGAAGACGATCCCATGGCCGGCCATTCCAAGTTCAAGAACATCATGCACCGCAAGGGGCGCGCCGATGCGCAGCGCTCCAAGCTGTTCTCCAAGCTGTCGCGCGACATCACCGTGGCGGCCAAGTCCGGCATGCCCGATCCGGCCCTGAACCCCCGCCTGCGCCTGGCGGTGAACAACGCCAAGGCGGAAAGCCTGCCCAAGGACGTGATCCAGCGCGCCATCAACAAGGCGTCGGGCGGCGACGTCGATACGATGGAGGAGATCCGCTACGAGGGCCGCGGGCCCGGCGGCGTGGGCATCATCGTCGAGGCCCTGACCGACAACCGCAACCGTGCGGGCTCCAACATTCGCGCCGCCTTCTCGAAGAACGGCGGGGCGCTGGGCGAGATGAACTCGGTCGCCTTCATGTGGGATAAGGTCGGCAAGATCACCTACGCCGCCGAGGCCGGCAGCGAGGACGCCGTCATGGAGGCCGCCATCGAGGCGGGCGCCCAGGACGTCGAGAGCGACCTGGTCAAGCCCGACATCTACGAGGACGCGCCGGGCCACACCATCTGGACCGCTTTCGAGGACCTGAACGAGGTCGCCGACGCCATGTCCAAGGTGCTGGGCGATCCCAAGTCCACCGCCATCGTGTGGAAGCCTCAGTCGGAAGTGCCGGTCACCGGCGACGCGGTCGGCACGCTGTTCAAGCTGCTGGACGCGCTGGATGCTGAAGACGACGTCTCGGCCGTCTATTCCAACGAGGACATCTCCGACGAGGACGCGGCGAAGTACGCGGGCTGATCAGCCGCAGTCGGGCCGCCACTCCACGTCTGGATCGGCCTGCAGCTGCGTTAGGGTGGGGATGACCCGGTCGGCGCGCGCCGAAACCGAATAGCTTGAGAAGGCCGACGCCGTCGGGGCTTCGCGCGAATAGACCGTCAGGGCGAAGGGCGCGTGGCCCGTCAGGTCCACGCGATAGACGTGGGTCTGCTCTCCAAAGCCGAAGCCGTAGCAGCCGATGCGCGTCAACTGCGCGCCGCGCACGCGCAAGGCCGACGGCACATCGAACGGCGACGGCTCGCCCTGCGCCTGCCACGCCAGATTGAGCGCAAGGTCAGGGTCGTCCACGCTGGCGACGAACGGGCCGAGGCGGCCCTCCGGTCCGGACCAGTTCACGGGCGTCGCGCGCGCGCGGATCTCGGCGGCGGTTCGGGGAGACGTTGATCCTTCCCTGAAAAGCGAGAGCAGGGCGTCCACGGCGGGATTGGACCGCATGGCGGCCGTCCAGCGATCGCCGCATTCCTGATCGGCCCAGGCTGCGCCTTGAGGGTTGGCCGCGACTACTTCGGAACGGCAGGTTTCTAGGAAGCGGGAACGCACGTCCTGACTCGCGACTGGCGACGCCAACCCGACGGTCAGGATCAGGGAAACGCAGAGAGACGCACGCATGACTGGGCCTCTTTCGCAGATCGATGATCGCTCAGATTGCCCCGATGCGACCCCGACGACAAGCCGGCGCCCGGAACCGCTCGAAGCGCCGGGGGTTCAAGCGTGGCGTTAAACTGAAGGGGCGCTCCATGGACATCTGCCAGCTGATTCTCGACGACCATGCCGAGCAGAGACGGCTGTTCTCGATCATCGAGCAGATCGATCCCAAGGATACAGATGCCCTGACCAAGGTCTGGGGGCGGCTGTCGGCCTTTCTGGACGCGCACGCCGAGGCCGAGGAGCGGTTCTTCTATCCCGAACTGCTCAAGCTGGGCGAGGGCGCCAATGACGCCGAGGACGGCACGGTCGAGGGCGAAACCGAAGACGCCATCGAGGACCATAACAAGCTGCGCGACGCCGTGAAGGCGGTTGAAAAGCACCAGGTTGGCACCCAGGCCTGGCTGGACGCGGTCGGCGAGGCCAATGTCGTCAACTCCAAGCACATGGGCGAGGAGGAGCGGCAGGGCCTGACCGATTTCCGCATCAACGCCTCGCTGGACACGCGCCACGAGCTGGCGGTCAAGTACGCCGCCTTCGAGGCTGAGCACATCACGGGCGTCAAGCCCGTGAACAAGGATCCTGAAACCTACATAGAGAAACATGGCTGAGCCTGAACCCGATCCTGATGTCCGCGTCGCCTTGCCCGGCGACGACGCCCCGCCGCTGACGGGTGGACCGTGGCGCAGGGTGAAGCTCGTGGCGTGGATCGCTGCTGGAGCGCTTCTGCTTGGCTTGGCGGCGGCGGGTGCAGGCGTGGTGGGATTGATGATCGACCGCGCAGCCGCCTCCACCGTCGTCTGAGGCTATGGACTGGCCCTTCACCCTGTCGGCCCTTGCGGCCTCGGTCGTTGCCGGGGGGCTGATCGGCTTCGAGCGCGAATGGCGCGGGCGGGCGGCGGGTTTCCGCACGCATATTCTGGTCTGCTTGGCCTCGGCTCTGCTGATGCTGGCGGCCATGTCACAGGGCGACTGGGCGTTCCGGGCCCTGCCGGACGAGAATATTGTCACCGATCCCACCCGCATGGCGCACGGGGTGCTGACGGGCATCGGCTTTCTATGCGCCGGCGTCATCTTCCGCTCGGGCTTCTCGATCCACGGGCTGACGACGGCGGCGTCGCTGTGGATCACCTCGGCGCTCGGCATTCTGTTCGGTGCGGGACTTTTCTCGCTGGGAGCGGTCGGAACGGCGGTGACCGCTCTGATCCTAGTCGCGCTGCGACTGGTCAGTAACGGCGTGCCGTCACGGGTTCTGACCGATGTGGCGGTGAGCTGGCGGCGTGAGGGTCCTTCTCCCCAGGCCGAAGTCGAGGCGGCTCTGGCCCGGCACGGTTCGGAGGTGCGCCACGATCGCATCGAACTGGCTGAGGGCGGCGCCGTGATCCGCCGCACCTGGCGCATGAAGGTGCATGGCGAAACCGAGCTGAAAGCCCTGGCCGACAGCCTGGGCGGCATCGGCGGGGTCTGTGACTTCGTGCTGGATCCGCGCGACGACTGAGGCCGCTTGCGGGCCGCCGCGACGCGGTCCAGCATCCCCGGTTCGACCGTCCGCAGAGGCGGTGTCGGGGAGAGACACGATGATCGACTTGGCGCTGGCTTGGCCCGTGGCGGCGGCGATGACCGCAGGCGGGTTGATCGGGGTGGAGCGCACCTATCACGGCCATCCGGCGGGGTTCCGCACTCACATCCTGGTGTGCATGACCTCGTGCGTGCTGATGCTGGCGGCCATGCATCAGGCGACCTGGAGCTTCGTCGGCTTGCCGGGCCAGAACCTGGTCATCGACCCCACGCGGATGTCGCATGGCATACTGACCGGCATCGGCTTCCTCTGCGCCGGGGTGATCTTCCGCGAGGGCTTTTCGGTCCACGGCCTGACAACGGCGGCGTCGCTGTGGACCACATCGGCCATCGGCATGATGTTCGGCGTGGGCATGCTGGACCTGGCGTTGACGGCGGCGGGGGCGACGCTGCTGGTGCTGGCCGTGTTGCGCTTCCTGGATGCGCGCCTGCCGCACGTGGGCGTGCTGGACGTCACCCTGCGCTGGACCGGGGGGGAGGCGCCCTGCGAAACCACTCTTCGGCGTCTGCTGTCCGAGAACGGACTCAAGGCCCTGCGCATCGGCCACGTCCTCAGCCCTGACGGCGCGGTGCACGAGCATCACATCAAGGCGAGGGGGCCGGTCCCGCTGAACGTGGACGATCTCGTGAAGCAGCTGGCGGGGCGCGAGGGGCTGGCGGGCTTTTCGGTGATGCCGCGTGACGACTAGGTGTTGGTTAGTTGTTCATAAACGCCGAGTCGGGCATGAGGAACGGATGGCGAACGAAACGATCCGCATCCTGGGCCTGGACCCGGGCCTGCGCCGCACCGGCTGGGGCGTGATCGCCTGCGAGGGCTCGCGGCTGCGCTGGATCGCGCACGGAGTGGTCGCGCCGTTCGGCAAGGCGCCCTTCGCCGAACGGTTGCTGCATCTGATGGAGTCGCTGTCGACGATCTGCGCCGATCACGCCTGCGACGAGGCGGCGGTCGAGGAGGTGTTCGTCAACATGAACCCGTCTTCGACGCTGAAGCTGGGTCATGCGCGCGCCGCCGTCATGTTGGCGCCCGCGCGGCGCGGCCTGTCGGTGGCGGAATATGCGCCCAACCTGATCAAGAAGGCTGTGGTTGGGGCGGGCCACGCCGACAAGAGCCAGATCGCCTTCATGGTGAAGCGTCTGCTGCCCGCCGCCGGCGATGTGACGGCCGACGCCGCCGATGCCCTGGCCGTGGCCATCACCCATGCGCAGATGCGCAAACGCGCCCTGCTGGCGGGAGCTGCGGCATGATCGGCCGGCTGCGCGGCACGGTGGTCGAAGTCGAAGAAGGCCACTGCCTGATCGACTGCGGCGGCGTGGGTTACGTCGTCATGTGCGGCGCGCGCACCCTGGGCCGGCTGCCGGCGCCGGGCGACGAGGCCATCCTGCACGTCGAAAGCGCCTGGTCGGCCGAGAACGGGCCGAGGCTCTATGGCTTCCTGGAACGCGGCGAGCGTCGCGCCTTCGTCACCCTGACGGGCGTGCAGGGCGTGGGCCCCAAGGCGGCGCTGTCGGTTCTGGACGTGCTGCCGCCGGGCGAACTGGCCGGCGCGGTGGCGCGCGAGGACAAGGCGGCGGTCGGCCGCGCCAATGGCGTCGGCCCGAAACTGGCCCTGCGCATCGTCACCGAGCTGAAGGGCAAGCCGCTGGGCGATGTGTCGTTCACCCCGTCCGCGCCGGGCGTTCACGCCGAGCTGACGGCGCCCGCGCCCAGCCTGACCGGTGAGGCGGTGGCCGCCCTGCTGGGCCTGGGCATCGCCGAGGTCAATGCGCGCCGCGGCGTCGATCACGCCCTGATGCGCCTGGGTGAAGACGCCGAACTTTCCGCCGTCATCCGCGCCGCCCTGCAGGAGCTGGGCCGGTGAGCGACGATCGAATCATCTCGCCGGCACCGGCTCCCGGCGAAACCTATGACCGCGCCCTGCGGCCCCAGACGCTGGGCGAATTCGTCGGCCAGTCGCAGGCCAAGGGCAATCTGAAGGTCTTTATTGACGCCGCGCGCGGCCGAGCCGAGGCGCTGGACCATGTGCTGCTGTTCGGCCCGCCGGGCCTGGGCAAGACGACGCTGGCGCAGATCGTGGCGCGGGAGTTGGGCGTGGGGTTTCGGGCCACCTCCGGGCCGATCCTGGCCAAGGCCGGGGACCTGGCGGCGATCCTGACCAACCTGGAGCCGCGCGACGTCCTTTTCATCGACGAGATCCACCGCCTGAACCCGGCGGTGGAGGAGATCCTGTACCCGGCGATGGAAGACCATGTGCTGGACCTGATCATCGGCGAGGGGCCGTCGGCGCGCAGCGTGCGTATCGATCTGGCGCCCTTCACCCTGGTCGGGGCGACGACGCGGGCCGGGCTGTTGGCCACGCCGCTGAGGGATCGCTTCGGCATTCCGCTGAGGCTGGAGTTCTACACCGCCGAAGAGCTGACGGCCGTGATCCGAGGGGCGGCCCGCAAGATGGGCGCGCCGATCAGCGAGGACGGGGCTCTGGAGATCGCCCGGCGGTCGCGGGGCACGCCGCGTGTCGCGGGCCGGCTGCTGCGGCGGGTGCGAGACTTCGCCGCCGCCGATGGGGCCGACACGATCGATCATCTGGCCGCCGCCCGGGCCCTCGCCCGGCTGCAGGTGGACGAGGCGGGGCTGGATTCGCTGGACCGCCGCTTCCTGAAGGCGCTCATCGAGAATTACGGCGGCGGGCCGGTCGGCATGGACACCCTGGCCGCCGCCATCGCCGAGGCGCGCGACGCGGTCGAGGACGTGATCGAGCCCTATCTGCTGCAGCAGGGCTTCATCCAGCGCACGCCGAGGGGTCGGATGGCCTGCGCGCGGGCCTATGAGCACCTGGGCCTGACCGCACCCAAGGCGCCGCCTGCCGTCGGCGACCTGTTCGACTGAGCCATTTCGCGGGTTCACCCGGCGGCCGAAGCGGGACATTCTGTTGCGATGCAGAGGCGCATCCGCACAGATCGACTGATCGCGGTGCTCGGAGCGGCCGTGGTCGTTCTGGGCCTGATCGTCCTGTGGCGCGTGACCGGCGGCGGTCAGCCCAGGCCCGAGGCGGCGGGCGCCCGCGCCGAACGCCAGATTCACGCCGAGCGCGGCGCGGCCTGGGAGGTGCGCTTCCTTCAGGATGGACAAGGGCGGGTGGTCTGCGGCTACGCGGGACCGCCGGGCGGCGGAGCCGTCGCCTTCGTGTCGCGGCCGCAGCGCATCCTGTTCGGCGACGACCCGCTGCCGGCCGAATTCGCCGAGACGAGAGACCGCTTTTGCCCCGACTTTCCCAAGCGAACGACCCGATGAACGACGAGCCGACAGCGGGCCGGTTTGAAGGCCGCGAACACCGGCTGCCGGTGCGCGTCTATTACGAGGACACGGATTTCACGGGCCTGGTCTACCACGCCAACTATGTGCGCTATTTCGAACGCGGGCGGTCCGACTTCCTGCGCATGGCGGGCCTGGGGCACGCCGAGCTTCTGGACGCCCAGCCGCCGCTGGCCTTCGTCGTGGCGGAGATGAAGCTGCAGTTCGTCAAGCCGGCGCGCATCGACGACGCTCTGGTGGTGCGCACCACCTATGACGCGGTGAAGGGGCCCCGGCTGATGATCAGCCAGACCATCACGCGCGGCGACGAGGTGCTGTGCCGGGCCGAAGTGACGGCGGTGTGCATCCACCTGGACGGCCGCCCGCGCCGGCCGACGCCGGAACTGGTGGCCAAGGTCAGGCCCTGGCTGATCGAGGCCTGATCAGACGGCGGTGCCGCCGACGGTCAGGCCGCCGATCTTGAGGCTGGGCTGGCCGATGCCGACGGGCACGCCCTGGCCGGCCTTGCCGCAGACGCCCACGCCCGGATCGAAGGCGAAGTCGTCGCCGATCATCTCGATGCGCGTCAGGGCCGTGGCGCCGTCTCCGATCAGGGTGGCGCCGCGCACCGGAGCAGTGATCCGGCCGTCCTCGATCAGATAGGCCTCGGTGCACTGGAAGACGAACTTGCCGTTGGTGATGTCCACCTGGCCGCCGCCGAAGTTAGCGGCGTAGAGGCCGCGCTTGGTCGAGGCGATCATGTCGGCCTGAGTGTCCTTGCCGCCTTCCATGAAGGTGTTGGTCATGCGCGGCATGGGCATATGGGCGAAGGACTGGCGCCGGCCGTTGCCGGTGGCGCGCGTGTTCAACTGACGCGCCGAAAGCCGGTCGTGCATCAGGCCGACCATGATGCCGTCCTCGATCAGCACGGTGCGCGAAGTCGGCGTGCCTTCGTCATCCACGGACAGGGAGCCGCGACGGCCGGCGATGGAGCCGTCGTCCACCACGGTCACGCCGGGCGCGGCGACGCGCTTGCCCATCATGCCGTTGAACACCGACGAGCCCTTGCGGTGGAAGTCGCCCTCGAAGCCGTGGCCGACCGCTTCGTGCAGCAGCACGCCTGGCCAGCCGGCGCCCAGGACCACGTCCATCTCCCCGGCGGGGCAGTCGACGGCGTCGAGATTGACGAGCGCCTGACGCAGGGCCTCGTCGACCTGGGCCTGCCAGCGCTGAGGCGCGACCCATTCCTCGAAGCCCGCGCGGCCGCCGGCGCCCGACGAGGCGGTCTCGCGCCGGCCGTTCTGCTCGACGGTGACCGACACGTTCAGCCGCACCAGGGGCCGGATGTCGCGCACGGCGCGGTCGTCGGCCCGCAGGATCTCGATATGGCGGCGCTCGCCGACCAGGGACGCCGAGACCTGAACCACGCGGGGATCGCGGGCGCGGGCGAAGGCGTCGATCTCGGCCAGCAGGGCGATCTTGTCGGAGAAGGCGGGCGAGGCGAGGGGATCGATCTCGCCATAAAGCTTCTGATTGGTGGCCAGCGGACCTTCGGCGACGCGGGCGGCGTGGCCGGCCTTGGCCAGGGCTGCGCTGTCCGCGGCGCGGCCGAGCGCGGCGACGGAGATCTCGTTGGCGTGGGCGTAGCCGGCGGTTTCGCCCGCAACCACCCGCAGGCCGAAGCCCTCGGTCGCGTCATAGGCTGCGGCCTTGAGCCGGCCGTCGTCCAACACCAGCGATTCGCTCTCGGACTTCTCCAGGAACAGTTCGCCATCGTCGGCGCCTTTAAGGGCCGAGGACAGGATGGCGCGGGCCTCTTCGGGGTCGACCCCGGCGGTTTCGAGGATGGCGGGATCGAGGGCGGTGGTGCTCATGACCGACAGATAGGGGCTGGCGACCGGTTCGTCACGGGGGAGGGGGCGCGAACGCCCCCTCATGGTCTTCTAGTCCCGGCGCACGCGGCCCGAGCCGGACACGTCGGTGGTGGTGCGCGCCGGCTCGCGGGTCAGGACGATGTCGCCCGAGCCGGAGACGGTCAGTTCGGCGGACTGCGTGGGCCCCAGCCGCGCCTCGCCCGAGCCGCTGACCGAGGCGCGCGCCTGCTCCAGCGTCATGGGCGACAGGTCGACGTCGCCCGAGCCCGACACCGCGACCTGGGCCGACTGGGCCCGGCCGTCAGCCTCGATGTCGCCCGAGCCGTTGATCGCCACGCTGATCGAGGGCTGGTCATAGCTGCGGATGCTGAGATCGCCCGAGCCGTTGACCTCGAAGCGGCTTACCGACGGCGCGGTGACGGTTACGCGAAGCCGGCCGCGCTGGGAGGGGCCTTGCGCAAGGGACAGTCGACCGTCGGTCAGGGTGACGCGGTCGACGAGGTTGCGGGAGCCTTCGACCAGCACCCCGGCCTCGGCGCCCTGCATGTGCACCACGTCGGCAGGCAGGTCGACGGCGAGCAGGTCGCCGCCGGTCCAGTCCAGGTTGCGCGTGATGGTCTCGGCGGTCTGGCCTTCCTCGTTGACGTCCATGCGCCAGCTGTTGGCCCCGTCGCGGCGGAAGCTGACGCGTTCGCCGTCGCTGCCGACCAAGGTCCAGTTCCAGCCGTTGCGGGCCATGTCGGCGCCGCCGACGCCGGCGGCTCCGGCGAAGCCGACGATGGCGAGCACGACGCCTGCGCCGGCGACGATCAGAAGATTGCGGATCATGTGTCGTCCTCCCTTAGAGACGAGCGTCGGCCGAGGGGCCGTCGGTGTTGGCGAGTGCGGGCTTCAGCAGGCGGTAGTGCAGGCGGGCGAACCAGATCAGGCCGTTGACCAGCCAGACCGCGAAGATGGTCAGCAAGGCCAGGCCCGCGATCGCGGCGCCCATCATCCCCAGGCCCAGCAGGATGGCGAACAGCGGGCCTCCGGGCGGTCCGAAGAAGGGCCCGGCGACCATGATGCCGCCACCGGCGATGAAGACGCCGGCACCCGCCAGATAGAAGCCGGCCATGGCGCTGACCACGGCGGTCAGCAGGGGCAGCAGGATCAGGATGTCCAGCGCGCCCAGCCCGACCAGGGCCATCACGGCGCCGGCGGCGGCCGACGGGTTCTTCTCCTCGCGCCAGCGCTTGAAGCCGGCCTCGGCCTTCAACTCGCGGGCCAGGCGGTCGGGATCGCCCAGGGCGGCCGAAACCTCGGCTTCGGTGCGACCGGCGGCGCGGCCGTCGTCGAAGTGCGTCTCGTAATCGCTCAGGATCTCGGCCTGCGTCGACATCGGCAGGCCGACGAGGCCGCGCTTCAGGCGGGACAGAAATTCGTCGCGGGTCATCAGGCGTCTCCCCTTTGGGTCTGGTCGGCGAGGGCGGCGGGTTCGACCGGCGCGCCCGCCGCTATGGGTGCGGTGTCGGCGACCAGGGCGTCCACCGCGCGGGCGAACGCCCGCCATTCGGCGCTCTGACCCTCCAGCGCGGCGCGGCCGGCTGTGGTCAGGCGATAGTATTTGCGCGAGGGGCCGGATGATGATTCGACGAGGTAGGTCTCGACCAGTCCGTCGGTCTGCATCCGGCGCATCAGCGGATAGATGGTGCCTTCGCCCATGCCGATCGCGTCGGACAGGCGGCTGGCGATTTCGTAGGCGTAGCTGTCGCTTCGGGCGAGCAGGGCCAGAACACAAAGGCCCAGCACCCCTTTCTTCAGTTGAATGTCGATGGTCTCGGGCATCCCGGGCCTCCTTGGATGCCCATTACTTATCGCAAGGTATCGTGCGCTGCAAGGTAGCTGTCATAACATGACGTCGTTTTAACGTTGCGGTCCGGCGTCGCGGTGCGCGCTCATCGCTTGGCAAGCGCAAGTCGATCCGATAGGGACCGGCCCATGAACCGCGACGGCCTCCGGGCCTTCGCGCCTGTTTGCGACTGGCTCTCAAACAGCGAACGACAAACGGTTTTATGAGGACGTCGAGAATGGGGATGGGCACGCGGGCCCGGGGCATGATCGGAGGCGCTGTCGCCTCTTTGTCCCTGGCTGTTTTCGCCGCCACGCCGGCCTGGGCTCAGCCCTTGATGGGGCAGCCGACGCCGGACGGTATCGGTCTGCAGCCGGCGGCGTCGCCGCTCAAAGAGCAGGCGCACTTCTTCCACAACATCATCCTGCTGCCGATCATCACGGTGATCTGCCTGCTGGTGCTCGGCCTGCTGGGCTGGATCGTCATCCGCTACAACGCCAAGCGGAACCCGACCCCGGCCAAGTGGAGCCACAATACGATGATCGAGATCATCTGGACGGTCGTCCCCGTCCTGATCCTCGTCTTCATCGCCCTGTTCTCGTTCCGCCTGCTGTTCGCCTATCACAACATGCCGGAGCCGGACCTGACGGTTAAGGTCACCGGCAACCAGTGGAACTGGGCCTACGAATATCCCGACCAAGGCGTGCCGGAGTACATCTCCAACATGCTGCCGGCCGACCAGACTACGCCGCAGTTGTTCCGCTTGGCGGCTGATGAGCCGATGGTGGTGCCGGTCGGTCAGACCGTCCGCCTTCTGGTCACCGCTTCTGACGTGATCCACGCCGTCGCCGTGCCGGCTTTCGGCGTCAAGATCGACGCCGTTCCCGGCCGGGTGAACGAAACCTGGTTCCGCGCCGAACGCCCCGGCATCTATTATGGCCAGTGCTCTGAGCTGTGCGGCGTCGACCACGCCTTCATGCCGATCCAGGTGAACGTCGTCAGCCAGGCCGAGTTCGCCGCCTGGGTTGCCTCCAAAGGCGGCTCCATGACCCCGGCCACCGCCGCCGAAGCCCCGGGTGGCACCGCCGCCCAGGTCGCGGCCGGCACGACGGGCGCGCCTGTCACCGGCACCGCCTCGACCGGCCCGACGACGGAGCAGGGGACCGACATCCCCACCGCCCAGACCGCCACCACCCCGACCGCACAGCCGGCAGCGGCGCCCGCGACCGCGCCCGCCGCGCCCGCGGCCCAGTAAGACGAGACGGAAGAGCCCAAGACCATGGCCACCGCGACCCACGACCACACCTCGTCCGGCCCCGGGCACGACGCCCATGCCGAGCACGACCACAAGCCGGGTTTCTTCACCCGCTGGTTCCTGTCGACCAATCACAAGGACATCGGCACGCTGTACCTGATCTTCGCCATCATGGCGGGACTGGTGGGCGGCGCCCTGTCGGGTCTGATCCGCTGGGAACTGGCCGAGCCGGGCATTCAGATCTTCCGTGAAGGCTCGATCATCCAGCACCTCGGCATCGTCGAGGCGTCCAAGCACGGCTACAACGTCACCGTGACGGCCCACGCCTTGATCATGATCTTCTTCATGGTCATGCCCGCCATGATCGGCGGCTTCGGCAACTGGTTCGTGCCGATCATGATCGGCGCGCCGGACATGGCCTTCCCGCGCATGAACAACATCTCGTTCTGGCTGCTGGTGGCCGCGTGGATCCTGCTGTGCCTGAGCCTGTTCGTCGACGGCGGGCCGGGTCAGGGCTTCGGCGGCGGCTGGACCATCTATCCGCCGCTCTCGACGACCGGCCACACCGGCCCGGCCATGGATCTGGCGATCTTCTCGCTGCACGTGGCGGGCGCCAGCTCGATCCTGGGCGCGATCAACTTCATCACCACGATCTTCAACATGCGCGCGCCGGGCATGACCCTGCACCGGATGCCGCTGTTCGCCTGGTCGGTGTTGATCACCGCCTTCCTGCTGCTGCTGTCGCTGCCCGTCCTGGCCGGCGCCATCACCATGCTGCTGACCGACCGCAACTTCGGCACGTCGTTCTTCGACCCGGCCGGCGGCGGCGATCCGGTCATGTTCCAGCACCTGTTCTGGTTCTTCGGCCACCCCGAGGTGTACATCCTGATCCTGCCGGGCTTCGGCATCATCAGCCATATCGTCTCGACCTTCTCCAAGAAGCCGGTCTTCGGCTACCTGGCCATGGCCTACGCCATGGTGGCCATCGGCTTCGTCGGCTTCATCGTGTGGGCGCACCACATGTATACGGTCGGCATGAGCGTGAATCTGCGCGCCTACTTCATTGCCGCGACCATGATCATCGCGGTGCCGACGGGGGTGAAGATATTCAGCTGGATCGCCACCATGTGGGGCGGCTCCATCAGCTTCAAGACGCCCATGCTGTGGGCCATCGGCTTCATCTTCCTCTTCACGGTCGGCGGCGTGACCGGCGTGGTCCTGTCCAACGCCGGCATCGATTACAGCCTGCACGACACCTATTACGTGGTGGCGCACTTCCACTACGTGCTGTCGCTGGGCGCTGTCTTCGCCATCTTCGCGGGCTTCTACTACTGGTTCGAGAAGATGTTCGGCGTGAAGTACAACGAGTTCCTGGGCGCCGCGCACTTCTGGATCATGTTCGTGGGCGTGAACCTGGTGTTCTTCCCGCAGCACTTCCTGGGTCTGCAGGGCATGCCGCGCCGCTATGTCGACTATCCGGAGGCCTACACCCTCTGGAACCACGTCTCGACCGTCGGCTACGTCATCACCATCGTCGGCGTGGGCGTGTTCCTGATCATGCTGCTGGAAGCCGCCATTCGGCGTCGTCCGGGCGTGGCCAACCCGTGGGGCGAAGGCGCCACCACCCTGGAGTGGACGCTGTCCTCGCCGCCGCCCCACCACCAGTTCAACGAGCTGCCGGTGGTCAAGGCCGACGAGCACTAAGAGCGGCCGATCTCCGGCCAAACGACAGGGGCCGTTCCTTCGCAAGAGGGGGCGGCCCCTCCGCTTTCCGGGCCGCGGCGCTTCGCGTTTCGAGGGCGAGGGAGTAGAGAGTTGAGCATGAGCGCCGACACCCCAGTCACCGTCTCCACCGCCCAGCCGGAAGACTTCTTCCAGTTGCTGAAGCCGCGCGTCATGTCGCTGGTGATCTTCACCGCCGTGACCGGCTTGGTGGCGGCCGGCGGCAGCCTGGACCCGATCTCCTCGGCGCTGGCGGTGCTGTGCATCGCCGTCGGCGCCGGCGCGGCCGGTGCGCTGAACATGGCCCTGGAAGGTGAGACCGACGCCCTGATGCGCCGCACGCGCGGCCGCCCTGTCGCGGCGGGCCGCATACCGCGCGGCGACGCCATGACGTTCGGCGTCATCCTGTCGGTCTTCTCGGTCATGCTGCTGGGCATGACGACCAACTGGCTGGCCGGGGGCCTGCTGGCCCTGACCATCGTCTATTACGCAGCCTTCTACACCCTGCTGCTGAAGCGTCGGACGCCTCAGAACATCGTCATCGGCGGGGCGGCAGGCGCCTTTCCGCCGGTCATCGGCTGGGCGGCGGCCACTGGACAGGCGCCGTGGCAGGCCTGGCTGCTGTTCCTGATCATCTTCCTGTGGACTCCGCCGCACAGCTGGGCGCTGGCGCTGTATTCGGCCGGCGACTACGCCAAGGCTGGCATTCCGATGATGCCGGTGGCGCGCGGCGCCAAGTCCACGCGGTTGCAGATCCTGATCTACAGCGTTGTGTTCGTGCCTATTGCGATCCTGCCGGCCGCTGTAGGCCTGGGCGGGCTGATCTATCTGGTCGTGTCCGTGGCCGGCGGCCTAGGGTTCCTCGCGCTGACGTTTCGTCTGTGGCGTTCACGCGCCGGCGACCAGCCTGACAAGGCGGAAGCCGTGGGGCGAGAGGCCGCATTGTATGATGTGCGCGCCGAGGCCAAACCGGCGCGCAACCTGTTCGCCTTTTCCATTCTGTATCTGATGGCCCTGTTCGCGGCGCTGCTTGTCGAACGCCTGCCGGGCCTGGGACTTTAGACCGATGCGACTGACCGACGATCAACTGGCCGCGCGTAAGCGGCGCAACCTGGCCATCGCAGGTGCGCTGGTGGCCTTTATCGTGCTGGTGTTCATCGTCACGGTGCTGAACCTGCGGCGCAACATCGAGGCCGGAAAAGTCGAGCGCGAAGCCGGCCTGGCCACCGCCGTCGTGCCGCCGGGGCCTGCGCCGGCCAGTGCGCCGGCGGCCCTCGTCGTCCAGCCCTCGCCGGAGGCTCGTCCATGACCGATCCCGCAGCCAAGCTGGCGCGCCGCAAGAATCTGATCGCCATCGCTTGCGCCGGCGGTGTCATGTTCATGACTGGCGCCGCCTTCGCCGCCGTGCCGCTGTATCAGCTGTTCTGCCAGGTGACGGGCTTCAACGGGACGGTGATGCGTGCGAACGCCGCGCCCGACACGGTGCTGGAGGATTCGGTTCTGGTCCGCTTCGACACCAATGTGCGCGGCCTGCCGATGGACTTCCGCGCCGAACAGGTCAGCCAGCGCGTTCGGATCGGCGACACCGGCATGGCCTTCTTCGACGTGACCAACACCTCGGACCAGCCAGTCCACGCCACGGCGGCCTACAACGTCGTGCCGGAAGGGGCGGGGCCCTACTTCCAGAAGCTGCAGTGTTTCTGCTTTGACGGCCAGACGATCGAGCCGGGACAGACCGTCCAGTTCCCGGTCCAGTATTTCGTCGCGCCGGAGATCGCGACCGACCGCGAGGCCCAGGGGATCAAGGAGATCACCCTGAGCTACACCTTCTATCCGACCAAGGGCGAGACGAACCCCACGCGCACAGCCGCGATCGGGGCGAAATCGGGGCCGGCGGCCTCTGGCGCAGTCGGATAGGCGACGCTATAGCCCCTCACTGAACCGACTCTCGCGTATCCAAGAGAAGACCCTCGATGGCCCACGCCGCTCCGCATCACGACTACCACCTGGTCAACCCCAGCCCCTGGCCCCTGGTCAGCTCGGCCGCCGTCACGATCATGATGATCGGTGCCGTCGTCTGGATGAAGGGCTTGGTCAGCGCTGACGCCGAGGGTCTGGCGGTCCTGCTGGCCAAGGGCGACAAGGCGCTGTTCTTCGCTGGCCTGGCGGGCGTTCTGGTGTCGATGTTCGGCTGGTGGGCGGACGTCATCAAGGAAAGCCGCGCGGGCGACCACACCCCGGTCGTTTCGCTGGGCCTGCGTTACGGCATGGTGCTGTTCATCGCCTCCGAAGTGATGTTCTTCGCCGCCTTCTTCTGGATGTTCTTCGACATGACGCTTTTCGCGGAGTCGCGGACGCTGATCCCGGAAGTCGGCACCTGGGCCGACACGGCCGCCGCCTGGTCGACCTGGCCGCCCGCTGGCGTCGAGGTCCTGGACCCTTGGCACCTGCCGCTGCTGAACACCGTGACCCTGCTGCTGTCGGGCTGCACCGTGACCTGGGCGCACCACGCCCTTCAGGTCGGCAACCGCAAGGAGGCCAAGATCGGCCTGACCCTGACGGTCGCCCTGGGCGTCTTCTTCACCTGCGTTCAAGTGTACGAATATTATCACATCCTGCACGAGGACCTGTTCTTCAACGACGCGGCGATCAACTCGGGCCTGTACGGTTCGATCTTCTTCATGGCGACGGGCTTCCACGGCTTCCACGTCCTGATCGGCACCATCTTCCTGGTGGTGTGCCTGCTGCGCCTGCTGGCCGGCCAGATGAGCCCCGAGAAGCATTTCGGCTTCGAGGCCGCGGCCTGGTACTGGCACTTCGTGGACGTGGTCTGGCTGTTCCTGTTCGCCTTCGTATACGTCGTCTTCGGTTGATCCCAACCGAAACGGAAAAGTCCCAACCGGCGCGGATCGACCCGATCCGCGCCGGTCTGCTTTGTCGGTGCCCCAACTGCGGGCGCGGACCCTTGTTCGCGGGCTTCCTGAAGGTTGTTGAGCGCTGCGAGGCCTGCGGCTTCGACTTCAGCCGCATGAACACCGGCGACGGCGCGGCTGTTTTCATCATGCAGATCGCGGGCGGCCTGGTCGTGTTCTCGGCGCTCGCGGTGCAGATCGCCTATGATCCCCCCATATGGCTGCTGCTGGTGGTGACGCTGCCGCTGGTCGGCGCTTTGTCTCTTGGCCTGATGCGGCCCGGCAAGGGGCTGATGATCGCCTTGCAGATGAGGAACGGGACGAACGGACGATGAAGCGCTTTCCTTGGGGTCTGACCGCCGCGACGGCCGTGCTTCTGGCGGTGCTGATTTCGCTGGGCGTCTGGCAGACCCAGCGCATGGGCTGGAAGAACGGCCTGATCGCTCAAGCCGAAGCTGCGGCGGCTCGTCCGGCCCAGCCGATCGAAACCGTGCTGGCCGAAGGCGGCGACCTGGACTTCCGCAAGGTGGTGCTGGCCTGTCCCGGCCTGGCCTCGGCGCCCTATGTCGAGCTGCAGACGATCCTTGACGGGGAGGCGGGCGTTCGGCTGATCTCGGCCTGTCGTCCGGCCGGCGTGACCCAGACCTTCCTGATCGACCGGGGCTTCGTGTCGGATTCGGTAACGACGCGCCCGCAGGTCGGGCCCTCGACCTTGCCCACAGCCTTTGTCGGCCAGCTGCGCTACGCGCCGGATGCGCCCGCCATGGCCCCGCCGCCGTCCAACGGCCGCTTCTATGCGCGCGACGAGGCGGCGATGGCCGCAGCCCTGGAGACCCAGGGACCGGTGTCCGAATTGCTCATCTTCGCCGAGACGCCGACCAACCCCGAGCTGGCGGCTCTGAGGCCGGTCGCGCCGCCCGCGGCCTTCTCGAACAATCACCTCGGCTATGCTGTGACCTGGTTCGGCTTGGCGCTCGTGCTGGCCGGTTTCTACGTCGCCATGGTGCTGCGACGGTTCAGGAAGGCGCCGGATCAGGCATGAGCCGGGTGCATTCCCTGTCCAACGGCGTGCGGATCGTGGCCGATCCCATGTCGGGTCTCAAGAGCTTCGCCCTGGTCGCCGCCGTGCGCGGCGGTGCGCGCTGGGAGAACGAGCGTCAGTCCGGCTGGTCGCACCTGCTGGAGCATCTGGTGTTCAAGGGTGCGGGCGACATGTCGGCGCGGGAAATCGTCGAGCGGATCGAAGCCGAGGGCGGCTCGATCAACGCTGCGACGGGCTATGAGCGCACCGGTTTCGAGGTGCGCGGCCTGGCCGAGGCCCTGCCGGGCGCGCTGAATGTCGTCGCCGACCTGATGCTGCGCCCCGCGCTCGATCCCGCCGAGATCGAGCGCGAGAAGGACGTGGTGGCCCAGGAGATCGCCGAGGCCTTCGACACGCCCGACGACCATGTCTTCGAAATGGCCCAGACGCGCGCCTTCCAGAAGCAGTCGCTGGGGCGGCCGATCCTGGGTTCGGTCGCCTCGCTGGCGCCGGTGGACCGGGCGGGGATCGAGGCGTGGCGGGCGGCGCTGTATGCGCCCGAGCGGATGGTGGTCGTCGCATCCGGCGCGGTGGATGAGGACGAACTTGTGCGCCTGGCCGAGGCGGCGTTCGGCAGTGCGGTTTCGCAGGCGGTCGAAGCGCCGGCGAAGGCGGTCTTCACCGGCGGCCATGCGCGGCTGCCGCGGCGGATCGAACAGGCCAATCTTGTGTTTCAGCTGCCGGCCTTCGCGGCCGACGATCCCGACCTGCCGGCCCTGCGGCTCACGACCGAGATCCTGGGTGGCGGCATGGCCTCGCGTCTGTTCCAGAGCGCGCGCGAGGAACGGGGCTTGGCCTACGCCATCGACGCCTATCACGAGCCCTATGAGGACGCCGGCCTGCTGGGCATCTACGCCGGGGCGGCGGCCGATCGGGCCGAGGAGCTGGCCCGGGTCTGCGCCCAGGAAGTCCGGGCGCTGGCCGAAGACGGCCCGACCGAGGTCGAGCTGTCGCGCGCCAAGGCGGTGCTGACGGCGGGGCTGTGGATGTCCGAGGAATCGCCCATGAGCCGCGCCGGGCGCCTGGCGGTGCAGACGCTGGTGTTCGGCGGGCCTCTGGAGCCGTTGGACCAGGTCGAGCGGCTGAAGGCGGTCACGGTCGATCAGGCGCGCGGGGCCGCCCGGCGACTGTTGGCGCCTGGCCTCACGGCGACCTCGGTTCTGGGTCCGCGCGCAGCGGGCGCAGCGGGCAGGGTGTTCGAACAGGCCCTGTTCGGCTGACGCTTGGGCGTCAGACGATCTCTACGGCCATGGCCACGGCCTCGCCGCCGCCGATGCACAGGCTGGCCACGCCCTTCTTGCCGCCCCGCGCCTGAAGCGCGGCGAGCAGGGTCGTCAGCACGCGCGCGCCCGAGGCGCCGATGGGGTGGCCCAGAGCGGTGGCGCCGCCGTTGACGTTTAGCTTGTCGCGGTCGATGCCCATTTCCTTCTGGGCGATCATGGCGACCACGGCGAAGGCTTCGTTGATCTCCCAAAGATCGACGTCGGCGACGCTCCAGCCCGCCTTTTCCAAAGCCTTCTTCATCGCCGGGACGGGGGCGGTGGTGAACAGGCCGGGCTCGTGGGCGTGGGCCGCGTGGCTGACGACGCGGGCGACGATGGGCAGGCCCAGCGACTGGGCGACGCTTTCGCGCGTCATGACCAGGGCGGCCGCGCCGTCCGAGATCGAAGAGGCGTTGGCTGCGGTGATGGTGCCGTCCTTGGCGAAGGCGGGGCGCAGGCTTGGGATCTTTTCGGGATTGGCCTTGCCCGGCTGCTCGTCCTGGCTGACCGTCTCGACGCCCTTGCGGGTCTTGACCTCGACGGCAACGATTTCGGCCTCGAAGGCGCCCGAGGCGATGGCCGCATTGGCGCGGCGCAGGCTCTCGATGGCGTAGTCGTCCTGCTGCTCGCGGGTGAACTGATACTGGCCGGCCGAGTCCTCGGCGAAGGCGCCCATCAGCTTGCCGGGGGTGTAGGCGTCTTCCAGCCCGTCCAGATACATGCTGTCGGAGATGACGTCGTGGCCGATGCGGGCGCCACCGCGATGCTTGGCCATGACATAGGGGGCGCCGGTCATGGATTCCATGCCGCCGGCCACGATCACGTCGGCCGACCCCGCCTTGAGCGCGTCATGCGCCATCATCGCCGCCTGCAGGCCCGAGCCGCACATCTTGTTGACCGTGGTCGCTTCCACGTGCTGCCCAAGGCCGGCGCCGATGGCGGCCTGACGCGCCGGAGCTTGTCCCAGGCCGGCCGGCAGCACGCAGCCCATGTAGATTTGATCGACCTTATCGGCCGGAACGCCCGCGCGCTCGACTGCCGCCTTGACCGCCGCCGCACCCAGCTCGGTCGCCTTTACGCCGGACAGGGCGCCCTGGAAGCCGCCCATGGGCGTGCGGGCGAAGGAGCAGATGACGACGGGATCGGACATGGCGGGCCTTTCGAAGAACAGGCCCGCTAGATCGGCTGTACGGCGCGCGAGCGCAAGCCCGCGCGCCGCCTGGCAGCCTTAGCGGCTGTCCACCATCACCAGTTCGGCGTCGGCCGTGGCGGTCACGGTGATTGCGGCCTCCTCGGCGATGGCGGCGCCGTCGCGGGCGTTCAGGGCGACGCCGTTGACCTCGACCGCGCCGACGGCCGGGACCAGATAGGCGCGACGGCCCGGGGCCAGGTCATAGGTCAGGCTCTCGCCGGCCTTGAGCGTGGCGCCCAGCACCTTGGCGTCGGCGTTGATCGACAGGGCGTCGTCGGCGGGGTCGCCGGACGCCAGGACGCTGAACCGGCCCGAACGATCGGCCTTGGGAAACGCGCGCTGGCCCCAGCCGGGCTGGCTGCCCGACCGGTCCGTCTCGATCCAGATCTGGAACAGGGTGGTCGTTTCGTCCTCGAGATTGAACTCGGAGTGACGCACGCCGGTGCCCGCGCTCATGACCTGCACGTCGCCCGCCCCGGTGCGGCCCTTGTTGCCCATCGAATCCTCGTGGGTGATCGCGCCGGTACGGACGTAGGTGATGATCTCCATGTCGGCGTGAGGATGGGGCGGAAAGCCCGACCGAGCCGCGATCTCGTCATCATTCCAGACGCGCAGCCGGCCCCAGCCCATTCGCGACGGGTCATAGTAGTTGGCGAAGGAGAAGTGATGGCGGGCGTGCAGCCAGCCGTGGTTGGCGCCTCCGAGCGTGTCGAAGCGGCGGACGTCGATCATGGTGGTCCTCCTGTATCTGGCGCGGTCTGCGCCGGTCTGAGGCCTATATAGGTAACTACGACTGTTGCGAAAAGGGGGCGCTCACCTGAGCCCTGTGACGCAGCATCGCGTCGGCCAGGACGCAGGCGGCCGTGGCCTCCACGACCGGTACGGCGCGCAGGGCCACGCAGGGGTCGTGGCGGCCCTTGGTGCGCAACTCGGTCTCCGCGCCGTCGCGGGTGATCGTGCGTCGGGTGGTCAGGATCGAGGAGGTGGGCTTGAAGGCCACGCGGGCGGTGATCGGCTGGCCGGTCGAAATGCCGCCCAGCACGCCGCCTGCGCGGTTGGACAGGAAGACGGGCGCGCCGTCGGGCCCCAGGCGCATCTCGTCGGCGTTGTCCTCGCCAGATAGTTCGGCGGCTTCGAAGCCCGCGCCGATCTCGATCCCTTTCGCGGCGTTGATCGACATGAGTCCGGCGGCCAGTTCGGCGTCCAGCTTGGCGTAGAGCGGCGCGCCCCAGCCGGCGGGAACGCCCGTCACCTCCATAGCGACAACCGCGCCGATGGAGGAGCCGGCCTTGCGCACCTCGTCCAGATACGCCTCCCAGGCGGGGACGACCTCGGATGAGGCGGCGAACAGCGGATTATGCTCGACCGCGTCGAAGTCGATGGCGTCAGGGGCAATGCGGTGCGGACCGATCTGAACCACACCGGCGCGGATGCGGACGTCCGGCCCGAGGATCAGGCGGGCCACGGCGCCGGCGGCGACGCGGCAGGCGGTCTCGCGCGCCGAGGATCGGCCGCCGCCGCGATGATCGCGCACGCCATACTTGGCCTGATAGGCGTAGTCGGCGTGACCAGGACGATAGGCGCGCGCGATCTCGCCATAGTCCTTGGACCGCTGGTCGGTGTTCTCGATCATCAGGCTGATCGGCGTGCCGGTGGTCACGGGGCCGGCGCCGTCATCGAACACGCCCGACAGGATGCGGACCCGGTCGTCCTCGCGGCGCTGGGTGACGAAGCGGCTGGAGCCGGGCTTGCGGCGATCCAGCCAGGGCTGGATGTCGCCTTCCGTCAGCGGGATCAGCGGCGGGCAGCCGTCAACCACGCAGCCGATGGCCGGGCCATGGCTCTCGCCCCAGGTGGTCACGCGAAACAGATGGCCGAAGGTGTTGTGCGACATGGCCTTCAGGCTTAGGCCGCGCGGCGGGCCGGCGTCCAGACGCGGCTGAACCGCAGCAGCAGATCCTCGGCCTCGCTGGCCGCCTCGGCGCAGGGCCTAAGCGTGACGAACAGGTGGCCCTGAGGGCGCGATCCGCGCGCCGGCAAGCCCAGATTGGCCAGGCGCACCCGCCCCGTGCCGCCGCCCGGCGCGATCCAGGAGGGTCTGACGCCGGCATGGGTCTGAATCTCGATGCGGCCCCCATCGGCCAGGCGGCGCGGATCGACGGCCCAGTTCATATAAAGATCGTCTCCCACCAGGCTGAGGCCGTCGGCCGGCTGAACCAGAACGACGAGCCGTTGACGGTCGGGGCCGCGCACCCAGTCGCCGCTGCGTAGACCGGCCGGCACGGTCAGCAGACGGCCGCCTTCATGGACCTCGCCGCCGCGCAGGGCCTGCAGCGGCGTCAGGCGCAGCACGGGGGCAGGCGCAGGACGCACGGGCCGAAGCGCCCCTGGATCGGCGGCGCGCACGACCGTCCAGGCCTCGACGACACGGCGAAAGCGCTCGACATCACCGCCGGCCCGGTCGGGGTGGCTGGCCTTGGCGGCGGCGCGAAAGGCGGCGGCGGGCGAGGGGGCGTCCGCTCGGTCCAGACCCAGCACGGCGCGGGCCTGGGCCAGGCTGAGAGGCGGTGGCATGGCTGACGTGTCGCCCATGGCCGAGCCTTGGCTGAACAGGGTGAATAGCCGCTTAACCGTGATCGCTTGGCGACGCCCGCCGCCCGGGCCTAAACATCGAGCATGACAACGCCCGTGATACCGCCCAGCCCGTCGCGCGAAGACTACGCCCGCGACTACGCCGCCGCCCTGGCCGCCAATGGCGACGAGAGCATCTGGAGCCGCGAGGAGCCGATCGGCCTGTTCATCGAATGGCTGGGGCAGGCGAGGGCGCACGAGATCAACGATCCCAACGCGATGACCCTGGCCACCGTCGACGCCGACGGCCTGCCCGACGCGCGCATGGTGCTGCTCAAGGACGTGGATGCGCGCGGCTTCACCTTCTACTCCAACCGCGAGAGCGCCAAGGGCATGCAGCTGAGCGCGCGCCCGGCGGCGGCCCTGGTCTTCCACTGGAAGACGCTGCGCCGGCAGGTGCGCGTGAGGGGTGCGGTCGAACCGGTAAGCGTCGAAGACGCCGACGCCTATTTCGCCAGCCGCGCGCGGGAGAGCCGGATCGGCGCCTGGGCTTCGGATCAGTCGCGGCGGATCGCGGACAGACGCGCGCTCGAGGCTGCGGTCGCCCGTGAAACGGCGCGGTTCGCAGACGGCGAAGTGCCACGTCCGGAAAGATGGACGGGATGGCGCGTCGTCCCACAGACCGTCGAGTTCTGGCGGGACCGGCCTTTCAGACTGCACGACCGGCTTCGGTTCGTGCGCGAGGATGCGGATTGGACCGTCGAACGCCTGCAGCCCTGAGACCAAGAAAAAGGGCGGCTCTTGCGAGTCGCCCTAAAGGTCTTGGTTAGCCGATCGCTTAGAACGGGTTGATCGAGCTCAGCGCGTCCAACCGCATCCGGGCGCCGACGAAGAAGTAACGGCCCAGCGCGTTTACCGGATAGGATTCCGAGCCGGGGCCGGGGCGCTGGTTCGTGAAGTTGTTGACGCCGCCAAAGACGCTCACACCATCGTTGATGTTGTACGAAACGCGGACGTCATGCGTCTCGCGAGCGTCGAGCTTGCGATACTCCGGCGCAAACAGGTTCGGGTTGGCCGCACGGTTCACGCGACCCGCACGATACACGTCGTTGAAGTAGTTGAAGCCGTAATTGACCGACAGAGCGCGCCAGTTCCAGGTCGCGTCGAACGACGCGGTGAAGCGAGGAGCGCCTTCCAAGTTCGAGTCTTCGCGCGGCGTGGCGCCGGACACTTCGACGAAGGTCAGTCTGTCCAGCAAATTGGCGACTGCCGAGAACTCGAACGTTCCGATCTCGCGTTCGATGCCGAAAGCGGCCGGGTCGAAACGATAGCGCGCGTTGAAATCCCAACCCGAGGTCTTGTAGCTCGCCAGGTTGCCGGGGATCTGGGAGAAGGAGTTGATCCGGCCGGGGTTGGTTCCGCCCGAAGCGCGTCCGATCAGATCGCAGAACGGGTTCGGGCGCTCCAGATCGTAGCAGTTGTTGACGATGGTCTGCGCTGCGTAGGACTGGATCGCGTCCGAAATCTCGATGTTGTAATAATCAACCGAGAAGGAGAGCCCCGGGATGTCGACAGGGGTGGCCACAAAGCCAACCGTGTAAGTATCCGCCGTTTCCGGCTGCAGGTCAGGGTTGCCTTGGATAAAGCCGCCGATCGATTCCGAGCTCGTGTTGTTGTACGTGGTCGGATCGATACCTAGCGCCGCCAGGTCCGTCGCGCAGTTTTGCTGACGCAGGGCAGGATTTTCACCCAGGGTCAGGTTCTGTTGAGAGCAGGGATCAGCGAAGGCGGAGAACGTCTGCTGACGACCTTGGAACAGGTTGACGACGTTCGGAGCGCGGACGGCGCGAGCGACCGTGCCGCGCACGGCCAGGGTGCTATCGAAGGCCCAGCGGGCGTTGACGTTCCAGGTGTCCGCGCCGCCGCTGGTCGAATAGTCCGAGTACCGATACGCAGCCGAAAGGTCGACGGCTTGGGCGAACGGAAGGTCGCGCAGCACAGGGATCGAGATTTCGGCGAACGCCTCGGTGACATCGAAAGAACCCTGAGTGCGAGACGCGCGGCCGACGCCGGTCAGGGGATACTCGAGAGCGTCGGCCTGCAGTTGAATGTCGGACGGACGCGAGTCGCTGCTTTCCTTGCGATACTCGGCGCCAAGCACGAACCCGATCGGGCCGGCCGGCAGTTGGAACATCCCGGTCGTGTCGCCCGAAATGAAGGCGTTGACCACGTGCTGCTCGAGTTGGGCGGTGGAGGTGTACTCACCCATCACCCAGTCGATCGCCTCTTGGCTGTTCTGGTTCTCGCCGAACAGGTTCAGCGGGAGACAGCCCGAGTTGGCGCCAGGGGTGAAGGTTGCGCCAAACGCGCGTTCAGGGAAGGCGAACTGGCCGAAGACGTCGCCGAACGGCACGGCGGTCGGGTCGATATTGGATCGGCAAACCGGCTGTCCGCCGCTGGAAATGACGTCAGTGGCCGCAAAGAAGCGGTCGTTGATCAGGACATTGCTCGCCAGCTGCTCCTGCTCGGCGCGCCCATAGACGTACGACATTTCGAAGTTGAGGTTGTCCGTCAGGCTGCCTTCCAGGCCAACCACGCCGCGGTATGTTTCGCGGGTGATGTCATACCGTTGACGGCCAAGATCGAAGTTGTCCCGCGCGAGCAGAACGCCAGCGCCAGGCAAGCCGTAGGCCTCGCCAACCGGGCCGCCTGTGGGGGTCGAGGCAAAACCGCCGGGTGTACGCGCGTCAGCCAGCACGTTTGCAGGAATGAACGGGTTATCTTCGCTGATGAACAGGCCGTAGACGTAGCTCGGCTGAGCCGTGAACTGGCTCTCGCTGTTAGTGTATTTCAGTTCGCCGAAGGCTCGCAGATTGCTCGTGAGATCGTATCGAGCATTAAGCGCGACCGTCCCGCGCTCCAAACCAGGCAAAAGGTCGTCGTTGAAGTCGTCCAGGCGGCTGCCGCTGCCGCCGATCATTGTAAATCCGCCGGCGAAGATCCCGTCCTGGAACAGCGATCCATCGCCGAGGAACGTGACGCCAGACTCGGTCGTGGAGGTGAAGAAGTTCGTATAAACGGAGCCGCCGGGCGAGGTGTCGGTGTACCGCACGTCGTTCGCAAGAATTCTGCGAGTCTGATCGTCGGGGTCGGCGATGAAGATGAAGCGGTTGCCCGGGCGCGTGTAGGAGCGATCGGTGAACTTCAGCGCCTCGTCCCTGTTGTACTCCAGCGCCAGGGTGACGTTGCCGCGGCCTTCATTGAAGTTCTGGCCCAGAACCAGAGTGCCGAAATAGTTCTCGCCGCCGCCCTCATCGGACCAGCCCGTCTGAGCGCGGAAATCGATCCCTTCGAAGTCGTCCTTCAGGATGAAGTTGACCACGCCCGACACGCCGTCGGCGCCGTACACGGCGGACGCGCCGCCCGTCAGCACTTCAGTGCGCTCGACTAGGGCGACCGGGATAGCGTTGACGTCAACCGCCGCGGTTCCGGGGTTGGACGCGACGTGACGGCGCCCATTGACCAGCACCAGCGTGCGCGTCGTGCCCAGGTTGCGCAGGTTAAGCAGGTTGAGGCCCGCCAGGCCCGGGGTGCTGGTGTCCGCGCCGTCCTGAAGGGTCAGCGAACCGCTCAGCGCCGGCACTTCGGTCAGGAAGTTGGTGAGGTTGGTCTGGCCTGAGCGATCAAAGTCCTCGCTGGTGATCGACTGAACCGGATTGGGCGCGACGTAGTCTGGCAGCCGGATGCGCGATCCGGTCACGACGATATCCGACACAGTCGTCGGTTGAGCTTCGGCCGGCGCCGCAGGCTGGGTCTGAGCCGCTGCGACCGTGGCAAACGCCACGCCTGAGATAATAGAAGTCGTAAACAGCGCGCTTTTCAGACTAATCATCGTAGATCGATTTCCCGGTGCAGATGCTTGTTTCACAAACTGTCGTTTGGCGAAGTGTCGCCTTTGGCTGAGCTTGGATCGCGCCACGTTAGGCGTCGGGTGGACGAACCGTAACCCCATCATGACAAATAGACGTCTTAAACATGTCCGCGTGTCATCGATGCCGCACCGAGATGCGGCTTTACGCCGCACTTTTCGTGCGGTCGACGCGCTGGCGCAGGGTTAGGTCAAGCCGCGCGGGTTTTGCTTGCCCCGTTCCGGCCGCCCCTCTAAACCGCGCCCTTGACCCACAATCCGGCGACGGCGGGCGCGAGCGATGATCGCGGCCGTCGCGCGCGTGCGCGAAAGGCTGACGGCGCTGTCCCACGATGTTCCTCATGACGAGCGCGACGCTATGGTGCGCGCGGCGCTGGCCGAACATGGCGACAGCGGGGTCACCCCGCGGCACACGCTTTTCTATTTCCACGGCGACGGCGATCACGACGACCTGAACGAGGTGGCGCGGCGCGCCGGCTTCGTCACGCGCGGCGCCGACGACCAGACGGTTCTGGAGACGACCATGGCGGTGGACGAGACGTCCTTCGCGCCGGTGTCTTCGATGATGCAATCCTGGGCCGCGGCCTTCCAGCTGGAGTATGACGGCTGGGAGTGCGCGGTCGTGACGAACTGACGGAAAGAGGCTTCAGATGCCCAAGCGTACGGACATCCAGTCCATCCTCATCATCGGCGCCGGCCCGATCGTCATCGGCCAGGCGTGCGAGTTCGACTATTCGGGCGTGCAGGCGTGCAAGGCGCTGAAGGCCGAGGGCTACCGGGTCATTCTGGTGAACTCGAACCCCGCCACCATCATGACGGATCCGGAGGTGGCCGACGCCACCTACATCGAGCCGATCACGCCCGAGATGGTCGAGAAGATCATCGCCAAGGAGAAGCCTGACGCCCTTTTGCCGACCATGGGCGGCCAGACGGCGCTGAACACGGCGCTGGCGCTGGAGCAGTCCGGCGCCTTGGCGCGCCACGGCGTCGAGATGATCGGCGCCAAGGCCGAAGTCATCGACAAGGCCGAGGACCGTCAGAAATTCCGCGACGCCATGGACAAGCTGGGCCTGGAAAGCCCGCGCTCGCGAGCCATCCATACGGTAGAGGAGGGCGACGATGCCTTGGCCTTCGTGGGCCTGCCGGCGATCATCCGTCCCAGCTTCACCCTGGCGGGCACCGGCGGCGGCATCGCCTACAATGTCGAGGAATTCCGCGAGATCGTGGAGCGCGGCCTGGACCTGTCGCCGACGACCGAGGTGCTGGTCGAGGAAAGCGTCCTGGGCTGGAAGGAATATGAGATGGAGGTCGTCCGCGACACGGCGGACAACTGCATCATCGTCTGCTCCATCGAGAACGTGGACCCCATGGGCGTCCACACAGGCGACTCGATCACCGTCGCCCCGGCCCTGACGCTGACGGACAAAGAATACCAGCGGATGCGCACGGGCTCGATCAACGTCCTGCGTGAAATCGGGGTCGAGACGGGCGGCTCGAACGTCCAGTGGGCGATCAATCCGGCGGACGGCCGCATGGTCGTGATCGAGATGAACCCGCGCGTGTCGCGCTCCTCGGCGCTGGCGTCCAAGGCCACGGGCTTCCCGATCGCCAAGGTCGCGGCCCGTCTGGCCGTGGGCTACACCCTGGACGAACTTCAGAACGACATCACCCAGGTGACGCCGGCCAGTTTCGAGCCGTCGATCGACTATGTCGTGACGAAGATTCCGCGCTTCGCCTTCGAGAAATATCCGGGTTCGGAGCCCCTGCTGACCACGGCGATGAAGTCGGTCGGCGAGGTCATGGCCATCGGCCGCACCTTCCAAGAATCGATGCAGAAGGCCCTGCGCGGGCTGGAAACCGGCCTCAATGGTTTCGACGAGATCGAGATCGAAGGCGTGACCGAGATGGAGGAGGAAGCCTCCATCCGCGACGCAGTGGTGCGCGCATTGGGGCGTCCGACGCCCGACCGCATCCGCGTCATCGCCCAGGCCTTCCGCCATGGGCTGACGGTCGAAGAGGTTCAGGCCGCCTGCGCCTACGAGCCCTGGTTCCTGCGCCAGATCGCCGACATCGTGCGCGCGGAAGGGCATCTGCGGGTGAAGGGGCTGCCGCGCGAAGCCGCCGAGTTCCGCCGCCTGAAGGCCAAGGGCTTCTCAGACGCCCGTCTGGGCCAGCTGACGGGCGGGACCGAGGCGGAGGTGCGCAAGGCGCGCCGCGCCTTGGACGTGCGTCCGGTGTTCAAGCGCATCGATACCTGCGCCGCCGAGTTCGCCTCGGCCACCGCCTATATGTATTCGACCTATGAGACGGGTGTGCTGGGCCAGACGCCGCACTGCGAGGCCGAGCCGTCGGATCTCCGGAAGGCCGTCATCCTGGGCGGCGGTCCGAACCGGATCGGGCAGGGGATCGAGTTCGACTACTGCTGCTGTCACGCGGCCTTCGCCTTCGCCGACATCGGCGTCGAGTCGATCATGGTCAACTGCAACCCCGAGACGGTCTCGACCGACTACGACACCTCCGACCGCCTGTATTTCGAGCCGCTGACGGCCGAGGACGTGCTGGAGCTGATCGACGTCGAGCGGTCCAGGGGCGACCTCATCGGCGTCGTCGTGCAGTTCGGCGGACAGACGCCGCTGAAGCTGGCCCACGCCCTTCAGGAAGACGGGGTGCCTATCCTGGGCACCTCGGTCGACTCCATCGACCTGGCCGAGGACCGGGAGCGCTTCCAGCAGATGCTGGGCGAGATCGGCCTTATGCAGCCGCCGAATGGCCTGGCCCGCTCGGCCGAGGAGGCCGCGCAGAAGGCCGAAGACGTCGGCTATCCCGTCGTGCTGCGCCCGTCCTATGTGCTGGGCGGCCGGGGGATGATGATCGTCCACGATCGCGAGCAGCTGGACCGCTACGTCCACGAGGCCATGCGCGTGTCAGGCGACGATCCCGTGCTGATCGACCACTATCTGAACCGCGCCACCGAGGTGGACGTCGACGCCCTGTGCGACGACGAGACGGTCTTCGTCGCCGGCGTGCTGGAGCATATCGAGGAAGCCGGCGTGCACTCGGGCGACAGCGCCTGTTCGATGCCGCCCTATTCGCTGTCGGCCGAGACGGTGGCCGAGCTGATGCGCCAGACGACGGAAATGGCAAGGGCGCTGAAGGTGCGCGGCCTGATGAACGTCCAGTTCGCGATCGAAGAGCCGCACAGCGAAAGCCCGCGCATCTTCGTGCTGGAAGTGAACCCGCGCGCCAGCCGCACCGCGCCCTTCGTGGCCAAGACCATTGGCCAGCCCATCGCCGCCATCGCCGCCAAGGTGATGGCGGGCGAAAAGCTTTCGTCCTTCGGCCTGGAGCACAAACCCTACGACCACATCGCGGTGAAGGAGGCGGTCTTCCCGTTCGCCCGCTTCGCCGGCGTGGACACCGTGCTGGGGCCGGAAATGCGCTCGACCGGCGAGGTCATGGGCCTGGACTGGAAGCGCGATGGGGAGGCCGACATGACGCCCGCCTTCGCCCGCGCCTTCGCCAAATCCCAGATCGGCGGCGGCACCGTGCTGCCGACGGAAGGCTGCGCCTTCGTGTCGGTCAAGGACGGCGACAAGCCCTTCATCCTTGAAGCCGTCCGCTCGCTGAAGGCCCAAGGATTCAGCGTCATCGCCACCTCGGGCACCCACGGCTATCTGGCCGAGCAGGGCGAAGAGGTCGGCCTGGTCAAGAAGGTGCTGGAAGGCCGTCCGCACATCGTCGACGCCATGAAGAACGGCGAGGTCCAGCTGGTCATCAATACGACCGAGGGCAAGCAGTCGCTGACCGACAGCTTCAGCCTGCGCCGGACCGCCCTGATGATGAAAATCCCCTATTACACGACGGCGGCCGGGGCCCTCGCCGCGGCACAGGGGATCGCGGCCATCCGCGCCGGCGACCTGGATGTGCGGCCGCTGCAGAGCTACTGAAACCGACGGGGGACTGGACCGTTATCGACGGGCTTACAAGGAAGTCCGTCATGTTCGTCCCCCGTATCGCCACCATCATCGGCGGCCTTTTGCTATCGCGCGGCGGCCGCCGCCTGGCCGGCCGCAACGCCGGCAAGTTGGCCCTGGCGACCCTGGCGTGGCAGGTCTGGCGCGACCGTCAGAACCGCAAGGCGGGCGGAAACGCGGCTGCGTCAAACAAGCGCTGGAGCGGCCGCCGCCGGGCCTGAGGGCTCAGCGGCCGTAGCGGGCCAGGAACGTCTCGACCGCGTCTTCAACGATCTGATCGTGGCCGCGAGCGGCTATGCGCTCGTCCCCGGTCACGATGGGCATGAAGAAGACCGGGTGTTCGACCATGCCCATCAACTGTCCGGCCGCCCATGAGGGTTTGGGAACCTCAAGTTGGCCGGCGGCGCTGAGGCGCTGCAGGGCTTGCATCAGGACTCCGCCGAAGTCGGAACGACCGCGCTCGAAGAAGTGCAGCGCCAGCTTGGGGAACCGGGCCCGCTCGGCCATCACCAGACGGAAGATGGAGCGAATGAACGGATCGCCCATGAAGCCGGCGTAGCCCGACATGAACCGGACCAACTGCTGACGCGCGTCGCCTTGAGCCTCGTCACGCACACGGCTCATACGCTCTGCGAAGTCATCGGCCGCGCGTTCGATCACGGCGGCGAACAGATGCTCCTTGGACGGGAACAGGGCGTAAAGAGTAGCCGTGGACACCCCCGCCTCGCGCGCGATGGGCTCCATGCGAGTGACGGCGTATCCATCAGCGGTGAAAGACCGGCGCGCGATGCGAAGCACCGTATCGCGGCGCGGATCATCGTCGACGTTCGAGGCGATGGTCATGTAAACTCACTGACAGCGCGTTTATGATCGCGCCGCGGGAGGACAACCGCAAGTCCGAATTTCAGCGTTCTTTAAGCGCAGTGAGCAGGGGGTGGGCCAGAACGGGCACCGCCAGACGAACGACTGCCTGCGGATCGGTCAGCCGCACAGCGGCCGTTGCGTCGGCCACCACGAAGTCGGCGAGCACCTTTGAGGGTTCGGTCAGCCGCTCATGGCCGGGTCGCACCGTGCCCAGATACTGGTCGATCACGGATTGGGCGGTGCGGCCGCGCTCGGCCTGATCGCGCAGGAGGCGGCGGATGAAGCGGATGTCGGCAGGGGTGTCGACAAAGACCTTGATGTCGAACAGGGCAGCCAGAGCAGGCGTGCACAGCAGATGCGCGCCCTCGACGACCACCACGTCGGTCGCGGCGACCGGTTCGCCGCCCGGCTCGCGCCCGTGGTGGATGAAGGAATAGACCGGAGCGACGACATCCCGCCCCGACTTGAGATCTGTCAGATCACGTATCAGCAGGTCGTGATCGCGCGCCGCCACGTCATCGAAGTCGAAGGTCGCGGCGTCGAAGTCTGGCAGGCTGGCGGCGTCCCGGTAGTAGGAGTCTTCGCGCAGCAGCACGGCCCGACCGGCGGGCAGGGCGGCGATGAGGGTCTCGGCCAGGGTGCTCTTGCCTGAGCCCGAGCCGCCGGTGATGGCGATCAGAAGCGTCATGGCGCGCCTTCTGGCACAGGGGCGGACGCGGGACCATCCGTCGCGCCGATCCTGACCTCGCGTCACGTTGCTTAACGCTGATCACTTCGTTTAGCGTGCTGAAAAGCGCCGCGATCAAGGTCGGCGCAACGCCGAGGGAATGCGCGATGCTGGGTTTGATGCAGGACTGGCCGCTGACGGTCGACAAGATCCTTGACCACGCCAAGAACTGGCACGGTCACCGCGAAGTGGTGACGCGCTCGGTCGAAGGGCCGATCGTTCGCACCAACTACGCTGAGATTCATCGCCGGGCGAAGCGCGTGTCCAGCGCGCTGTTGGCCTGGGGCATCAAGCCGGGCGACCGCGTTGCGACCCTGGCCTGGAACACAGGCAACCACATCGAGACCTGGTACGGCGTCATGGGGATCGGCGCGGTGTGCCATACCCTCAACCCGCGCCTGTTCCCCGAGCAACTGGTCTACATCATCAACCACGCCGAAGACCGCATCATCTTCGTCGACCTGACCTTCGTGCCGCTGCTGGACGCGATCCTGAAGCACTGCCCGTCGGTCGAGCGCGTCGTGGTCATGACCGACCCAGACCACATGCCGCAGACGCAGTTGCCGGTCGTCGACTGTTACGAAACGATCGTCGAGCAGGGCTCCGAGGATGTGACCTGGGGCGGGTTCGATGAGAACACGGCCTGCGGCCTCTGCTACACCTCGGGCACGACGGGCAATCCGAAGGGCGTGCTGTACTCGCACCGCTCGAACTTCATCCACACCCTGCTGGGTCTGCAGAGCACTGTGCTGGGCGCGACGCCCAAGGAAGTGATCCTGCCGGTCGTGCCGATGTTCCACGCCAACGCCTGGGGCATCGCGTTCGGCGGACCGGCGGCGGGCTCCAAGCTGGTAATGCCGGGCGCGCGCATGGACGGGGCGGCCATCTATGAGCTGCTGGAGAGTGAGAAGGTCACCTTCTCGGCGGCCGTGCCGACCGTCTGGCAAGGCCTGTTGACCCACCTGCGCGAGAACAACCTGAAGCTCTCGACGGTCAAGCGCGTGCTCATCGGCGGCTCGGCCGTGCCGGAAAGCCTGATCCGCGCCTTCAACGACGAGTTCGGCGTCGAGGTGCTGCAAGGCTGGGGCATGACCGAGACCTCGCCCATCGGCACCCTGTCCAACATGCCGCCCGAGATCGAGGCTCTGCCGTTCGAGGAGCAGCTGAAGTGGCGGGTCAAGCAGGGCACGCCGCCGCTGGGCGTCGAGCTGAAGCTCAAGAACTACGCCGGCCAGGAGATGCCGCACGACGGCAGGACTTATGGCCGCCTGATGGTGAAGGGGCCCACCGTGGCCGGCGCCTACTTCAAGGAAGAGGGCGGCGAGATCCTGGACACCGAAGGCTTCTTCGACACGGGCGACGTCTCGACGGTGGACGCCCAGGGCTTCATGCAGATCACCGACCGCGCCAAGGACGTCATCAAGTCCGGCGGCGAATGGATCAGCTCCATCGAGATCGAGAACCTCGCCATGGGCCACCCCAAGGTCGTCCTGGCGGCCGTGATCGGCGCGGCCCATCCCAAGTGGGACGAACGGCCGGTGCTGCTGGTCAAGCTCAAGGACGGCGAGAGCCAGGACAAGCAGGAGCACCTCGACTTCCTGCAGGGCAAGATCGCCAAATGGTGGATGCCGGACGACGTGGTCTTCGTCGACGACATCCCGCTGGGCGCGACCGGCAAGATCGACAAGAAGCTGCTGCGCGAACAGATGAAGGACTATCGCCTGCCGGCGGCGGGCTGATCCCGCATGGCTGATCCGGCCGCCGACAAGAGGGCCCAATTCCGGTTGAAGGCGCTGGTTCTGGTCGCGGCGCTGCCGCTGATCGTTACGGTCGTCGCCGTGTTCGGCGGACAGTTCGGGCTGTTCGATGTCGAGACGGCGCGGGGTCTTCTGGTCCTGACGGTCGTACGCGGGCTGGTCTTCGTGGCCCTGTTCGCGGCCCTAGCGGCGGTGCTGATCGCGCGCGTGGACATCCGTGATCGCGGCGTCTGGGCGCTGGCGGCCCTGGTGCTGGCGGCGGGATCGGCGCTGGTCTTCTTCACCCAGGCGGCCAAGGCAGTCCCCGGCCCGAACGACGTGACGACCGATCCGGCCGATCCGCCGTCGCTATCGCGCCAGCTGATGTCAGCGCGCACGGCGGCCGGCGCCTCGCCCTTGGGCGAAAGCGTCGCCTGCGACGGGCTTGAGGCCTTGCCTACCCAGGTCGCCCCCGAAGTGGCCGGCTGGGCGGTTCGCCAAGCCGGCTTCAACGTCATCGGCTTCGCCGCCTTCCGGGCCGAGGGCGACCGCGACGGCTATTTCTTCGGCCTGGGCCACGACGCCGTGGTGCGCATCCGGCCCGGTCGCACCGACGTGCGGGTGATCGCCCGCCATGACCAGCCGCAAGGCGACGTCGCCTGCCGCCTGGCCCGGCGCATCCTGGACGAGATGACGGATCAGACCAGCCGGTAGGTCGCCTGAAACTCGGGCGCAGGCTCGGCCAGCACGCGCCCCTTGCGCACCAGGTGGATCAGATGGGCGTGCACCGACAGCGACGCCGCCGGCCACAACCGCGGATCGACCGCCGCATAGAGGCTCGGGACCATGTCAGCGATGGTCGCGGGGCCTAGCGCCAGCCGCTCCAGCACCTGGGCCTCTCTCGCCAGTCGATGCGCCTTGTACGCCGCAAGGAAGGGCTCAGGCTCGGCGATCGGCGCTCCGTGGGTCGGCCAGATCGTCCGGAAGCCGCGCGCGATCACGGCGTCCAGGCTGGCCATATAAGCGGCCATGTCGCCGTCGGGCGGCGCGACCACAGTGGTGGACCAGCCCATGACGTGGTCACCGCTGAACAGGGCGTCCTCTTCCTCCAGCGCGAAGGCCATGTGGTTCGACGCATGGCCGGGGGTGGACAGCGCCTCCAGCGTCCAGCCGTCGCCGGCGATCCGTTCGCCGCCTCTCAGCATGATGTCGGGCTGGAAGCTGTCGTCGTCGTCCTCGTCCAGTCCGCCCGAGGCGTGCGTGTCCCTCAACGGCGGATTTGCAGCCAGGATGGGCGCGCCCACAGCCCGGGCGAAAGGACGGGCGAGGGGGGCGTGGTCGCGGTGGGTGTGGGTGACCAGCACATGGCTGACGTTCTGGCCCTCGACGGCCTTGAGAAGCGCGGCCAGATGCGTCTCGTCCAGTGGGCCGGGATCGATCACGGCAACCGCCGCGCCGGGCGCATCGCGGCCGACGATGTAGGTTCCCGTGCCGGTGAAGGTGAAGGCGCCCGGGTTGTCGGCCACCACCCGTCGGATCAGCGGCGACACCCGATCGCAGCGGCCGTATTTGAATTCAAAGTCGCGGACAAAGGGGATCATGCGGTCTGGCCTGAGCCTTGCGTTAACGCCTCGGCAATCTCCCTCCGAGGCGTTTCATGCTGCGATCGACCCTATTCGCTGTGTCAAACCGGCTCCAGCCCGTTGTTGCGGCGGTTCTGTGTCTCATGGCGGCCCAGCTGATCGTCGCCTCCTGCACGCCGGAACCTGCGCCCTACGCCAGCCGCGCCGCCATCATCCGCTAGAGCGGCACGCGAGACAGGTCGTAACCGGCTGCAGCCGCGGCGGCCCTGAGCGACGCAGCATCGACGCCCTGTCGCGCCCGCGCCATGGCCCAGGCGGCGGCGGACCGCATGCCCGAGCGACAGAACAGCAGCGCCGTCCCCTCGGACCCCGCGCCCTCCAGCGCCTGCGCCGTCGCGGCGATCGCCGCCTCGTCGGGCAGACCCCGCACCGGAGCGTGGATGAAGGTCAACCCGACATCGCGCGCGGCTGCGTCCAAGTCCTGCGCCGTAGGCTGCCCAAGCTCCTCGTCATCGGGACGATGGCTGATCACGAGCGCGACGCCTTGCTTCATCAACCTTGCAAGGTCTTCGGCCCTGATCTGCGACGAAACGAGAACGGCGTTTTCCAGCTGCGCGAGATGGATCATAGGAAAAGCCTTATTGAACAAGCCGCTATAAGATGTGTGTCGCTTGGGTGACAGGCGCCGGCTTTCCTCATTACAGGGCTGTAACAAGGCGGTGGTGAGGCATAAAGTCGCAGAGTCGGGCCGCATTGGGGCGGTCGGGCAAGGTTGCGGACGGCTCTGTCTCGCACAGGGCGGTCCGCCTCAGGAGGACCACGCTTGAAAACCCGCACCTTCCGGGAGCGCTTGCTGCGTTCCACAATGTTCGGCGGCGCCGCGCTCATGGCGCTGACCGCCGCGCCCGCCGTTGTCATGCTGACCCCCTCGATCGCCGAGGCTCAGGACTATACCGCCGGCACGCTCAGCGGCACTGTTCAAAGCACCAGCGGCGCCCCCGTAGCCGGAGCCGCAGTTTCGATTGTTTCCAACCAGCAAGGCATCGTGCGGCAAGCGACGACCGATGCCTCGGGCCGCTTCCGCGTCCCCCTGATCCCGACCGGCGGATACACGGTCACGGTCAACGCCCCTGGCTACAACAGCATTTCAGACAATGTGCAGGTCCGGCTTGGCGGCGAGTCGGGTTACGTCTTCACGGTCGCAAGCGCTGACGCCGACGCGACGACGGTCGCCGATGTCGTGGTCACTGGGGTGCGGCGTTCGCTCGACTTCACCCAGACGACGGCCGGCGCCGTCCTTGACGTTCAGGATCTGACGAACCAACTGCCGATCGCCCGCAACATCACGGCGGTGACCCTGCTGGCGCCAGGGGCGGTCGCCGGTGACTCCGCTTTCGGTGTCGCCACCGCCCAGTTCCAGACGCCGCCTTCGCTGTCGGGGGCGTCGGTCGCCGAGAACGCCTATTTCGTCAACGGATTGAACACGACCAACTTCGTCAATGGTCTGGGCGGCGCGGGCGTTCCGTTCGAGTTCTACAAGACGGTCGAGGTCAAGACTGGCGGCTATTCCGCCGAGTTCGGCCGTGCAACCGGCGGGGTGATCAACGCCGTCACCAAGTCCGGAACGAACGACTTCATCGTCGAACTGCACGGAACCTGGGCGCCCGATTCGCTGAGAAGCGACGCGCCGAACACCTATCTCGTTCAGAACTCAGTCGGCGAGTTCGAGGAAAAGACCTTCACCGCCGAAGTCGGCGGTCCGATCCTGCGCGATCGCCTGTTCGCCTATGGCATCGTGTCATGGGCGGACACCGAGTCGGCAGTGGCCACCACGTCTGGCACCTATTCGCGCGATACCTGGAGCAAGGATCCCTTCTATGGGATCAAGCTGGACGGGTACATCACGCCAGATCACCGGCTTGAAGCGACCTACTGGAACACTGAACGCACTCGGACCCGCCAGAACTATTCTTTCGATCCGACAACGAACACCATCGGGGATACGCCCCTGTCGACCGCGACCCAATTCCAGGGCGGCGATAACTGGGTCGCGCGTTACACCGGCAACTTCACCGACTGGCTGACGCTGTCGGCTGCCTATGGTGAAAGCAACCAGGACCTCGCCGCATTCAACAATCTGCGCGATGAGGCCCTCGTTCAGGATGCGCGAACCAATCCGTCCTCGCCGACCCGCGTGAGCCGCCAGTCCGCGGCGGCAACCAACTTGCCGTTCGAGACCGAGCGGAAGTTCTGGCGGGCCGACGCCGACCTATATTTCGACTTCTTCGGTCAGCATCACGTGCGTCTAGGCTACGACAAGGAGGAAACCCTCCTGACGCAGACTTCGACCCGTAATGGTGATCGAAACTACGTTTACCGCACCGCCGGCGCCACAAATACGCTGGGGCTGGCGCCGGGCACCGAATACATCGACACGCGCGTGTTTGTGGCCGGCGGCGGGTTCGCCGGCGTCAACGAGGCCCTTTACATCCAGGACTCGTGGGATGTCACCGACCGGCTCAACGTTCAACTCGGACTGAGGCAGGACAAGTTCGAGGTTCAGGACCCCAACGGCACGCCGTTCGTCAGTTTCGACAACGAGATCGGGCCGCGCCTCGGCTTCTCCTACGACCTGACCGGCGATGCACGCAGCAAGCTTTTCGGGTCGTATGGCCGCTACTTCCTGCCGATCGCGTCCAACACGGCCTTCCGCATCGCCTCGCCCGCGATCGACTTCAACGAGTACTTCCGAGGCAACGGCCCTGGCGGCACCATCGGGGCGCTGGATCCTGTCACGGGGTTGCCGACGGCGGGTCTCGGTCCTCAGATCACGAATGCGACCGGCGCATCTTCGCTTCAGCCCTGTCCTCCGGGCCTTGGCGCGATTTCGACATCCGGAGCGGCTTGTTCGATCCGAGACGACGGCACGTCCACTCCGCCTGAGTTCATCTCTGCTCAGAACCTGAAGTCCACCTACGAAGACGAGTTCCGTCTCGGCTATCAGCTTCGGGTCAATGACGAATGGACCGTCGGCATCGGCGGCACCTATCGCAAGCTCGGTCGGGTCGTCGAAGACGCCCTGCTGGATCAGGCCGTGGTGGCCTATTGCCAACGCGAAGGCATCCCGTTGGTCATCGGCGATCCCGATGATCCGAGCGACGGCGCTGGCTGCGCGGAAATCTACAACGGCCAGCACTATTATCTGATCATCAACCCCGGCAGCGACGTCGTGGCGACCCTGCCCGACATCTTCGAAGGCGAGACCACCAACCGTACGGTCACGCTCAGCGCCCAGGATTTGCGGCTGCCCAAGGCGCGCCGCGAATACAGCGCCATCGAGTTCACGTTCGAACGGGCGTTTGACGGCGTGTGGGGCCTTCAAGGGTCCTATGTGATCTCGAAGTCGGAAGGCAACTATGAAGGGGCGGTCAAATCCGACCTGGGACAGACCGACGCCGGCATCGTCACCGACTTCGACTTCCTGGTCTTCCTGCCCGGTCAGCAAGGGCTTCTGCCCAACCACCGGGGCCATCAGTTCAAGCTGTTCGGTTCCTGGCAGGCGACACAGAACCTGTTGATCGGGGCGAACTTCTCGCTGACATCGCCGCGCCCCTACGGTTGCCTGGGCAATGCGCCGGCGGGCTATCTGGACGCCGACGTGGCCAACAACGGCTACGGCGCCATCTCACGCTTCTGCGGCGGCGTCGTGGTGGATCGCGGCACGGCGTTCGAGACAGACTGGGTCGATCGCCTCGACCTGTCCTTCCGCTACTCCGTGCCGACACGCTTTACGCAGAACCTCGTGTTCCGCGCCGACGTGTTCAACGTGTTCAATCGTAGAAACGTGACGGAGGCCAACGAGTTCGGCGAAGTCGACGGTGGCGGGATCGATCCCGAGTACCGCTCGCCCATCGCCTATCAGGCTCCGCGAAGCGTGCGGATCGGCTTCGACCTGGCGTTTTAAGCCAAGTTGATTTCAAACCTAGGCGGCGGGTTTCGGCCCGCCGCCTTTTTTCTGTGTCATGGAAAAACCATTCGACCCCGTCAGGCGTTGCTGACGATCGGGCCGTCGGGGCCGCTGAATTCGGACACATCAATGATCGCCTATGCCGCCGCCGTGTTGCTCAGCCTTGTGTCGGGCCAAGCGCAGCCCTCTCAGGACGGCCCCATCGCGACGGCCAATCGAGCGGAGTCGGGGGAATCGGAACGCACGCGCGAGGCCTTGGCCTATGCGCGAGATCTGCCGCCGGGTGCGCCTCGAGAGGACTACCCCTTGGTGGCCTGGTGCGAGGCTCTGGTGTCGGGCCACGTCGCGGCGGGCGAAAGCCTGAGCAATCCCGACGAATTGGACCGAGAGATCATGCGCCTGGGCCGTCTGGAAGCAGCCGATTTCCGCGCCGCTCTTACGGCCGCAGAGACGCGCGCCACGCCCGCGCAGAAAACCGCCGCTGCCGCCGCCGCTGCGGAAGCGAGGGCGAAATGGGCGCCGGTCCTGGCGAACGAAGACGAGGCTGCTCGCAGCCAGGTATTCGGCCTCTTCTATGGTTTGCCTGGACGCTGCGAACACGCGGCACGACGCGTGCGCGGCAATGTCACCACGCCGCCGGCCACGCTGAGCGACGTGGGCCTGGACGAGACCGGCGCGCCTTCCACCTAGGCGTCAGGCCGCTGTTTCGCGCGGCGCCACCTGAGGGTCGTAGTTCAGGATGGGGGCCAGCCAGCGTTCGGCGGTGGCGAGGTCCCAGCCCTTGCGAGCGGCGTAGTCCTGGACCTGGTCGCGGTCGATCTTGCCGACGCCGAAATAGTGGCTGCCCGGATGGCCGAAATAGAGGCCCGAGACCGAGGCCGGGGGCGTCATGGCGAAGCTTTCGGTCAGGGCCATGCCGGCGTTGTCGCCGGCGTTCAGCAGGCGGAACAGCGTCGCCTTTTCGGTGTGATCGGGCTGCGCCGGATAGCCTGGGGCAGGGCGGATGCCCTGGTATTTCTCGGCGATCAGGTCGTCGACGGTGGTCGCCTCGTCGGACGCATATCCCCATAGTTGGGTGCGCACTTCCTTGTGCAGCCGTTCGGCGAAGGCCTCAGCCAGGCGGTCGGCCAAGGCGGTGGCCATGATGGCGGAATAGTCGTCGCCGGCGTCCTTGAACCGCTTGGCGACCTCCAGCTCACCGTGGCCGGCCGTGACGGCGAAGGCGCCGATGTAGTCCTGATCGTCTTCGGCCACGAAGTCCGACAGGGCCAGATTGGGCTTGCCGTTCGACTTCTTGATCTGCTGGCGAAGGGTGTGGAGGCGGGCGATCTCTTCGGCGCGGCTCTCGTCGGCGAAGACGGCGATGTCGTCGCCGACGGCCCGGGCGGGCCAGAAGCCGACGACGCCTTTGGCGGTGAACCACTTGTCGGCGACAATCTGCTTCAGCATGGCCTGAGCGTCCTTAAACAGGTCGCGCGCGGCCTCGCCGACGATCTCGTCGTCCAGGATCAGCGGATAGCGGCCGATCAGCTCCCAGCTGGCGAAGAAGGGGGTCCAGTCGATGTGGTCGGCCAGGTCCTGCAAGTCCCAGGCGCCGAAGGCGCGAACGCCGATGAAGGCCGGCTTGCCGGGCCGAGGCTGGACCGGATCGAGGCGGAAGCGGTTGTCGCGGGCCTGGGGCAGGGACGCCCGCGCCTTGACCTCCTGGCCCCGGGCGTACTGCTCGCGGATGCGGATGTATTCGTCGCGCGTTGCGGCCTCGTTGCGGGCTTTCTCCGTCGGCGACAGCAGGCCCGAGACGACGCTGACGGCGCGGCTGGCGTCCACGACGTAGGTGGTGGAGCCGCGGGCGTAGGCCGGTTCGATCTTGACCGCCGTATGGGTGCGGCTGGTGGTGGCGCCCCCAATCAGCAGCGGAATGTCGAAGCCGCGCCGCTCCATCTCGGCGCCGACGAAGACCATCTCGTCGAGTGACGGGGTGATCAGGCCGGACAGGCCAATGATGTCGACCTTGTGCTCGACGGCGGCGTCCAGGATGCGGTCGGCCGGGACCATGACGCCCAGGTCGATGACCTCATAGTTGTTACACTGCAGCACGACGCCGACGATATTCTTGCCGATGTCGTGGACGTCGCCCTTGACCGTGGCCATCAGGATGCGCCCGGCCTGTTCGCGCGGCTTGCCGGCCTTCTCGGCCTCCATGAAGGGTTCCAGCCAGGCCACGGCCTGCTTCATCACGCGGGCGGACTTCACCACCTGCGGCAGGAACATCTTGCCCGAGCCGAACAGGTCGCCGACCACGTTCATCCCGTCCATCAGCGGGCCTTCGATGACGTGCAGGGGGCGCTCGGACGCCAGGCGGGCCTCTTCGGTGTCGGCCTCGATGAATTCGGTGATGCCGTTGACTAGGGCGTGCTCGATCCGCTTGCCGACCGGCTGTTCGCGCCATTTCAGGTCCGCGACCTTGGCCGCGCCCTTCTCGCCCTTGTAGTTGGGCGCCATGTCCACCAGCCGCTCGGTGTTGGACACATTGGTCCGCTGCGGCCGGTTCAGGATCACGTCCTCGACGGCTTCCCTCAGCACCGGGTCGATGTCGTCATAGACGGGCAGGTCGCCGGCGTTGACGATGCCCATGTCCATGCCGGCGTTGATGGCGTGGTACAGGAAGACGCTGTGGATCGCCCGGCGTACCGGCTCGTTGCCGCGGAAGCTGAAGCTGACGTTCGACACGCCGCCCGAGACGCGGGCGTAGGGCAGGGTGGCCTTGATCTCGCGCGTCGCCTCGATGAAGTCGACGGCGTAGTTGTCGTGCTCCTCGATCCCCGTCGCCACGGCGAAGATGTTGGGGTCGAAGATGATGTCCTCGGGCGGGAAACCGACCTCGTCCACCAGAATGCGATAGGCGCGGGTGCAGATCTCGATCTTGCGGGCGGCGGTGTCGGCCTGGCCCACCTCGTCGAAGGCCATGACCACGACGGCGGCGCCGTAGCGCAGGCATTTGACCGCCTGTTCGCGAAACTCGGCCTCGCCCGCCTTCATCGAGATCGAGTTGACGATCGGCTTGCCCTGAACGCACTTCAGGCCCGCCTCGATCACCTCCCATTTGGAGCTGTCGATCATCACCGGCACACGGGCGATGTCGGGCTCGGCCGCGATCAGGTTGAGGAAGGTCCGCATGGCGACAACGCCGTCCAGCAGACCCTCGTCCATGTTGACGTCGATGATCTGAGCGCCCGCCTCGACCTGCTGGCGGGCGACGTCCAGAGCCGCCGAATAGTCGCCCTCGACCACCAGCTTCCTGAACTTGGCCGAGCCGGTGACGTTGGTGCGTTCGCCGACGTTGATGAAGACAGGTCTCACGCGTACGCCACCCAACCATGCCAGTTCATGGCATGATGAAAGTGCTCGATGTCGGCAAAGCCGGCTTGGGTCAGCAGCGCCTCGTCGCGTTCGGCCGGAACCATGCCCGGGTTGCCGCGATGGCTGGCGCGGGCGTTCCTCAACGTCTCTGGATCGACGCCGTTGGCCGCGGCGAAGGCGACGTATCGGTCCATATTGCGGTCGAACTGGGGATTGTCCGCCCGGTCGCACCGATCGACCAGAACGAAGGGCGCGCCCGGCTTCAGGCGGCGGCGAATGGCCTTCAGCGTCGCCAGCTTGGCGCCGTCGTCCGGCAGGATGCCAAGCACCAAGATCATCGTCGCGCCATCGAACGGACCGTCCGGCGCAGCCTCGACGCCGCCCTCGATCAGCTCGACGCGAGCCATCGTCTCTTCGCCCAGGATGTGGCGGGCGAGGTCGAGCATCTTTCCGGCCGGATCGACGCCGGTGAAGCGCCAACCGGGGCCGGCCTTGGCCAGGGACTGGGTGTCCAGTCCGCCGCCTGCGCCGACGACCAGCACATGGCCGTCGTCGGGCACGCGCTCGCCCAGCAGGATGCCCGCCATCTGCAGCACCCCGGGCTGGCCGGGCATAAAGGCGCGCGGGCCCTTCTCGATGTATTTGGCGACGAAATCCGGGTCGGCGAAGTTGAACGCGGGTTTGCTCATGCCACCAACTCAAAGGGCTCCAGGCCGGACAGACGCATGGCCACCGGCCGCTCTGGAATGGCTCGGGGCTTCAGCGGGCCGACCTCTTCCGCCACGTGCCTGATGTGGTCCGGCGTCGTGCCGCAGCAGCCGCCGACGATGTTGACCAGGCCAGAGGCGGCCCATTCCTCGATGAAGTGGGCGGTCTCGTGGGGCTGTTCGTCATACTGTCCCATGGCGTTGGGGAGGCCGGCGTTGGGATAGGCCGCCACCAGGGTGTCGGCGACGCGGCTCAGTTCGGCGATGAAGGGGCGCATCAGATCGGCGCCCAGCGCGCAGTTGAAGCCCACGGCGAACGGCTTGGCGTGACGCACGCTGTTCCAGAACGCCTCAGCCGTCTGGCCCGACAGAGTCCGGCCCGACCGGTCGGTGATTGTGCCCGAGATCCAGATGGGCAGGGGCTCCAGCCCCTCGTCTTCCAGGTCCTTGATGGCCTTGATGCAGGCCTTGCAGTTCAGCGTATCGGTGATGGTTTCGATCAGATACAGGTCGACGCCGCCCTCGTTCAGCGCCTTCACCTGATGGCGATAGGCCTCATAGACCTGATCGAAGGTCACCAGGCGCGCGCCGGGGTCGTTCACGTCCGATGACATGGACAGCATCTTGTTCAGCGGACCGATCGAGCCGGCGGCGAAGCGCGGCTTGTGCGGCTCCTTCGCCGTCCAGCGGTCGGCCGAGGCGCGGGCGAGCCTGGCCCCTTCCAGATTGATGTCCCACACGGCCTGGGCGTCCAGGCGATAGTCGTCCTGGGCGATTGTGGTGGCCGAGAAGGTGTTGGTTTCGCTGATGTCGGCGCCGGCCTCGAAATACTGGTCGTGCAGGTCGCCGATGATGTCGGGCCGAGTGATGCAGAGGATGTCGTTGTTCCCCTTCATCTGCTCCTTTTCGTCATAGCCGTTGGCCGCCGTGAAGCGTTCGCCGCGGAAGTCGGCCTCTTCCAGGCCGCGCCGCTGGATCATCACGCCCCAGCTGCCGTCCAGCACCAGAATGCGCGCCTTAGCCGCCGCGTGCAGGGCGGCGATCCGCTCGGGGCGGGTGAGGGGAGACGTCATCTAGGCGACCACCTTGGTTTCGCGCACGCCCAGCACCCGGCAGATGGCGTAGACCAGATCCGCCCGGTTCAGGGTGTAGAAGTGGAAGTCAGAAAATCCCTCTTCCTGCAGCCGCGCACAGGTCTCGGCGGCGACAGAGGCGGCCAGCAGCTTGCGGGTCTCGGGGTCATCGTCCAGCCCATCGAAATGGGCCTTGAGCCAGTCGGGTATGCTGGCCCCGCACGCGCCGCACATTCGCGTCAGGCCGGCGAAGTTCGACACCGGCATCACGCCGGGGATCAGCGGGATGGTCACACCCGCCGCCCGCACGCGGTCGCGGAACCGCAGGAAGGCGTCGATGTCGAAGAAGAACTGGCTGACCGCCCGGGTCGCCCCGGCGTCCACCTTGGCCTTCAGCACATCGATGTCGTGATCGATGGACGGGCTCTCGGGATGCTGTTCGGGATAGACGCCGACAGTGACGTCGAACCCGCCCGCGCGGCTGATGGCCCGGGTCAGTTCGGTGGCGTTGGCGTAGCCGTCGGCGCGGGGCTGATAGACGCCGCCGATCCCCGCTCCACCGGGTGGATCGCCGCGCAAGGCGACGATGTGATCGACGCCGATGGCCTTATAGCCTGCGATCACCTCATCCACCTCGTCGCGGCTGGCCTCCACGCAGGTGAGGTGGGCGGCGGGGCGCAGGGCGGTCTCGGCGATGATCCGCTGCACCGTGCGGTGCGTGCGTTCGCGCGTCGACCCGCCGGCGCCATAGGTGACCGAGACAAAGGCCGGGTTCAGCGGCTCCAGCCGCCGGATCGCCTTCCACAGATTGGCCTCGGCCTCGTCGGTCTTGGGCGGGAAGAACTCGAAGGAGACACGCACGGCGTCATGGTTCGAGCCTGCGCGCGCCACCGGGCCGAGCGGCGACAACAGCAGGGCGCGGGCCTCTGCCAGGGAGGTCATCAGGCGCTCCTGCGTTCGGCGACGGCCGGACGTTCGCCCGTCCAGACGGTGACGGTCAGCCCCTCCTTGTCCGGCGGCAGGGCGATCGGCGCCGACGACGTGAGGCCTGCGTTGGCCAGCCAGCCGGCGATCTCGGCGTCGGCGAAGCCCAGCCGGCGATGCTGGTGCGCCTCTCGCATGTGCTCGAAATCATGCGGGGCGAAATCCACGATCAGCAGCCGCCCGCCCGGCGACACCAGCCGCGCCGCCTCGGCGACGGCGGAAGCTGGGTCGGCCAGGTAATGCAGCACCTGGTGCACCACGACCAGATCGGCGCTTTGGGCCGGCAGGCGGGTGGCGAAGATGTCGCCGTGGCGCAGCTCGACCTTGTCCAGCCCGGCCTTGGAGACATTGGCCCTGGCGATGTTGAGCATGTTCTGGCTGAGGTCGAGGCCGACGGCCATCTTCGCCTTCTTGCCGAACAGGGTCAGCATCCGGCCTGAACCCGTCCCCAGGTCCACGACCCGTTCGAACGGTCCGGGCCCGGCGGCGCGTTCCAGCGCGGCCTCGACCGCGCTTTCGCTGACATAGAGGGAGCGCAGGCGGTCCCACTGAGGCGCGACCTGTTCGAAATAGGCGGTGGCGGCCTGCTCGCGGTCCTTGCGGACCAGTTCGAGCCTGCGATGGTCGGCCTCGCCCGCGGCGTCGTCCAGCAGATCCAGCACGGTGTCGATCAGGCCGCGCAGCAAGGCGTCGTGCGAGAGGCGGTAGTAGACCCGCGCGCCGTCGGGGAAGCGCTCGATCAGGCCGGCGTCCGCCATCAGCTTCAGGTGACGCGACACGCGCGGCTGGCTCTGCTCCAGCACGCTGGACAGCTCCATGACCGAAAGCTCCTCGGCGGCGAGGAGCGACAGGACGCGAAGGCGGGTCGGCTCGCCGGCCGCACGCAGGGCTTCGACGGTCTGTTCGGCGCTCAAGGTCATGCGGTCATATAAGGATATCCTTATATGATTATGCAAGTAGAATTTGCCTACGCAGCCGGGGTTCTGACCGGTTCGCCAGCGAAATGCGCGGCCAGATTCTGGAGCATCAGCATGAGCATGCCCTGAACACCCGCCGTGGTCGCGCCGCCTGTGTGCGGGGTCAGCACCGTATTGGGCACATCGGCCCAGCGGTCGGGATCGGTCGGCTCGGTCTCGAACACGTCCAGCGCGGCTGCGCCCAGACGACTGGCCTTCAAAGCGGCGATCAGGGCGGCCTCGTCCACCAACTGTCCGCGCGCGACGTTGACCAGCAGACCATCGGGGCCCAGCGCCTCGATCACCTCGCGCGAGATCAGACCGCGATTGGTCTCGTCGGCCTTGCAGGCGATGACCAGCACGTCGCTGTCGCGAGCCAGGTCCAGCAGGCTGGCGGCCCTCGGCCAGGCTGCGTCCGGCTTTTCGCGCGGACCCCACCACGACACCGCCATGCGACAGGCCTGCGCCCTCAGCGCCACGGCCTCGCCGATGCCGCCCAGGCCGACGACGCCCAGTTTCTGGCCCGCCAGCGATGGGCTCAGGCTCTTGCTTTCCGGCGTCCACCCGCCGGCGCGCAGGGCGCGGTCGCCGCTGACGATTGCGCGGCGAGAACCCAGGATCAGGCCCAAGGCGTGGTCCGCCACATCCTCGTGGTTGACGCCGGGCGCATGGGTGACTTCCAGCCCCCGTGCGCGGCACCAGGCCACGTCGACGCCGTCGTATCCGGAGGTGAAACAGGCGATCAGCGACAGCTGTGGCAATCGTTCGACCAACGCCTTGTCCAGTTCGAACTCGCCCGCCACGATCAGGGCGCGGATGTCGGCCTGCGCCTCGACCGGCGGGCCCTCCCAGAAGCGATAGACGTCGTACTGGCTTTCCAGAAAGCCGGTCAGCGGCGCCAGATGCCGCTGCATGATCAGGACGGCGGGACGTTGGGTCATGGCCGCAGCCTAGTCCACGTGGGTCCAAAGAAAAACGGCCTCCCGATCGTGTCGGAAGGCCGTTCTGTCAGCGTGTCGGGATCAGCGTCCGAACTTCTGGAACTTGATCCGGTGCGGGATCAGGGCGTCGGTGCCGAGACGACGTTTCTTGTCTTCCTCGTAGGCCTCGAAGTTGCCCTCGAACCATTCGACGTGGCTGTCGCCCTCGAAGGCCAGGATGTGGGTGGCCAGCCGGTCCAGGAACCAGCGGTCGTGGGAGATGACCACGGCGCAGCCGGCGAACTGCTCCAGCGCCTCTTCCAGGTTCTGCAGCGTCTCGATGTCCAGGTCGTTGGTCGGTTCGTCGAGCAGGATCAGGTTGCCGCCCGAGGCGAGCGTCTTGGCCAGGTGAACCCGGTTGCGCTCACCGCCCGACAGCTGGCCGACCTTCTTCTGCTGGTCGCCGCCCTTGAAGTTGAAGCTGCCGACATAGGCGCGGGTGTTGATCTCGCGCTTGCCGACCATCATCACGTCGGTGCCGCCCGAGATGGCCTGCCAGATGGTCTCGTCGGGCTTCAGGTCGTCGCGGGACTGGTCGACATAGGCGAGCTTGACCGTCTCGCCGACCTTGATGGAGCCGCCGTCGGGCGTTTCCTGGCCGGTGATCAGCTTGAACATGGTCGACTTGCCGGCGCCGTTGGGGCCGATGACGCCGACGATGCCGTTGGGCGGCAGCTTGAAGGTCAGATTGTCGAACAGCAGCTTGTCGCCGTAGGACTTTTGCAAGCCCTCGACCTCCAGCACCACATTGCCCAGACGCGGGCCAGGCGGGATCTGGATGTGGGCGTGGGTCTGGGCGCCGCGCATGCTTTCCTGCTCGTCGACCATCCGCTCATAGGCGGCCAAACGGGCCTTGGACTTGGCCTGGCGGGCCTTGGCGCCCGAGCGGACCCATTCCAGTTCGCGGGTAAGGGCGCGCTGACGGGCTTCGGATTCCGACTGCTCCTGAACCACGCGCTTCTGCTTGGCCTCCAGCCACGAGGAGTAGTTCCCCTCGTGCGGGTGGCCCTTGCCGCGGTCCAGCTCCAGCGTCCACTTGGTCACCTGGTCCAGGAAGTAGCGGTCGTGGGTCACCAGGATGACGCAGCCCGGGAAGTTCTCCAGGTGATGCTGCAGCCAGGCCACCGACTCGGCGTCCAGGTGGTTGGTCGGTTCGTCCATCAGCAGCATGTCGGGCTTCGAGAGCAGCAGGCGGGCCAGGGCCACGCGGCGCTTCTCACCACCCGACAGGTTGGTGACTTCCCAGTCGTCGGGCGGGCAGCGCAGGGCGTCCATCGCCATTTCGATGCGGCTGTCGATGTCCCAGACGTCGCCGGCGTCGATCTTCTCTTGGAGGGCGGTCATCTCCTCCATCAACTCGTCGGTGTAGTTTTCGCCCAGTTCGGCGGCGACTTCGTTGAAGCGGTTGACCCACTGCTTCTCTTCGCACCAGGCCTCGACGTTCTGGCGGACGTTCAGCGCCGGATCCAGCTGGGGCTCCTGCTCAAGATAGCCGCGCTTGATGCCGTCGGCGGCCTTGGCCTCGCCGGTGAATTCCTTGTCCAGGCCGGCCATGATTTTCAGCAGGGTCGATTTACCCGAGCCGTTGACCCCGACGACGCCGATCTTGGCGTCGTTATAGAAGCTCAGCCAGATGTTCTCGAAGATCTTCTTGCCGCCGGGAAAGGCCTTGGTCAGGCCTTGCATCTGGAAAATATATTGCTGCGCCATGAGGTGCGGTGCGCCCTGTCGTCTGATCGAATGGGGAGGTTGGCGCGGGATGTAGCGATTGCGCGCCGGATGGGCAAACCGCTAGCGCCCCGGCGGGGCGGTTTGAAGGCGTCAGGCGTAGTTGAAGCTGATCGATATGCGGTCGGCGCGGGCGGCGTTGGTCGGGACTTCGTGGCGCAGCCAGCTTTCCCACATCAGCACCGTGCCGGCCTGGGGGGCCAGGTAGACGAACGGACGTTCGGCCTCGGGCGCGTCGGCGATGACGCCGGGGCGGGCCATCATCATCGGCAGACGGGGGTCTTCCAGCTTCAGCGCCGAGGCGCCGTCGGGGACATCGACATAGACCGTGCCGCTCAGGAAGGCGTGAGGATGGATGTGGCCGGTGTGGCCGCCTCCGGGCTTGAGGATGTTGACCCACAGATTGTCCAGCCGCGGCTTGCGCGCCAGATCGAAGTTTAGCAGGGCGGCGTAGGCGGCGGCGTGCTTGTCCAGGTGTCGCTTCAGCTCCGCGAACTCGGGCATGCGCTGGGGCAGGTCGGTCAGCGAGCCGTAGGAGGTGTAGCCGCGATAGCCGTTCGCGCGGCACCAGCGGCGGCCGGCCTGATCCTCTTCGGCCAGCATTCGGCAGGCGTCGATCAGGCCGGCGTTGAAGGCCTGAAAGCCCCGGCCGGAGGCGAGGGAGGCTTCATAAACCTGGGTGACGAACAGGGGGCGCAGGCTCATGGGTGTGACTTAAGACCGAGGCGCGGGCGCGGGAAGAGGCTGCGTCAGGGCCGTGCGCTCGTCCGGCGTCAGCAGGCGCCAGCGGCCTTCGGGCATATTGTCCAGACGGATCGGCCCGATGCGGATGCGCAGCAGGTCGGTGACCTCCAAGCCTACCATCTCGCACATCCGGCGGATCTGGCGGTTGCGGCCTTCCTTCAGGATGAAGCGCAGGCGGTGCGGATCCATGCGGCTGACGCGGGCGCGGCGCAGCACCCGCCCGTCCAGCATCAGGCCGTGACGCAGGGTGGCCAGAGCCTTTTCGGTGACGTTGCCGGCGACGCGGACCAGATATTCCTTCTCCAGGTCCGACTGAGGGCCGATCACCGCCTTGGCGACCACGCCGTCCGATGACAGCAGCAGCAGGCCGCGCGAATCCTCGTCCAGCCGGCCGATCGGGGGCAGAGAGGCGTCGCGCGCCGGCGGCTCGCCCGGTCCGATCAGGTTTTCGGCAGTCAGCAGACGCACGGCCGGGATCTTGTCCGGCTCGGGCTGGCCCGAGACGTAGCCCAGCGGCTTGTGCATCACGATGGTGACGCCTTCGGCCAGGGCCTGCTGGGCGCTGTCGCTGAGGGTCAGGGTCTGGCCGGCGCTGATCTTGCGCCCCGCATCGGTGACCGTCTCGCCGTCGATGGAGACCAGCCCGGAGGCAATCAGGGCTTCCGCTTCGCGGCGAGAGCAGACGCCGGACTGACCCAGCCACTTGTTGAGGCGCACCGGCTCGTCGCCGTCGTAGGTGCGGATGAAGGCCATGATCGGGTTCCCGTGCGGGCGGTTGTGTACGGTCGGGCGGCCCGTCGCCGCAAGAGCCCGCAACAATGAGATCATCGACAATATCCTGACCCGCCCGGCGTTGAAATCGAGCGTTGATCGCCCTATATCCCCACCATTCCAGCGAACCGGTCGAGTTCGCGTCCGGTTTCGGCCGAGACGCGCCGCCTCTCGTTTTCGAGACAGTTCGCTTGGTCTTCGTCCGATCTCTGATGATCGGATGGTCAAATACTGATCGACAACCCTCGAAGGAGACGTCTTGTACGCTCAACGCAACGCATCATCCGGCCCCCGTTCCCGCACCGGCTATAACCGCCCCGTTCCGACCCGCCTGCGCATGGGTCTGGTCATGCGGCGCGACATGGATTTCGGCCCGCTTGGAGACATGGAGCCCGCGTTGCGCGGTGAAGGCGTCTCTCTGGCTCCGATGTCCACCGGTGACGCCAGCCTGAGCGCCAGCGGCGTGACGGTGCTGCCGACCGCCACCGTTTCCGACATCACCAGCGGCGCGGTGAAGGGCCTGGTCATCCCGGGTGGCTCGACGGACGAGGCCTCGATGGCCGCCGTGCTGTCGCTCGTCGACGCGGCGCGCGCCAAGGATCTGCCGATCCTGGCCTTCGGCGATGCGGTCGCCTTGGTCGCCGAGCGTCTTGAAGTGTCGGCCGAAGCCGAAGGCGCCGCCTTCCACAATGGCAAGGTCGCCCTGATGAACGACCGCGCGCAGCTCGCGGCCGTGGTCGGCGCGATCAGCTGACTCGTCTGAGCGTCAGGCCCGCCGGAACAGCAGCATCAGGTTGTTGGCCGGCAGGGCCTTTCGCAGCGTGAAGGCCAGGCCTCGGGCCTTGGCCTCGGCGATCACGTCGTCGCGGTCGCGCAAGCCCCAGGCTGGGTCCCGTGCTTTCAGGCTCTCGTCGAACGCGGCGTTTGAGTCCGCCAGCGGCGTCTCCGCCTCGCGGTAGGGGCCGTACAGGGCCAGAAGGCCGGCGGGCGCCAGGGTACGCCCCGCCATCTCCATCAGCGCTTCCGTGGCCGACCACGGGCTGATGTGCACCATGTTGATGCACACGATGGCCGACCACTGGCGGTCCGGCCACGACTGGCGTTCCCTCACATCCAGCGCCAGCGGTTCGCGCAGGTTCGCCGCGTCCGACACGCCGCGCCAGGCCGCGATGCTGGCGCGCGCCTCGGGATCGGGATCGCTGGGCGTCCAGTCCAGGCCGGGCAGGGCCCTCGCGAAGGCGCAGGCGTGCTGGCCCGTGCCGGCCGCGATCTCAAGCACGCTGCCCTGCGCCGGCAGATGCGCCTTCAGCACCTCGAGGATCGGCCCCGTGTTCCGCTCTGCGGCCGGGGACAATGGGGCGTCGGGCGGTGGTTCGGACAGGGTCTGCATCATCGCTGTCGGATAGCCGCCGCTTGGCCGCGCGGCGACGAAAAAATGCCGAAGCCAGCTCCCGGGTCCTTTCCACGAGGGAGAAGCGTGCACAGGTTGACGCAGCGTCGCCCCGAGTGTCATTGGCCCTGAAACATTGCGTGATCCGGAATCGGGGGCGCATGGTCTTGTCGGCACGGCGGCCTCAGATCGCCGGCCGCTCTCAGGTTCAGGAGCGTTCAGGTGAATTCCCTCGACTCGATTCCCGGGCTGTCGCCCGCACCCACCCGTCACGCCGGTCTGATCGAATGGGTCGGCCGCATCGCCGCTCTGACCAAGCCCGCGCGCGTGCATTGGTGCGACGGCTCCGAAGCGGAAAAGGCCGCGATCATCGCCGATCTGGTCGACAGGGGCACGCTGAAGGCTCTGGACCAGACCAAGCGCCCGAGCTGCTATTACGCCGCGTCGGACCCGCGCGACGTGGCCCGCGTCGAAAGCCGCACCTTCATCTGCCCGGAAAACGAGGCTGACGCCGGCCCGACCAACAACTGGGCCGAACCGACCGAGATGCGCGCGCGTCTGGACGGCCTGTTCGACGGCTGCATGGCCGGGCGGACCATGTATGTCGTGCCCTTCTGCATGGGTCCGCTGGGCTCGGAGATCAGCGCGCTGGGCGTCGAGATCACCGACAGCGGCTATGTCGCCGTGTCGATGGGCGTGATGACCCGCATGGGCGCAGCCGCCCTGGAGCAGTTGGGCGACGACGGCGTCTTCGTGCCGGCGATCCACACCCTGGGCGCGCCGCTGGCGGAAGGGCAGGCCGACGTGGCCTGGCCCTGCAATGATGACAAGTGGATCGTCCACTTCCCCGAAACGCGCGAGATCTGGTCCTACGGCTCGGGCTATGGCGGCAACGCGCTCTTGGGCAAGAAATGCTACGCCTTGCGCATCGCCTCGATCATGGCCCGCGACGAAGGCTGGCTGGCCGAGCATATGCTGATCCTGAAGCTGACGGATCCGAAGGGCCGCCAAAAGTATGTCGCCGCCGCCTTCCCCTCGGCCTGCGGCAAGACCAACCTGGCCATGCTTCAGCCCAGCCTCGACGGCTGGAAGGCCGAGACGGTGGGCGACGACATCGCCTGGATGCGCTTCGGCGAGGACGGCCGGTTGTATGCGGTGAACCCGGAGGCCGGCTTCTTCGGCGTCGCGCCGGGCACCAGCCGCAACACCAATCAGAACGCCCTGGCCACGCTGAACTCCAACACCATCTTCACCAACACGGCGCTGACCGCCGACGGCGACGTGTGGTGGGAGGGCCTGACCAAGACGGCGCCCGAAGGCCTGACCAACTGGAAGGGCGCGGCCCACGACCCCGCGTCAGGCGAGCCCGCGGCGCATCCGAACGCCCGCTTCGCCGCCCCCGCCGGCCAATGCCCCGCCATCGCGCCCGAGTGGGAAGATCCCCGGGGCGTGCCGATCGACGCCATCCTGTTCGGCGGCCGGCGGGCTTCCGCCGTGCCGCTGGTGACCGAAGCCTTTGACTGGGAGCATGGCGTCTTCATGGGCTCGACCGTGGCGTCCGAAGGCACCGCGGCGGCCGAAAACAAGGTCGGCGAGCTGCGCCGCGATCCCTTCGCCATGCTGCCGTTCTGCGGCTACAACATGGGCGACTACTTCGCCCACTGGCTGAAGATGGGCGAAGGCCGGGACCCGGCGAAACTGCCGCGCATCTTCTTCGTCAACTGGTTCCGCAAGGACCGGGACGGCCGCTTCGTCTGGCCGGGCTTCGGCGACAACGCCCGCGTGCTGAAGTGGATCGCCGAACGCATCGACGGCGAGGCCGAGGCGCTGGACACGCCGGTCGGCCGCACCCCCACGCCTGACGCGCTGGACCTGGACGGGCTTGAGCTGTCGGACGAGGCGCTGGCGACCTTGCTGGACGTGGACGCCGAGGTCTGGACCGAGGAAGCCGCGCTGATTCCGGCCTTTTACGCCAGGTTCGGCGACCGCCTGCCGAAAGCTCTTTGGGACCAGCATGCGGGCCTGACGCGCCGGCTGGACGCCGAACGGGCCGCCGCGCTGGCCGCCGAGTAGCAAGGCTTCGTCAACGCGACGCTGGTAACGTGCGGCATGGATCGCCGCGCTCTCCTCGCCCTGACCGCCGCCTCCGGCGCTGCTCTGGCCGCTGGTCCTGGGTATGCGGGCGACAAGAAGGGCCCTTCAGGACCGGCCACCTTGAACATCGCCGGCGTCGGCCTGCCGGTGATCGAGGACGGTCGTATCCGCAATTATGTCTTCGTGGCGGTGCGTCTGCATCTGGGCTCTGGCAAGACGCCCGAGCAGATGCGGCCCAAGGAGCCCTATATCCGCGATGCCCTGGTCAAGGCGGCGCACCGCACGCCCTTCACCGTGGCGGGGGATTGGACCCGGCTGGACGAGCGCGCCCTGGCGGCGGCCATCGTGCGTGCGGGCGTGACGGCGGGCGGGCGCGGGTCGGTCGTACGCGCCGAAATCATCTCGCAGACGCCACGCCGCCGCAGCGGGGTCCGCGCAGGCTGATAACCCCTGTCAGGGACGGTTGCGTCCTCATGTCGCGCTATGGCACGGTTCCGCCGCAATTCCCGCGGGACGCACGATCGCGTCCGTACCGCACGGGGGGACCGGAAGGCGGACAGAGGCGATAACGCCCGCCGCGCCAAGGATCCGTGCGTCTTTTTGCACGAGGGCTTGGAAACGCCATGACGAACTATCTTTGGCTGGTCATCGCGGCCGGCGCGCTGGGGGTGCTGTACGGCGCCGTCCAGACCGCCGCGCTGCTGAAGGCCGACGCCGGCAACGACAAGATGAGAGAGATCGCCGCGGCGATTCAGGAAGGCGCCTCCGCCTATCTGCGGCGGCAGTACATGACGATTGGAATGGTCGGGGTCGTGATTCTCATCGCGGCCTTTTTTCTTATCGGGACCTATGCGGCGGTCGGCTTCCTGATCGGCGCGGTCCTGTCGGGCGCGGCAGGCTTCGCGGGCATGCTGATCTCGGTCAGAGCGAACGTCCGCACCGCTCAGGCCGCCTCCAGGAGCCTGGCCGGCGGCCTGGACCTGGCGTTCCGCTCGGGCGCCATCACCGGCATGTTCGTGGCGGGCGGCGCGCTTCTGGGCGTGGCCGGCTACTACGCCGTGCTGACCGAATTCATGGGACTGGACCGCGTGGGCCGCGAGGTCATCGACGGCCTGGTCGCGCTGGGCTTCGGGGCCTCGCTGATCTCGATCTTCGCGCGGCTGGGCGGCGGCATCTTCACCAAGGGCGCCGACGTGGGTGGCGACATGGTGGGCAAGGTCGAGGCCGGCATTCCCGAGGATGATCCCCGCAACGCCGCCACCATCGCCGACAATGTGGGCGACAACGTCGGCGACTGCGCCGGCATGGCCGCGGACCTGTTCGAGACCTATGCGGTGACCACGGTCGCCACCATGGTCCTGGCCGCCATCTTCTTCCGCAACGATCCCGGCGTGGCTGAGGCGATGATGCTGCTGCCGCTGGCGATCTGCGGCATCTGCATCGTGACCTCAATCATCGGCACCTTCTTCGTGCGCCTGGGCAAGAAGAACAACATCATGGGGGCCCTGTATCAGGGGCTGATCGTGACGGGCGTGCTGTCGGTCGGCGCCGTCTGGTGGGTGATCAACAGCCTGGTCCCGGGCGTCGTTGAGACGGCCAACGGCCTGTCGATCACGCCCATGAGCTTGTTCTGGTCCGGCGTCGTCGGCCTGGCGGTCACCGCCGCGATCGTCGTCATCACCGAATACTATACCGGCTCGAACTTCCGCCCTGTGCGGTCGGTCGCCAACGCCTCGGTCTCGGGCCATGGCACCAACGTCATCCAGGGTCTGGCCGTCTCGCTGGAGTCGACCGCCCTGCCGGCGCTGACGATCATCGTCGGCATCATCGCCAGCTTCCAGCTGGCCGGCCTGTTCGGCATCGCCATCGCCACCACGACCATGTTGGGCGTGGCGGGCATGATCGTGGCGCTGGACGCCTTTGGTCCAGTCACCGACAACGCCGGCGGCATCGCCGAGATGGCGGGCCTGCCGGCCGACGTGCGCCACTCGACCGACGCCCTGGACGCCGTGGGCAACACAACCAAGGCCGTGACCAAGGGCTACGCCATCGGTTCGGCGGGCCTGGGGGCGCTGGTGCTGTTCGCCGCCTACACCTCGGACCTGGAGTATTTCGCCTCCAACGCCGAGGCCTATCCGTTCTTCGCGGGGATGGGGCCGATCGATTTCGGCCTGACCAATCCCTACGTCGTCGTCGGTCTGCTGTTCGGGGGGCTGCTGCCCTTCCTGTTCGGCGGCATGTCGATGATGGCGGTGGGCCGCGCGGCCGAATCCGTTGTGGCCGAGGTGCGTCGCCAGTTCCGCGAGAACCCCGGCATCATGACCTATGAGACCAAGCCCGAGTACGGCAAGGCCGTGGACATCCTGACCTCCGCGGCGATCAAAGAGATGGTGGTGCCCTCGCTTCTGCCGGTGCTGTCGCCGATCGTGCTGTTCGTCGCGGTGCTGTTCATCCAGCCGGATAAGGCCAACGCCTTCGCCGCCCTGGGCGCCATGCTGATGGGGGTGATCGTCACCGGCCTGTTCGTCGCGGTCTCCATGACGTCGGGCGGCGGGGCCTGGGACAACGCCAAGAAGGTGATCGAGGAAGGCTTCACCGACAAGGCGGGCGTGGTCCACGGCAAGGGGTCGGAGGCGCACAAGGCCGCCGTCACCGGCGACACCGTGGGTGATCCCTACAAGGACACGGCCGGTCCGGCGGTGAACCCGATGATCAAGATCACCAACATCGTGGCCCTGCTGCTGCTGGCTGTGCTGGCGTCCGGCAGGATCGTGTAGGTCGGACTTCAAACTCGCAAATCGACGCCCCGGAGCACCGTCTCCGGGGCGTTTTTTCTTCTCGTGAGGGGCGGGCTTCGCTAGACCTTGGCCATGCCTCGTCTGACCTCCGCTCTCGATCGCTCCAGCCCCGGCTTCAAGGCCCTGGACGCCCATAACCGCGCTCTGGCCCAGGAGCTGAGGGAAAAGATCGCCAAGGCCGCGCTGGGCGGTCCGGAAAAATCGCGTGAGCGCCATGTCTCGCGCGGCAAGCTGCTGCCGCGTGATCGGGTCGAGCGCCTGCTGGACCCCGGCTCGCCCTTCCTGGAGGTCGGCCAGCTGGCCGCCAATGGCCTGTACGACGATGAGGCGCCCGGCGCCGGCATGATCTGCGGCGTCGGCCGGGTCTCGGGCCGCGAGGTCATGATCGTGTGCAACGACCCCACCGTGAAGGGCGGGGCGTACTTCCCGCTGACGGTCAAGAAGCACCTGCGCGCCCAGGAGATCGCCGAGCAGAACCGCCTGCCGTGCGTTTATTTGGTCGATTCCGGCGGGGCCAATCTGCCGCACCAGGCCGAGGTCTTCCCCGACCGCGACCACTTCGGCCGCATCTTCTTCAACCAGGCGCGAATGAGCGCCGCCGAAATTCCCCAGATCGCCTGCGTCATGGGCAGTTGCACGGCCGGCGGCGCCTATGTGCCGGCCATGTCGGACGAGACGGTGATCGTGCGCAATCAGGGCACCATCTTCCTGGCCGGCCCGCCGCTGGTGAAGGCCGCGACCGGCGAGGTCATCTCGGCCGAGGAGCTGGGCGGCGCCGAGACTCACGGCAGACGGAGCGGCGTGGTCGACCACGTGGCCGAGAACGACGAGCATGCGCTGGAGATCGTGCGCTCTATCGTCGCCAATCTGAACACTATCAAGCCTCAGCCGCTGGACGTGCGCGCGCCGCGCGCGCCGCTGTTCGACCCGGAGGAGCTTTACGGCTTGGTCCCTGACGACGTCCGCGCTCCCTATGATGTGCGCGAGGTCATCGCCCGCATCGTCGACGGCTCCGAGCTGGACGAGTTCAAGGCCCTGTACGGAACCAGCCTGGTCTGCGGCTTCGCCCGCATCTGGGGCCAGCCGGTCGCGATCCTGGCCAACAACGGCGTGCTGTTCTCCGAAAGCGCCCAGAAGGGCGCGCACTTCATCGAACTGGCCTGCAAGCGCAAGATTCCACTGCTGTTCCTGCAGAACATCTCGGGCTTCATGGTCGGTGGCAAATACGAGGCCGAGGGCATCGCCAAGCACGGCGCCAAGCTGGTCACCGCCGTCGCCTCCGCCGAGGTGCCCAAGTTCACCGTCCTGATCGGCGGCAGCTTCGGCGCCGGCAACTACGGCATGTGCGGCCGCGCCTATTCGCCGCGCTTCCTGTTCAGCTGGCCCAATAGCCGCATCTCGGTGATGGGCGGCGAGCAGGCCGCCTCGGTGCTGGCCACCGTCCACCGCGACGCCGAAACCTGGACGCCGGAAGAGGCCGAGGCCTTCAAGGCCCCCGTGCGCCAGCGCTACGAGGACGAGGGCAATCCCTATTACGCGACCGCCCGGCTGTGGGACGACGGCATCATCGATCCGGTCCAGACCCGTGACGTTCTGGGCCTGGCCATCTCGGCCAGCCTGAACGCCCCCATCCCCGAGACGCGCTTCGGCGTGTTCCGGATGTAGAAGGTCCCTCTATCTGCGGCGGGCGGCCAGCAGCGACATGCCAGAGTCGCAAACCCAATGCGCATCCAGGTTGAACGTCGAGCGCAGGACGTCGACCGATAGCGCTTGAGCGGGCGCCGCGTCGGCCACGACGGCGCCGTGGTCCATGACGATGATCCGATCCGCCAGCCCCGCGGCCAAGGTCAGGTCATGACAGGTGAGCAGGACGGCGTCCCCCTGCCTTGCCTTGTCGCGCAGAACTTCGGCCACCAGCAGCTGCGCGTCGGGATCCAGGCCGGCCAGGGGTTCGTCGGCGGCGAGCGCGTCGGCTTCTGACACGAGAGCGCGTGCAAGCAGGACTCGTGCGCGCTCTCCGCCCGACATTTCCGCCACCCCGCGGTCGGCCAGGTGACCAATCTCCAAACGATCTAGTGCGGTATGCGCCCGCGTCAGCGCTGCCCCTCCAGACAGGAAGGGCGCGCCCAGAGCAGCGACTTCGGAGGCCGGGAGATTCCAGGTGATGCGACGTTCCTGAGGAAGATACGCCACGCGTCGGGCGCGTTGGCGCGTCGTCATGGTCCGGATTTCATCGCCGCCGAGCAGCGCTTGTCCCTTGTCGAGGGACAGCAGGCCGACGAGCGCGCGCACCGCGCTGGACTTGCCGGCGCCGTTCGGACCGACCACGGCGACGACCTCGCCTGACCGGACTGCGAAACGCGCATTATCGAGGACACGTCGACCATCAATGCGCGCCGACGCATCGATCAAGCCGAGCGCGGTCACAACCGCCACTCCTTTGCCGCGCGCCATGCGATGAAGGCGAAAAGCGGGGCTCCGACAAGGGCGGTGAAGACGCCAAGCTTGAGCTCCTGTTCCGTAGGAGTGATGCGCGCCAGCAAGTCCGCCCCGGTAAGCATGCAGGCGCCCACCAAAGCTGAAGGCGTCAGAATGCGGCCTGCGTCGCCTCTGACGAGGCCGCGAACCAGATGCGGAGCGGCAAGACCGACAAAGCCGATGACGCCGGACACCGCCACGGCCGCCCCTGCCGCCAAGGTCGCCCCGGCAAGCGCGAGGACGCGGATTCTTCCCATGGCGAGCCCGGACGTCGCGGCCGTCTCCTCGCCCAGAGTCAGCATGCGCAGCCCCGGCGCAGCCGCGCGCGCCAGCAGGCCGGCCGCCGCCAGCAACGGCGCGACCCAAGCCGCATCAGTCCAGCTGCGGTTCTGGACCGAGCCCAGCAACCAGTTCATCACCTCGGCGCTGGCGATCGGAGACGGCGACAGGTTGAATATCAGCGCGGTGGCGGCTCCCGCGAAGGCCGAAAGGGCGACCCCGAACAAAATAAGGGCTTCGGGCGCGCGGACGCGCATCGACACCGCCACTAGAAGCGCGCCAGCCGACCCGGCGCCCAGCAAGGCTGCGCCTTCCACAACGCCCGGCGCGACAGCGGCTCCCGCTACGATCGCCAGGGCCGCCGCCAGAGCCGCAGTCGCGGAGACCCCCAGCACGCCCGGATCCGCCAGCGGATTGCGAAGCAGGCCCTGCAGGACGGCGCCGGCGAGACCCAGCGCCGCGCCGACCAGAGCCGCACAGGCCGCGCGCGGCGCCCGCACCTGCCACATCACCAGTCCGGGCCCGCTCAGAGGATCGGTGAACGCCTGGCGATACTGAGCAAGACTAAGCGGCGCTTCTCCGAAGCTGACGGCGCACACGATCAGTGCGGCAAGGACTGTGGCCAGCAGAAGCGAAAGCCGGCTCATCGGCTGGGGCCTTCGGCCATCATGGCGGTCGCCTCGGCGGCGAACCAAGCGGGGCATGTCAGCAAGGCGGCGGGGAGACGCGCCACCACTCGGCGTTCCGCCAGCCGCCGCGCGACCGGGTGACGGCCAGCGCCGCGCCAGTCGGCGCGCGCCTGGTCGAAGAAGCCCAGTACGAATGCGGCTGGCGGCGCCAGCGCAAGCCTCTCGACGCTGATAGGACTGAAGCCTGCACGTTCTACCTGGTTGATAAGCCGGGCGCCGCGCATCATGGCGTCGATCAGCGTGCCCGGACCCGCAGTGAATCCCCCCGCCGTCAGATAGACCGCCGACCGCTCTTGCGCCCGCGCAGCGCCTGTCAGACGGGCGTCCATCCGCGCGATCAGCACCTCTGCGCGCTCCTCGGCCTCGAGCGCCCGGCCGACGTCACGCAGATTTCGGCGAATGCCCGCGAAGTCCGAAGCGTCCTGGATAGTCACCGTGCGAACGCTCGAGCGCTCCAACGCCGCAAGCATTCTCGCGTCACCCCCCCAATATCGGACCACCACGTCGGGCTCGGCGAGCACGGCGGTCTCGAGCGTGGGGCGCGCCAGGCGATGCCCTGACGTCATTGCGCGCATCTGCGAGTCAGGATCGTCGGCGCGTGGAGAAAGGATCAGCGCCGCATCGGGCCGCAGCGCCAGCACATATTGATCTGCGCACTGGTCCAGCGCCATGACCCGCAAAGGCTCAGCCTGGACAGCCGTCGGGGCGCCGGCAAGCGTGGCCGCGATCGCGAGGACGCAGCGGATCACGACTTAAGCAAACCGTTGAACAGTCCATTCAGCAGGGTGCGGGTCAGGGTGTCGCGGTCCACCCAGTCGAAATAGGGCTTGGTGATCATCAGGGATACGACGCCGTGCGTTCCGGCCCACAAGGCCTGGGCGGTCGGGCGCACCTCCCCCCTCAATCGGCCGGCCGCACCCGCTTCGGCCACGACCGCTTCGAAGGACCGATACAGTTCCGCGCCGATCTCGGCGGCCGCACTGCGCGCCGCATCCGCCTCTTGGGGACGCGTCAGATAGATCAATCGGTAGGCGTTGGGCTGTTCGAAGCCGAACCGAACGTAATCCTCGAGCATCAGCCGCAGCTTCGCCTCGGGCGTCATAGGCTGAGAGAACTGGATCTGGTTGCGGGCTATCAAGGTTTCGAAGGCCTGTCGGCAGATCTCGTGCAGGATTTCGTCTTTGTCGGCGAAATGCATGTAGAGCGCTGTGGACGACAGGCCGACGGCCTCGGCGATCTTGCGTATGGTCGCGCCTTCATAACCGTACTCGACGAAGATGCGTTCGGCCGCCTCAAGAATCTCGGCGCGTCGAGCGTGTCCCTCACCTTTGGGCTTGCGTGCCGAACGGGCAGGGGCGGGGCTCGACACTCTTAATCTCCTCCGGCGGGCCAGCGACCCGATGCCGCATCCATAGCCGGGCCGCGCGCAGAGCCGCAACCGCTTGCCCTGACCGCGCTCACAGCTTAGCGGTTAAGTCGGGCTGGGAGCGGAGAAAAATGCACGGTCGGGTTGAAGTCGTCCAAGCCGCCTTGATCAGCCCTGATCCGAGCGAAAGCGCCTCGCTGCGCGGTCTCACCGGACGCCAGATCGCGGTTCTGTGCATGTTCGTCACCGTGGTCCTAACCCTCTTTTTTGCCGCGCCCTTCGCCCTCGGTCGGGCGATGCTCTACCTGTTGTGGTGCGGGTTCGCGGCCGCCGCCGCATGGCGCGTGGCGCTGTGCCTGGCGAGCTTTCGCCGACCGTCCCCGGCTCCGGAACCCGAGCAATGGCCGCGCTACACCATTATCGCTGCGCTGCATGACGAGGCCGAGGTGGCGCCTCTGCTGATCGAAGCCCTCACGCAGATCGACTATCCGGCCGATCGCCTAGAGGGCTTCATCGTGCTGGAAGAGCATGACGCCGCGACGCTTGCCGCCGTTCTGGCCGAACAGCGGCCGGATTGGCTGTCCGTGCAGGTAGTGCCTCCGGGCGGCCCCTGCACCAAGCCGCGTGCTCTCAATCACGCCTTGGCCAGGTCATCTGGGGAACTGGTCACCATCTATGATGCCGAGGATGATCCCGACCCGCAGCAACTGCGTGAGGCGGCGGGACGCTTCATGGCCGAACCCGATCTTGTGGCGCTCCAGGCGCCTTTGCGGATTCGCCGACGCGCCAAGAGCCCTTCGACATTCGTGGACCGCCAGTTTGCAGCGGAGTACGCCGGGCTGTTCGAAGTCGCTCTTCCCGGCATGGCCGCGCTGGGCCTGCCGTTTCCCTTGGGTGGAACGAGCAATCATGTCCGCGTCGACGCTCTGAGAGCGGCCGGCGGATGGGATCCTTTCAACGTGACTGAGGACGCTGATCTCGGCTTTCGGCTATGGCGACGCGGCGGACGTTTGGGCGTCATCACTCGCCCCACCTACGAGACGCCGCCCGACGGCCTGCACGCGTGGCTGCCCCAGCGCACCCGGTGGCTCAAGGGATATCTCCAGACCGTTGGGGTGCACACTCGTCGCTTGAACGGTCTGGGGGCGAGGGGGCTTCTCGGACTCATCGCCACCCTTGGCATGGCCGTCGCATCGGCGATCACGCATGGGCCGGCTCTGGCCTGGTTGACGGCCGCCCTCCTGGTTCCGTTGGCGGCGGGTCTCTCGCCCTTGGTGCCTGTGGAGGCGATGATCGTGCTCGCGCTGGGATCAGGCGCAGCCTGGCTGACGTGCAAGCTGGGGGCCGTGCGGGCGGGGGCGCGCTACGGGATCCGGGATATGCTGCAGGCGCCGCTTTACTGGGCGCTCACGAGCCTAGCGATGGTTCACGCAACCGTTCGCGTGGTCACTGAACCGCATGCTTGGGACAAGACGCCGCATCGCGCCGACCGGGATCACGGCGAACCTGAGATTCAGCCCAGTGCTGGACGGCAGGCGGCCTGAGCGCCTATCGAGGCGGCCATGTCCAACCGTCTCGCCGCCCAGCCCCAGGTCCTGATGACGCGCGCCTGGCCCGACTACGCCCTGCTGGACAGCGGCCATGGCCGCAAGCTGGAGCGGTACGGTCCCCATACGGTCGTGCGACCCGAGCCTCAGTGCGTCTGGGCGCCGCGCGATCCAGTTGCCTTCGACGCCGCCCACGCCGTATTCGATCCGCAGGACGAGGACGACGGCGGCCGCTGGCGCTTCTCCGGCCGGTCGGTAGAGACCTTCCCGCTGGCGTGGCGCGACGTGCGCTTCACCGGCCGCTTCACCCCCTTCCGCCACCTCGCCTTTTTCCCGGAGCAGGCCGCCAACTGGGAGTGGTTGGACCAGCGCATCCGGGGACTGAAGCGGCCGCGCGTGCTGAACCTGTTCGGCTACACCGGCGTCGCCAGCCTGGCCTGCGCAGCGGCCGGCGCCGAGGTCACCCACGTCGACGCGTCGAAAAAGTCGGTGAACTACGCGCGCGAGAACGCTGAACAGTCCGGCCTGTCGGACCGCCCCATTCGCTGGATCGTAGAGGATGCGCGGAAATACGTGGCGCGCGAGGTGCGCCGCGGTTCGAAGTACGACGGCATCATCCTGGATCCGCCCAAGTACGGTCGGGGTCCCACAGGCGAGGTCTGGCGCCTGTTCGAGGACCTGCCCGGCCTGCTGGCGGATTGCGCCGCCTTGTTGTCCGACAATGCGGACTTTCTGCTGTTGAACGCCTACGCCGCGCGCATATCGGGCCTGTCACTAGCGCACCTGATGGACGAGGCGACGGCAGGGCGCGGCGGGCGCATCGAATGGGGCGAGCTGGCGCTGAGCGAGGATGGGGCTGACGCGCGCGCCATCGGCCTCAGCTTCTTCTCGCGCTGGGAGGCCGTGCGATGAGCGAGCGGCTGATCACATCCCTGACCAACGACACGGTCAAGGCCGTGCGCGCCCTGCATATGCGTAAAGGCCGCGAGGCGACCGGCCAGTTCCTGGCCGAAGGGCTGAAGTTCATCGGCGAGGCCCTTGATCAGGGCCGCGCCCCGCGCCTGCTGCTGGTCGGCCAGGACGCACGTCCACACCCGCTGCTGGACCGCGCCCGCCAGGAGACGCTCAAGGCCGGCGGCGAGATCGTGATCGTCACCTTTCCGATCCTGGAGAAGATCAGCCGTCGAGAAAACCCCCAGACGGTGCTGGGCGTGTTCGACCAGGCCTTCACGCCTCTGGACGCGATCGAGGCCGACAGCGCCCCGGCTTGGATCGCGTTGGAGCAGGTGCGCGACCCCGGCAATCTGGGAACCATCGTGCGCACGGCCGACGCGGCGGGCTGCGGCGGGGTCATTCTGATCGGCGACTGCGTCGATCCGTTTTCGGTCGAGGCGGTGCGGGCGACGATGGGATCGGTATTCGCCGTCGCCATTTGCCGGACCTCGGTCGAGGACTTTCTGGCGTGGCGCGCCAAATGGCCCGGTTCGGTCGTCGGCACGCGCCTGGACGCCACCGTCGGCTATCGCGAGGCCGAAATCGCTCACCCTGCGCTGATCCTGATGGGCAACGAGCAGGCTGGCCTGACTGATCGCCTGGCCGCCGCCTGTGATGTCAACGTCAAGGTTCCCATGCGAGGACGCGCCGACAGCCTGAACCTGGCCATAGCCACGGGGATCATGGCCTATTCGGTCACCGACGCCGCTCCGGCTTCTGCGTAGCGACCTAAGGATTACTGATAGGGTTGAGGCCCGGCGTTGGGCGAGGCGCCGCGCGACAGATCGCTCGACAGGGTCAGAGGGGCCGAGCCGCCGTTCAGGCGGGCGCGATAGACCT